>JAAUSQ010000390.1 GCA_012033195.1 Chloroflexaceae bacterium
CGGCTCGCGACGGGCAGGCCTGCCCGATAGCTGCCGCCATAGGTTCTTCTACCACATAGGCTTCGCGGGCATTGGCGTTCAGGGTGGCATCACGGGCAGCGCGGCGCTCAACCTCTGTCACGCCCGACGGCACCCCCACCACCACGCGGGGGCGCGGTGGGCACCAATCCGAGGGTGCGCTCGTGCGCTTTGCGAATAAAATAGGCAAGCATTTTTTCGACAACATCAAAATCGGCAATCACGCCATCTTTGAGCGGACGAATAGCAATAATCGAGTTGGGTGTTTTGCCAATCATCGCTTTGGCTTCGGCACCAACCGCATGCACTTTTTTGCTTTTGCGGTCGATTGCCACGACGGATGGCTCACTGATCACGATGCCTTTCCCGCGCACATGTACCAGTGTGTTGGCAGTTCCCAGGTCGATACCTAGGTCGCGGCTGAAGGCACCAAAGACACCATTGAAAGGATTAAACCGTGCCAATGCGATAACTCCCGATCCTAATAGCTAACTGAGGACTTCAAAAAGCGCTCCTATTATAGCATAATCACCTTTGCAGCGATGTGATGAGATAATGATATAATAAACAGGCCGAGGTTATGCGTTGCCTTGTAGTAGTGCGGCTTCCGAAGCCAGGCAGATGTTATTCGCATTTGACTTCTTTTCAACTTTGTGCGAAAATGGGCTTGAATTCGCAGGGAGATGAAATTCGTGCTGTTTGTGATTGTGCCGCGCGTTATCGCTTCTGCAAACACAATTGAACTATCAAGGATGCACGTATGCCTCTGGTTAGCATTAGAACCGGAGGACTTTTGTTGTTATGTCGGTTATTCGTCCAGTATATCCATTTAGCGCCCTTGTCGGTCAAGAACGCCTGAAGCTGGCCCTGATCCTGAACACTATCAACTTCCGGATCGGTGGTGTGCTGATTCGCGGCGAAAAAGGTACCGCCAAGTCAACCGCAGTGCGTGGGTTGGCCCGTCTGTTACCACAGATCACGGTAGTCGAAGGCTGCCCATTTAGCTGTCTACCCACACACCCCGCCGGAATGTGTACCGTGTGCCGGGGCCGCAGCAGCACCGACGAAGCGCTTCCAACAATCGAGCGCCCCATCCGCCTCGTCGAGTTGCCCGTTTCTGCCTCAGAAGATCGGGTCGTTGGCTCACTTGACCTCGAACACGCGCTGACCGAAGGCGAACGACGCTTCGAGCCGGGCTTGCTGGCGCAGGTCAATCGTGGGCTGTTGTACGTCGATGAGGTGAACCTGCTTGATGACCACCTTGTTGATGTGCTCCTCGATGCGGCGGCGATGGGGGTCAATACAGTAGAACGCGAAGGGATTAGCATTTCGCATCCGGCCCGCTTTATTCTGGTGGGAACGATGAACCCGGAAGAAGGCGATTTGCGCCCGCAGTTGCTCGACCGCTTCGGTCTGGCGGTGGATATTGTGGGCCTAGACTCGGTTGAGCATCGTGTTGCGGTGATCGAGCGGCGGATGGCCTACGAATCCGATCCTGCCGCGTTTATGGAGCAGTGGCACGCCGCCGATCTCGAAATTGCCGGGGCGGATCGGGATGGCCCGCGAATTATTGCCACATGTGCAGGTAGCCCGCACCGATATGGCAGTTGTGGCGAGCCTTGCGTTGCAGCTTGAAGTTGATGGGCACCGCGCCGACCTCACCATCTTGGAGACGGCCCGCACGCACGCGGCGTGGTCGGGGCGCACCTATCTCACGACGGGCGATATCCGGCTGGCGGCACAGCTTGCCCTGCCGCACCGTATGCGGCGGCAACCGTTCGCCGAGGTGCTGGTGGATGACAAACGCATTGCCGAGGTCGTCGAGCAATCGGCGCAGGCTATTCAGCAGGCCGCTGAAGCACAGGCGATAGCAAAAAAAAAAACAGAATTGATTAACGTGCCGACCGATACCAATGCCAGCAGTGCCGAAGATGGCATGGCAGCACAGGGCGCATCGAGTAACGATAGCCAGGGCGACCAGCAGCAGAAAGCACCGGAAGGCAAAGCCCAGGATATTGGGCAGTCGTTCCAGGCAAAAAAGCTTGAAGGCGACCGCGACCAGATGCGGCGACGGGCAGGTGGACGCCGGAGCCGCACCCGTACCAGTCGCAAGCAGGGACGCTACATTACCAGCGAGCGAGCAACACGTGTGAACGACCTGGCACTGGATGCGACCTTGCGCGAGGCAGCACCATATCAGCAGCAACGGCGACAGGAAGCCCGCAATAATGGTATACAATACAAGCCGCGCCGGGTGTTGCTCAAGCGCCACGACTTGCGCCAGAAGGTGCGCGTGCGACGTACCCGCAATGCGGTCTGTTTTGTAGTCGATGCAAGCTGGAGCATGGCCGCCGAAGAGCGGATGAAGGCCACCAAAGCCGCGATACTCTCGCTGCTGCACGATGCCTACCAACGCCGCGATTACGTGGGACTGGTCAGTTTTCAGCGCACCTATGCCAGCGTGCTGCTGCCACTGACCAATAGTGTGGAACTGGCGCAACGCCAGTTGAAGACGATGCCAACAGGTGGCAAAACACCGCTGGCACGTGGGATGCTGACGGGGTATGAAGTGCTGTCGCGTGCCAGACAGCAAGACCCGGAAGTGATACCATTGCTGGTGTTAATTACTGATGGGCAGGCCAATGTTGCAATGGGCAGTATGGCTCCACAGAAGGAAGCCTATCAGGTGGCGCGGTTTATCGCCGAACAACAGATCCGGGCTGTAGCGATTGATACGGAGCAGCGCAGCTTTGACCGAGGTCTGACACGGCAGTTGGCGCAATACTTGCAGGGGGCGTACTATCATCTGGATGACCTGAAAGATGGTAAACTTGCCCAGATGGTACGCGAACAGATGCAGCACGAGCGCTGACCACGAACCAGGTAGGCACATGATGCCGAAGTAGATGCTGTGACTAAAGAAAAACATGCACATCGATGCATAGCGGATGAGACAGTGCAAGATTAGCAGGAGGAACGTTGGTAATGACCGATCAGCACCGCAGGGGGGAAGTGGTTGCAGAAGCACCGTTGGATGAAAACGAGGTGCTCGATACAGCGCATTCCCAGGCAGAAGATGATGTTGCAGACAATCATGCAACCGATCTAGAAAACGCGCACCAACCCACACCATCGCTGCCCGCAGACCAGCAGCTAGCCACGTCCTCCGAGCAGGCCGAGCAGGTGGTGGGTGCTGCACCAGACACCACTGAAGCCGAATCCGATGATGGAGCGCAGACCCCTGACGACTTGGCTGCGCTGGCGACCGCGACCCCCGTGGAAGAGACCGCCAATCATGTCGAGGTCGATTCTCCCGCCGAAACGACCGCCGAAGCACTGGCGGAAACGAGCGGGGCCGAAGTTGCGCCAACCGAAGCGCCGCTTGGGGAGGCAATGCGCGAACAGTCGAGCGAGAGCAGCGAAGACACCGCCGTACAGGCAGCAGTGCAGGCCGATG
>JAAUSQ010000391.1 GCA_012033195.1 Chloroflexaceae bacterium
GAGGACGGCGGCCCGTGCTGCGGTCGGGCGTGGGCGTGTCGCGGTTCCGCTCCCCGTTGCGGACCGGGGAGCGGAAGCATGCAACGCCGTCGCACCATGGAGCGCGTCCGCGTGCAGGGCGGTCAGGATGCGCTGTTGGACGTGGTCAGGTGGTGTGTGCGCTCGTGGCGCACCTCGACGAGGAGCGCGGCCACTTCGTGGGCGGCAGTCGTGATACTCGCCAGGGCGACCAGGGCGGATATCAGGCCGCCCTGAGGATGCGCTGCCCGATCTCCCCAGCGGGGTCGCCGGGGCGGGGTGGGGCCAGTGCAGACATCACCCACCTCCGTCGGACACACTTTTGAATATGCCGATATTTGTACGTAACTCCCTGCGCGGCGTGGACCCGCACCCGGTGCGTGCGGCACCGGGCTGAGACGCTGGTGAGACCGACCCAGCGGCATTGGTGCGACCGTGGTGAGACAGTGCGCCGCCGCCGGGGTGATGGGGTGCGGCAAACCGCAGCACATAGAGTGGTTTTCGCGGGTCGTGCGGGGCGCATCCCCGATGCCCCGTTGCCGCGTTCGCAGGGCAGGCAGCGCAGCGCAGCGCAGGCCAAGCCGCAGGGCAGCCACCGCAGGCCGCCGGCGTGCCAGGGAACCACGCTGCCAAGAAGCGAGAGAAGCCAAGAAGCGACGGAACCAGGAAGCCACGGACGCCCGGAAAGCACGGACGCCACGGACGCCCGGAAAGCACGGACGCCCGGTCGGTTGGGGTGCCGAGGAACCTGGACGGACGCTGCAGGGACGGCGGCGCGGTTCATCCCCGCCCGCCTCGCCCCAGGCCGCTTCGGTGCAGGTATAGACGCACACCTTCCGTTCGGCGGCGAGCACTGTGCAGAGCACGCGGCGCACCTGCGCCACTGCGAGGGCCGAGGCGCTGGGCGGGAGGGGATGCGATAGGGGGGTGCTCACCCGCTCCCAGCATGCTATAATCGCGTTGATGCAAATGAACCAGCGGCTCCGCGATGGGTGATCAGGACACCGCCCAGCAGCAGGGGTTGCACCTGACTGATAAGACCAGGATCGACGTTCTCCCGGTGCGAACGTTGCCTGCCTGCCCGATGCCACTTCGGGAGGACAACTGCGGATGCTTGACCAGCATATTGGTGTGCTCCGCGCGGACAACAAAAAAAGAGGTACCCACCCATCGATCACAGGTGGGGGAGCAGACGTCCAGTTGCGGGGGGCGTGTCCCATCTGTCTGGGATTGCGGCAAGGTCTATTGACCATACATCCACGTGGAGCATTCTGTATCATGCCACGCATCTTTGATACTATTGACCAGGAACTTTTGCCTGCCCTACAACAAACCCTGACCACCGCTGTTCGTGCCGATTTTTCGGTCGGCTACTTCAACCTGCGGGGTTGGAAACAGATCGCCGCTGCCTTTGATGGATGGCAAGGTGGCCCTGGTCATTGCTGCCGCCTGCTCATTGGCATGCAGCGGCACCCCCGGGACGAGCTTCGTGACGCACTGGGGGGGCAGCGGAACGATGAAGCCGCCCTGCTCCATCTGGTGCAGCAAATCAGGCACAAGCAGGTGGTGGTCAAGCTCTTTCTGCGGCACACCCTGCACGCCAAACTTTATCTAGCCTTCCGTGAGGACTACAATAACCCGATTACTGGCTACTTGGGCAGCAGTAACCTGACGGAGGATCGCTGGAACGACCGCTGGTGCGTCGATATCTCCGAGGTGCTGGTCCAGGTTATTGAGGCTAGTTGGGCCCGCGAGGAGCTGATCCCGCCCTACCACATCTACCTCAAGATGGCCTACCATCTGTCGCAGGAAGCACGCGCCGGCCTCTCAACCTTTCGTATCCCCCGCGACTTCCCGCACCTCTTCGAGTACCAGTCCGCAGCGGTCAAGATTGCCGCCCATCATCTTAACAAACGCGGCGGTGTGTTGATTGGCGATGTGGTCGGTTTGGGCAAAACGCTGATGGCGACGGCACTGGCGCGTATCTTTGAGGACGATTATCACCTGGAAACGCTCATCATCTGCCCCAAAAACCTGGCGAAGATGTGGGAGGATTACCGCGACCAGTACCGGCTGCGGGCACGGGTGCTTCCGATCAGCCGGGTGATCCGCGACCTGCCCGATCTGCGACGCTATCGCCTCGTGTTGATTGATGAAAGCCACAACCTCCGCAACCGCGAGGGCAAACGCTATCGTGCTATTCAGGAGTATATCCAGGAGAACGACAGCAAGGTGATTCTGCGCTCGGCCACGCCCTACAACAAGACCTATCTCGACCGACAGCACACAACCGCACCTTGTCACAGCTTATTTATTGGAGGGTTCTGATGATTCAAGAATATGAGCAAGTCGTATTGACCGAAGATTTACCCGAACATGACCTCAAAGCGGGTGATCTGGGTACCGTCGTGATGATTCACGGCGATCATGCGGGGTATGAACTTGAGATTTTCAGCGCCGGTGGTCGCACGCTCGATGTCGTGACCGTCGAAGCGCATCAGGTGCGCCCGGTCAGCCGCCGCGATGTACTGCACGTCCGCGAGTTGACCGTGTAGCGGGGGATGGATACGGAATGAGCGCCAGCACTGACCAGCACAGCCTCACCCCTGAGCACCCGGCCTACCCGCCCGCCCTGCGGCGCTGGCTCGGCGCGGATGCCCCGCCCACGCTCACCACACGCGGCAACCTCGCCATTGTGCAACAGCCAGCACTGGCGCTCTTCAGTTCCAGCCAGTGTCCGGCAGCGCTCATCCTACGGGCGCACGACCTGGCCGAACAGCTTCGGCAGCAGGGTCGCACCGTCGTCAGCGGCTTTCACTCGCCCGTCGAGCGCGAATGCCTGACCACGCTGCTGCGCGGCACGCAGCCGCTCATCCTCTGTCCGGCCCGCAGCATCGAGCACTGGCGCATCCCGCCGGAATATCGCCAGCCATTGCAGGACGGGCGCGTGCTGCTGCTCTCGCCCTTCAGCGCCACGCAGCGCCGCATGACCGAAGAAACTGCCCTGACACGCAATCTGGTGGTGGCCGCGCTAGCCGAGACGGTGCTGGTGGTGCATGCGGCACCCGGCAGCAAGACCGAGGCGTTCTGCCGCGAACTGGTGCGGTGGGGCAAGCCGCTGCGCACGTTCGACAGTCCGCACAACACCAACCTGATTGGGATGGGGATGGGGGTGGTAGCAGCGGGGGAGTATGGAACCGTGGAGCGGGCACGCTAGCAGTGTAGCAACAACGGAGGCATGAGGATGGGTGACACATAAAGCAGCACCGAATCCTTGCTGGATATCGTCAAAGGCATCAACGAGTTTCGTGCCCCGGCGGGGGATATACGCCCGGCATGGGCCGATGATGTATGCCACGGGGCAGCGAAACCGTCAATCGCAGGTGACGGTTTTGTCCCCTATTCGCCCCGCCCTGGCCCGCTGCCCG
>JAAUSQ010000392.1 GCA_012033195.1 Chloroflexaceae bacterium
TGCAGCACTGTTCTGGTTGGCAACCCCGCCGCCGCTGCCGCTCGCGGTGTTGCCGCTGAGGGTGACGTTGGTAAACGGTCGGCGTGCCACCTCGGTTGAAGACCCCGCCGCCCTGAATGGCCGGTGTTACTGCTGATGATGACATTGGTGAAGGTCGCGCTGCTATTCTGGTTGACGACTCCGCCGCCGATGCCGCTGTTGGCAGAGTTGCTGCTGATGGTGACGTTGGTGAAGCTGGGGCTGCTGTTGTTATTGAACACCCCGCCGCCGCTGCCGCTCGCCGTGTTGCCGCTGATGCTTAGCGCACGGAACTGCGCCGTACTGCTGTTGACGGTGTAGATGCCCCCGCCGCGATTTCGCGGGAAGCTGCCATTGGCGTTGCCACCCGTGATGGTGAAGCCATCGAGCAGGGCGGTGTTGGTGTTGCCGTCGCTGCTCACGACGTGGTAGGCATTGTCGCCGTTGTTGCCAAAGGGAGGCGTGTCGTTTTGTTGCAGGTCGCCGCTGAGGATGGCGACATTCGCGGCCACGTCGCGCTCGCTCAGCGCGGCTTCCGTACCCGCAAAGCCGCCATAGATCGCCACGCCATCCTTCAGGCTGAAGGTCGCGTCGCGGTCATTGGCGGTTTGCCCGGCACCCTCGTTGGGGGAGTAGGTGCCATCTGCCACCCAGATTTCCGCGCCGCTCCCCGCGAAGGCGAGCGCGGTCTGGAGATTGCGGAAGGCGGTTGCCCACGACAAGCCGTCGCCGCTATCATCGGGGCGGCTCTTGTCTACGTAGATAATGCCAGCAAGCGGTAGCGTCTGCACCTCATACGCGCCCAGATCAATCGTGGTATTGAACACACGTGGGTTGCCATCCAGATCTGTGGTGGTGGTATTGGCGGTGTTGTCACCTCCATCAACAGCAGGTGAGGTAGGCGCAAGGCGATAATCCCCAGCCGTAGTGGGGGCACTGATAGTGGCGATAGGATTGAGGAAGAGCGGGTTGGTGCTATTGAAGTTGTTGTTGCTACTAGGAGTACTCGCGTTGAGGGTAGTGGCACTATTGCCCTGCACGAGGCTGTACTGGTAGGTCGGGTTGCTGTTATTGGCGTTCCCTACAAGGTTGGTGGCTTCACCCCAGATGATGCTATTGATAAAGGTCGGGTCGCTGAAGTTGATGTTGAATACGCCACTGCCACTAAATCCAGCGCGGTTGCGTGCAATGGTGACATTGGTAAAGCTGGGATTGCTATCCTCATTGAGTACGCCGCCACCCGAACCGAATCCGGGTCCGGTTCCCGCCGAATTGCCACTGATCTGCACATTCACGAAGGTGGCGGTACTGTTGGTCAAGTTGGCTACGCCGCCACCGCTCGTATTGGCACTATTGCCGCTAAACGTGACATTGGTGAATGTGGGGCTGCTGCTATTCGTATTCGAGGCTCCGCCACCGCTGGTGAAGGTGGCGCGGTTACCGCTGAACCGCACATTGGTAAAGGTGGGGTTGCTCCCGTCGTTGTACACGCCACCACCCCGCGCCGCTGTGTTGGTGAGGATCTGGGTGGCACTGAGGCTCGCGGTGCTATTGGATAAATTGTAGATACCACCACCGTTGCCATTCGCCGTGTTATTGCTGATCTGCACATTGGTGAAGGTGGGGTTGCAGTTGTTGTTGTTGGCAATACCACCGCCATTGCCACCTGTGGAAGTATTGCCGCTGATCGTGACGTTGGTGAAGCTGGGGCTGCTATTGATCGCATTGGCAACGCCGCCGCCGTCGAAGGTTGCTGTGTTGCCACTGATCGTGACATTCGTGAAGCGAGGGCTGTCATTAACGCTCACCACCCCGCCGCCATTGCCCCCGGCTTCGTTATCACGGATCTGCACATCAGTGAAGCTTGGGCTGCCCCCATTGGTAAACACGCCGCCGCCGCTGCCGTTGGTGGTATTGCTTTGGATCAGCGTATCGGTAAAGCGGGCACTCGCCGTAATATTGTACACCCCGCCCCCGCTACTACTAGCGGTGTTCGCATTGATCGTTGTCCGCTCAAAGCTGGGGCTGCCGCCGTTGTTGTAGATCGCGCCGCCATTGATCGCTTGGTTGTTGCTAAGCGTCACATCGGTGAGGCTGGGGCTGCTGTTGAAGTTGTACACCCCACCGCCATCGTTGTTGGCGCGGTTGCCGCGAATGTTAAGGTTGCCCAAGCTGGGGCTGCTGCTGCTGTTGTACACCCCACCGCCGCGATTGTTCGGGTTGATTGCATCCGCGTTGCCGCCCGTGATGGTGAAGCCATCCAGCCGAGCGGTGTTATTGTTGCCGTCGCTGCTGACGACGTGGTAGGCATTGTCGCCAATGCCCGTGACGGTAGTGATGTCGGTGATGATGGGCTGCTGGCTGTCATCCTGTTGCAGGTCGCCGCTGAGGATAGCGACATTCGCGGCCACGTCGCGCTCGGTGAGCAGCGTCTCCGTGCCTGCAAAGCCACCATAGATCGCCACGCCATCCTTCAGGGCAAAGGTGGAAGTGCGGGCGTTGGCGGTCTGCCCCACGCCCTCGTCGGGGTAGTAGGTGCCATCTGCCACCCAGATCTGTGCGCCACTGCCTGCGAGAGCGAGCGCGGTCTGGAGATTGCGGAAGGCCGTCGCCCACGATAAGCCGTCGCCGCTATCATCGGGGCGGCTCTTGTCTACGTAGATAATGCCGGTCAGGGGCTGGAACTCATACGCCCCCAGATCAATCGTGATGTTGAAGATGCGCGGGTTGCCAGCCAGATCGGTGCTGGTGCTATTGGCGGCATTGTTGCCCACATCGCGCACGGGCGAGGTGGGTTGCAGGCGGTAGTTGCCGGCGGTGGTGGGGGCACTGGATGCAGGCTCTGGTGCAATGAACAGCGGGTCGGTGGTGCCGGGCAGGTTGCCCGTGCCGACGAGCGTCTCGCCCTGCACGAGGCTGTAGGCGTAGGTGGGGGTGCCGCCAGAGACCTGCGTATTGTTGCCCCAGATGATGCTGTTGGTGAAGCTGGGGCTGCTGTTAGCGTTAAACACCCCGCCCCCGCCAAGCCCGGCGCTGTTGCCGCTGATCGTCACATTGATCAGCGTGGGGTTACTGCTGAGGTTGGACATCGCGCCAGCGAAATTAGTGGCGGTGTTGCCACTGATGATGACATTGGTAAAGGTGGTGGCACTGCCACTGACGTTGGAGACCCGCCCGTCGAAGCACTAGCCGTATTGCCACTGATGATGACATTGGTGAAGGTGGCCGTGCTGCTACTAGCGTTGAAGATGCCACCGCTGTTGATAGCGGTGTTGCCGCTGATGGTGACATTGGTGAAGCTGGGGCTGCCCCCCTCATTGAAGACCCCACCGCCCTTCACCTGCGGTGTTGCCGCTGATGGTGACGTTGGTCGAAGGTGGGGCTGCCCCAATATTGTGGATGCCTCCCCCGCATTCCAGCACAC
>JAAUSQ010000393.1 GCA_012033195.1 Chloroflexaceae bacterium
GGCGGGTGTAAGCTGTGGAGCAGTACCACTCCCATGTATTTTCGCGAATCGTTGACGAGTCCGCCGCTTCCATATCCTTTACCAAGTCATCCAGCAACAGGATATGGGCACCACGACCCGTAATACCCGTACCGACACCTGCAGCAAGGTATCCGCCACCCGATGTCGTGTTCCAGTTCTCTACAGACTGGGATGAGGGGTCGAGCACACCTTCCGGGAACACGGCCAGGTACGCAGGATCTCGGATGAGATCACGCACGTAGCGTGAAAATGACATTGTCAGTGACGATGTGTGACTGCCAGCGATGATTTCCCAGTCTGGATGTTTACCCAGCACCCATGGTGGCAGATGCCGTGAGCCTATCTCGGACTTCCCGCTTCGTGGCGGCATCATCAGGAGTAATCTTGGCTCTTTTCCATCCTCTACGTCCTTGACGAACTTCTCGAGGCGACGACAGATATCCTCATGCACCCAACCAGCCTTGTACTTCGGCCTGAACCGCTGGATAAAAGGGAGCAATTTGCGACGACAGAGGACACGTGAGGCTAGTTCGCGCTCAATGTTGGGATCAATCTGCGCCGTAGGGCGCGAGTACGGCATCCTGAACGCTTCTTCCTCGGCTTGAAGGCGTTCTGTGTCAGTAAGGGGCTTGAACGTGGATTTTGGTGGTGTCGGTTCGATGATCGTAGGTTTCGCAAGCTTCACCTTCCTACGCGGACGCGGTTTCTTTATAGCAGGAACACTGAGGCGTTCCGGTTTGGGTGGTTTGGGTGGTTCAGGGAGATTTGATATCTGTGTTGAGCAAAACGGACAGCAATTCTTGATGAGAGAGGTTACTTCTCGATCTGTTTTGCATACAGGGCAGCTAACCCAATCGTTATCTTCCATTTTAGTGCTCAGTTCTCGTGAACTCACCTTCGATGGTGTTGCCATGAGCCAGTTGATAGAGTTCCTCATCACTCAACTGCTCGTATTTTTTGATCATGTTACCTGTAGCATTGGTGATTTCGATCTTCTTGGTCTCCGGAGCATAGAAACCCAGCATTTTGGCTATCTCACCCCATCCACGAATCATAGAAGCAGGGTCAGCGCAGAGTTTTGCCATTTCGATGGCTTCCATGATTCCTGCAATGGCATCGGCACGTTTGATCTGGGTGACAGTAGAGAGTTCCGAGCGAGCTTTGGCCAGTGCTTCCTGCACATCAATGGAAGTTTTGATCTTTTTACTTACATTTTGACTCTCTATCCCAAGTGTTCTGGCAATGTCAGCCTGTGTAGCACCGTTAAGAATTCCCTCAACGATTCCTTCATTAAGCACAACTGACTTTTTTCGCTCGGGTTTTGATGCTTTTGGCATATTAACTCCATAGAAATTTTAAAATAATATACGCCGATCTCTATAAAAATATATAAAAAAATTTTGAAAAATATTTCAAGGTTACAAAGTGAAAATATTTCAAGGTTACAAAGTGAAAATATTTCAAGGTTGCAAAGTGAAAATATTTCAAGGTTGCACATTTACTTGGTGGCTACCTACCCCCACACACTGGCAATTGACGTACCCCGGTTCGGATTCGGATTCCGGGTTTCGGAATAAATGAACACAGGCTGTAATTGAAACAAAAAGCATTCTTTCTTCGATCCCAGTTCATAGCGCACTGAGGCAAAGGTCAAAGGCAGCACACGCAAAAAGCATGCGTGTGCTTAGGTTACTCTGGCATTGTTATTAACCACCACCACTTAGGAGATTGAAATGACAAAGACCACCACCGATACGCTCGATAGCAAGCTTGAGTGCGCTCTCGAGCGTATCGAGAAGCTTGAGTGCGCTCTCGAGTTTGTTATCGAACTCATAGAGAAGTTTGAAGCTGCCACCGCCAAAGCCGCTAAACCACCAGTCAAGGCTTTGACAAACTACGCGTTCTCGGGTACGTACGAGGACGCACGGAATTTTGCGAAGGAAAATCTTACCCGGAGACCAAGCGTCTGCAAAACCATACAGGAAGACGGAACCTTCCTGTTCCATGTTTTCTTTAACAAATGACAACAAATGACTTAAACAGCGATCCCGCAAAAAACACGCGGGATCGCGGGTCTTTTCGTCGTGTACTTGCAATTCTTCCTGCAAGTACTTCTTTCACTTTTTTTGGAGACCAATCATGGCAAAAACCCCCGTAACCCCCGTAACACCCGTGACAGACCCAATAGTGCAAGCAATGCTCGCCAATACCAACCGCGGTTCAATCGGCGAACGAATCATGTCGGGCACGGCCGAAGTTCTGGCCGAATCCACTCTCGTGGCAGGGCGGCTGTACGCAGCCGTCGATACTGATCGGTTCTCTGACGGGACAAAGACCCAACGGTTTTTGAACCTAAAAAACCGCTCCGAGTATTGGAAGCAATTCGGGGCGGAACACGGCCTATCAGAGGCCGACGTTGCGGCCATCATCGAGTCGTGACCAACAAACCAGCGCTCCTTTCGGAGCGCTGGTTTGTTGAACTAGGCCTGTCAGGTTTCTCTATGGACACACCAAGGGCCAGGACGATCCTTGGGTGGGTGGCGACAACTTGTTTGGAGCCAGCCCTCCAGGTTTTCTTCTTAATAACAAACAAGTGTGCGCCTTCGGCGCAGAGTTGCTTCGATGCTCCGCTTCGCTACGCATCTCGCTACAAGAAAGACGGTTTCGGCGATAAATCGCCGAAACATTTTGCATGCTGTTGTTGTATGCAGATCGGGAAAAATGGGATATGCATTGCCAATATTCCATTCCATTCTTAAAAAGTCCTGCTGGTGAACATTAACGTGTGGGATGTGTATGTTTCCAGTCATCTATACACACTATTTTATAACATTCTCTTTTATTCCTTTTTATATTAATAAATAATAGAAGAATAGAAGAATTCTTATGAAACAATCACTTACTCATTCCATTTCCCTTCCATTTTCATTCCATTATTCCATTATTTCTTCAATCAACCTGTTTTGAGCCGAAGAAGTTGACAATTTTGCTCAACTATTATCAAACACTCGTTTAAATAAGCTTTTGCTTATAGATTCAAAAAGATTAGAAGGAAATGGCAGTTTTGGAATGAAATCAAAATAGGTATTTATCATTTTTTCTTTATAAGGAGTTCCTAATGAACAGGATATATAATGCCATTGTAGTACTGGCAATAGGGTTTATACTTCTGGTTGTTCCCCAACTAATCGAACGTTGCTTCTAACAGCGATCCCGCAAAAAGCACGCGGGATCGCGGATTTCTCTATTGTGTTCTAACCAACATAGGAGATTGTTATGAACACATTCTTTAAAGACCTGCGTTTATACGCAACAGGGATACAAGTACAACAACAAGCTAGACAGAACATTAAGCAGAATGCCTACAAGGCATGGGTTAATGAACAAATCCATGAACCTTGTGAATACTGTGGTAGCCGTT
>JAAUSQ010000394.1 GCA_012033195.1 Chloroflexaceae bacterium
TTGCACCGCTCGTGCGCCTGAATGAACGATTCGCCACCTGCGTATCCACCACCTGCACCCCGGTGATATCCAGGATCACGGTATGGGCACGATGTGATGCCACCCCATCCAGCAACGCCTCCATAATCTCGCTGGCCCGCTCGTCGTCAATCGTGCCAATCAGCGGCATAATCAGCACTCCCCGGGCTACCGGAATGAGCGGCGTGGACAGTTCGCGCAGGGCCGCCTGCTGCGTCTCAATCATCGTTGTACGCAACTGCTCGCGTTCACGTTCGGCCTGCACTTGGCGTGTAATATCACGAAAGCTCCAGACACGCCCGATAATCGCCCTATCAATTTCTTGCGGGCAGGAATAGCGCTCGAAGACCCGCCCATCCACAAAATACAGCGTATCAAAACTCTCTGCATGGGGGGTTGCATACAGTTCAACGACTTTTTTGATAAATACTTCAGGCTCAACAAGCTGCTGCATAACATGGTCGAGCAATCGCTGGTCGTCGCGCAGGGCCAGCAGTTCCAATGGTATGCGCCACAAATCGAGGAAGCGCTCATTAAACAGAATAACTTTCCCCTCTGCATTGATGACCAGAATACCATCGGCAGTTGAATTGAGTGTTGAAGACAGGAGTGATACCGGGCTTGCTTGTTCTGCAATCATCTGTCGCACAAGTTGCCGCGCCGCCTCCCTATATGAGATGCTTCTTTCGATCACAACACCCCCTGCATCAGTCAGGATATTATTGTATGGTGCCTCAGCACCGCCGCAACGCCATCCTGCAAGGTGGCGCGGGTGGTCAGCATCCCTAGGTCAACCCCCAGATGTACCAGCGTCTGGGCAATCTGCGGCTGAATGCCCGTCAGCATCACCTGCGCACCGAGCAACTGCACCGCTCGTGCGGCCTGAATGAACGAGTTCGCCACCTGCGTATCCACCACTTGCACCCCGGTGATATCTAGGATCACGGTATGGGCACGATGTGATGCCACCCCATCCAGCAACACCTCCATAATCTCGCTGGCCCGCTCGTCGTCAATCGTGCCAATCAGCGGCATAATCAGCACCCCCTGCGCCACGGGCAGCAGCGGCGTAGACAGTTCGCGCAGGGCCGCCTGCTGCGCCTCAATCATCTGCTGCTGCAACAGCACCCGCTCTTCTTCCAGTGACTTTCGTTCGGTAATATCATCAAAGACGCCGAGCACCCCGATCACCGCGCCGGTGCTGTCGTGCAGCGGTAGTTTGCTGGTACGCAGCCAGCGACGTTTGCCATCGACCCGAACAAGTGGCTCCTCAATAGCGAGTTTCGGCTGATTAGTTTCCATCACTTCGCGGTCATCGGTGCGGTACAGGTCGGCCTGTTTATGCCACGGCATTACATCGTTCTCGTCATCCAACCCGACCATCGCATCCGGGTCATCGAAGCCGGCAATAGTAGCAAACACCTTGTTCGCACCAAGATACCGGAACGCGCGGTCTTTCCAGAAAATCGCCAGCGGAATATTATCTATGACAAGCCGTAAAAACTGCTGCGACCTGCGGAGCGCCTCCTCGTTGCGCTTCAGGGACGTGACATCGGTTGAAATGCCGCCAACCGCATACAGCTTGCCCTGATTATCAAACAGCGGAAACTTGATTGCTAGCATAGTATATTCGTGGCCCGACGGGTCTAGAAAGTACTCCTCAAAGATGTGTGTCTGTTGCGTTTCAATCACCTGCTGGTCGTTGTTCCGGAGTATGGTGCTCGTCACCGTTGGCAGCAGTTCGGCAGTCGTTTTACCAATCATCTCCGCCTGCGGCACACCGATCAGGTTGGCATAAAACGGATTGACCATAATAAAACGCCCCTCCGGGTCGCGGGCAAAAATCAGCAACTCGGCATTGTTCAGGATGCCCGATAACAACGTCTGGCTCTCTCGAAGCTGGCGTTCGGCCTCTTTATAGGCAGTAATGTCGGCGGCGATGCTGCCCACCCCGGTAATACGGCCTGCGGCATCGAAGATCGGAAAGCGCAGTTGCTGGTAGTAGCGGGTGCTGCCATCAGACAGTGGCACCGTTTCTTCGTACTCAATCGGCCCATCCGCCTGGAGCGCCTGCTCATCGTAGTGGCGAAACGCCAGCGTTTGCTGCACCGAGAAGAGATCAATCGGTCGTCTGCCTACAATATCCGGTGCAGGCAAGTTGTAGCGCTGAGCATACGCCTGATTCGCCAGCGTATAGCGGCCTTCCAGGTTGCGTACACAAATCGGCGTTGGTGCATTGTCGATAATCTGCTGAAAGAGCCGCGCTGTATTCTGCATCGCCTGCTCGATGGTAGCGCGTCGCAGCGCCGCACCAATCATATCGGCCACCGTCACCAGGGTATCAATCTCTACTTGCATCCACTGCCGCGCCGTTACACAGTCATCGAAGCCGAGGAAGCCCCACCACTGTTCCCCCATAAAGATAGGCACAAAGGCCAGTGAAAGCACGTCCTGCTCTTCGAAGATGAGCTGCTGCCCTGGCTCGCTGAAATCGCTAGCTGTGCCATAGACTGGACGACCTTGCCGCAGCATCCTGGCCCATTCGCCCACGTTGTTATACGTCGAGTCCTGGGTAGCAACGTGTTCGATCAGTGGGCGGATACCGGGCGCAACCCATTCGTAGCGCTGGCTCGTACGGATCGCACCATCCGGGGCGCGGAAGTTTTCAAAGAGATACACCCGGCTCACATCGGCAGCCTGCCCCAGGCGCTCCAGCATGGCCCGAATACCCGTCCAGACATCGGCAGTGTCGAGGAAGGTGCGTGCCTCGGCCAGGGTTGCAATCAACACATCGCGGCGGTGCTGCACCGTGATATCCTGCACAAATCCTTCCAGCACTGCCGCACTGTTCGATGCATCCGTACGCCAGCCAGTATCACGCACCCAGCGTGTCTCGTTGCTCAGCGTCACAATACGATAGGTAAGGGCGTAGTCCGGGCCGTCGCTCAGCGCCGCTTGCAGGGTGCTCACCACCGTCGCACGGTCGGCAGGGTGCACCAAGTTGATGTAGGGCTGTTCTGCATTGTTGATCAATGCTTCAGGCGAATAGCCAGTAAGTGCCACACAGCCAGCACTGGCATACTCAAGAGTCCAGTTCGCATCGACGCGACGGCGATACACAACACCGGGCAGTTTGTCGAGCAAGGGAGCGGCAGACGCATATGAAAACGCGGCAGCAACCGACTGGTTATCGGAACCTGGAGACGCACTGTTAGACACCATGAGCGACCTCTTTGCAGACTGCTCGGACAATGAACAATACTAGATCGTAGCTGTAATCTCAAGCCCAAAATATATACACTATAAGTATAACAAATAAAATGGTAAGAAACTAGCCGAAACCGCTCGAACCGCCGCCACCGCCGCCGCCGCCGCCACCGCCGCCACTGAAGCCGCC
>JAAUSQ010000395.1 GCA_012033195.1 Chloroflexaceae bacterium
CTGTATATGGTTGAATACGTCAAGATGAATAACCATTCTTTACTTTCAACCTGTCTATCAACAACGAAATGGGTACCTGTAGCACCGCACCATTAACTGGTTTCATATTATAATGACCATGACTATTTATATCAACCATCTCCTAGTCAAAAATAGGTGCTCCTATGTCTCATATCACTGATTTGCATATACAGCAGTTTCGCGGTTTGCGGAACTTACACCTGTCTAACCTGGGACAGATCAATCTCCTGGTTGGCGCGAATAATTCTGGCAAGACGAGTGTGCTTGAAGCAATCGCTACCTATTGTCGGCCGCTGGATCCGTGGGAATGGCTCAATGCGGCACGGAGCCGTGAAATAAAGTCTTCACGTATTTCTATACTGGAGTCGTTTACCTGGCTGTTTCCGCAGGCAGCAAGCAATAGTGCCAATGGTTTGTATCAGGGGCAGATTGTCATGACTGGCAACGGGGATGTGCCGGTGCGTGAGGTGGTTGCAACGTTGCATGAAATCCTGGTCGAAAGTATACAAGAAAACGAAAATAGCTACGACGACGAACGTTTTGATGAATCCTCCGTGATTGTACGAGGAGCAGATGTAACGGTTCATGCAAAGATGAACATGATGCAACCTTCTTTATTTTCAAACAATGGTGCTATGACAGAAACCTTGACGTTTCAACTGCGTGAAGATGAGCGGTTTGTCCACGACAAAAAAGCAGTGTACCAATGTTGGCAGTGAATACGATTAGTTCGCATGCTCATCGCGTCGAACAGTTGCAAATTCAGCGTCTGTCGGAAACGGTACTCCAGGAATTACAATCGTCGGCAGTTGAGATGCTGCAAACCTTTGACCCTGGTGTCGAGGATATTGAGATATGGTCGCAGTCTGGGGTCCGTCCGACGCTGTATATTAGGCATCGAGATTTTGGTTTGGCTCCGCTGAGTATGTTTGGTGATGGTATGCGGCGTATCCTGTTGATGGCGACGACCATTCCGCTTTGCAAAGATGGGGTGTTGCTGATTGATGAATTGGAAATTGCGCTACATACGCAGGCGCTTCACACATCTTTCGACTGGCTCGTCCAAAGTTGTGTACACAATAATATCCAATTGGTTGCTACGACCCATAGCCTAGAAACGGTAGATGCGCTGTTAGAGGTATGCAGACACCACGAAAATCTCGTTGTCTACCGGCTAGAACACCACAAAGATCAGACAACGACAACGACGCTAGACAAGGAACTCCTTATCACACTGCGCGAGGAACTGGGTCGGGAGGTGCGCTGGTGAGGTATGCACTGCTGGCTACTGAAGGTTATCATGATCAGGCTGCAATAGGAAGATTGCTTACATTAGCAGGACTAAAAAATTTTGACGGAACTCATGAAGAGCTTGATAACTTCTGGAAAAAATTTATTCCTACATATCCTGCTCGACGACAAAAAATATATTATCGTTTACCTGTGCCTTCGATCTATCAGTCTGGAGAGCTTTCTGTCGCTGTGTATCAGGGCGAAGGTAGTAACCTTATCGAAAACATAACAACAGAACTGAAAAATCACCTTCCCTTCCGGCGTGATATTGATGCGTTTGGTATTATTGTAGATGCTGATAGAGAGTCACCACATACTATAGCAAGGCAATTTGCTCAAGCATTACGCCAATTTTTTCCGACGTTTTCAGAAATACCTGGCGAAATTACACATGGCACTCCTCGGACAGGGTTGTATGTTCTGCCAGATAATGTGCATGAAGGCACCCTAGACACGTTGCTCATCAGGTGTGCAGATGTCGTTTACGCTGATCTGAAGCAAGAAGCTGAAACATATCTTGCCCAGGTTGATACTACATATAAACGGCGATGGAAACCATTTGATGAGCATAAAGCTCTTATTGCAACAATAGTCAGTGTTCTCAAGCCCGGTGCAACGAATACTGCCAGCATTGCTCAAAATAAATGGATTGGAGAGCAGAGTATAGCAGGTATTGGAGAAGTAGCGGCACTGAGCCGTTTCTTGTACGATCTCCTGGAAATCGGTGGTCTGAGAGGGAGCCGGAATGATAACAGAGTATCAAGCTGACTGCAAATGCAATCAAGCAAGAATTGGGTATTGCGCTGACTGCGGATGAGCTTGAACTTGAGCAGACGTTGCTTTCATAGGAGATGCGAGGGAACTTCTTCGCGGTATTTTTTGGCATAATGCCACTTCAAGGCTTTTTCATGCGGGTAGAGTAGTTCATCGTCTGGCAAGAGCATCTTGTGCTCATGCAATGCTCGGAGTGCTCTGGTCGCAGGATCGTTCGTCGGAACTACGGGCGATATAAGAATGTTGTAGTCTGGTGTAATGCCGATTAACCCCTTATCAAAAGCCCAATGATGAAAACCGCAGAGAGCCAGACCATTGCGTGGGTCGTCGTTGTGGCTGATATTCCAGGGGACTATGTGTGCAGCTTCAACTGCGGTAAACCCTTCGGGTGTAACGATACGTATTTTGCACACGGCACAGGTTTGATGATATGTTTTGACGATCACTTGTCGAAACCCTGCGGTGCGTGATTCTGCCATATACCGTTGATCTAATTCAGGAGCTTCCTGTAAGGTAAATGTACCACGCGAACGATGTACCAACTCGCGGCTATATTCAAACGATTGGGCGGTGATTGTGCCTACTTCGACCAGAATGGGTCGGGTCTCTGGCGAAAAGTAGGTTTCGATCAATATTTGCCGCAGTTTGTCGCGCTCCTGTGCATCTTGCACGAGGGTATATAATTCTTCGTCAAGGGTGGCACCTTTGATAACGCTGTAGAATTGTTTGTACGTATGAATTTTGCTTGAGGTTGCTAATGCTTGTTCCATACCAGAGAGAGCGTGCAGATGCCAAAAGCCATCGCTTTTCAGGTGGTAGAAGGGGAGCACGGGGTTGCGTTGCTTGTCCTTGCCCATGACTTTGATCCAGTAGAGATCAAAAGCGTCTATCAAATCGGCATTGAGTTCGATAACGTTGGTTGTGATTTGCGCTTGGGCTATCAGGTCCATCATTGCTAGGAGCAGAAATGGCTTGTATGGCGCACAATGATTTGTGTTTGCTTGCCAACGATTTGGCACTCTGTCTAGGCGTAGTTTTGAGAATTTTTTGTGGTAGTAGTCGGGCTTTTTTACGCTCATTACAGGATACGCTCACTCACCCAGGTTCATCTCATACCAACTTCGGGTGAAGAATTAGACTCACGCAAAGGCGCAAAGACGCAAAGACCGGACAAAGATTCGGGCAATTTGTATACCTGTTCACCCGTATTTGGTATCATCTTTCAAAAGCTGGTCTATCGTCACCCCAAACAAACGCGATACTCTCAGGGCAAAATCTAGCGATGGTTTGTGCCTGCCAGTCTCAATATCGCTGATATGGCG
>JAAUSQ010000396.1 GCA_012033195.1 Chloroflexaceae bacterium
ATGCAGCGGCCTGGCCGGCCAGATGGAAGAGGCGGGTATCCCGATTTCTTGGGAGGATAGTTCGGCCTTCCTGCACAGCAAGTTTGCTCTTATTGATTCAACGATTGTCTGGATGGGGTCGTGGAATTTTACAAATAATTGCACCTACCGCAACAACAACAATCTGCTGCGCTTCACCATTCCTGCTCTTGTCGAGAACTATCAAACAGAGTTTTCACAGATGTTTGATGAGGAATTATTTGGCAACGATAAAGAGCCTCGTACCCCACACCCAATCATTGAGGTTGATGGGACACGTATCGAAAACTATTTTTCGCCACAAGATGGTGTTGCGGAGCATGTTGTCGCTCGCGTGCAGTCGGCACAGCAACGTATCCGCTTTCTCACGTTCTCCTACACCGACGATGCAACGGTTGAAGCGATGCTCGCCCGCCATGCTGCCGGTGTGTCGGTGCAGGGGGTATTTGAAACGCGGAACGCACGCGGAACCGGGTCGGAATATGACCGGCTCAAGAAAGCTGGTCTAGATGTCTACGAAGATGGCAATTGCTATACGATGCACCATAAAGTGATTATCATTGATGATGCAACCGTTATCACTGGCTCATATAATTTTACGGGACGTGCGGAAGATACCAACGATGAGAACCTGGTGATTATTGACAACCCGGACGTGGCCGAAGCATATGTCGAAGAGTTTAACCGAGTCTATGAACAGGCGCAAAACCCTACGCGGTGTGGTCGGTAGGGGTGAGCGTTGAAAGGGCAGAACACACGCGTTGTGATTCACGCGCTATCTGCTCAACGATGACATCTGCGCCTTCTACGGTACCAGAGCGTCCTATCATTTCAACCTGCTTGCACAGGTCAGATAGCATCAATGCTCCGAGTTGGGCACTACTCGACTTGAGGGTATGCGCTGTTTGGTAGAGCGTTAAAGCATCATCCTGGGCTATCGCTTCACGCATGACACGCAATTTGTTGGGAACATCCTGCACAAACACATCAACGAGAAAGTGCGCCGTTTTGCCCATCATAGAAAGAAAGCTTTGAAATGTGCTGTCATTCAGGGTGTCAGCCAGGGCAGCGTCACGCGTGCATTCAGATTGGTGATGCTGGTGCTGATCATGGGAACCATCAGGTTGCGAGGTACTCGTCAAGGATGATTCGAGTCTTGTGAGATCGCCAGACCACCGGTGAGCGAGATGATACGTTTCTGTGTGTATCGCTGCCAATTTCTTTGCCAGTTCGGCAACCTGCATCGGCTTCACGAGGTAATCATCCATGCCCGCCGATAAACACCATTCACGGTCTCCTTGCATGGCATGAGCCGTCAATGCGATAATGTAGGGTTGCTGGTCTGCTGAAAAGAGTAACCGAATACGTTTTGTTGCTTCAATACCATCCATTTCAGGCATCTGCACATCCATCAAGATAACATCATACGTTGTACGTTTCAGTGCGGCAAGAACCTCAGCACCGCTTGACGCGACATCTGCACGGCACCCAAATTTCTCAAGCTGGCGGAGTAGCACTTTCTGATTGATGATGTTATCTTCAGCCACTAAAATTTTGAGTGCATGGAACGATTGGTTCTCAGGTGGTGCGCCAAAACGTTCAGTAATCTGGACATGGGCAAGTGGTTGTGGATCAAACAGGCGCATCAATGCTTTGTAGAGAAGGACAGGCCGCACCGGTTTGACAAGAAACACCATATCCGTAGCCATCAACTGCTGTGTAGCACTATCTACAGGAACAGATGTCCAAATAACACATGGCAACCCTCGCCCCATGTTATCCTGGTATGCTTGAGAAACACATGCAACCTGCATGATCTGACTCTTCGTGGTAGCAGAGATGTCAAACAGCGCCACATCACACGGGTTGCCTTGAGCTATCCAGGCCAGTGCTTCGGCTTCAGATGCCATTGTATAGGGGTGCATGCCCCATTGTATAACTTGGCGGGCGAGGATCTGACTGTTGGTTGTATTGCTGGCAAGGAGAAGAACATGTTTCTCTTTGAGATGAGGCTGTTCTTCCCAGAGAAACGATATGTCCTGACACTCGGCTGTTTCGACACAGAGAGTCACGGAGAATGTAGACCCAACCCCCATCCTCGCTTTCAACTGTGAGCGAGCCACCCATCATGTCAGCGAGCCGGCTGCTAATCGCTAAACCCAGGCCGGTGCCACCATATTTGCGGTTGATAGACGCATCTACCTGGCTAAATGAATGAAAGATAGAATGAATATGCTCAGGATGAATACCAATGCCGGTATCGCTAATGCTTATGTGCAACGTGGTAGGTGTGATGTGACTCGGTCTCTGGTCACTCCATACACGCACCACAACCTCGCCTTGTTGGGTAAACTTCACCCCATTGCTCAACAGATTAACGAGGATCTGACGGACGCGACTCATATCGCCGATGATACATTCGGGTGCATGGTCGTCAAACATATAGGCGAGGTTAATACCTTTTTCGGCTGCTTGTGGTGCAAGCAAATCGAGCGATGATTCGATACAAGTTCGCAAGAGGAAGAGATGGTGCTCAAGTTCAAGTTTGTCAGCTTCGATTTTGGAAAAGTCAAGAATATCGTTGATGAGTGTCAGCAATATATCGCTACTGGTACAAATAGTCTCGGTATAGTCGTGCTGTTCAGCCGTCAGGTTCGTGCCGAGCAACAGGTTGCCCATGCCAACAATGGCATTCAAGGGGGTGCGTATTTCGTGGCTCATGTTTGCGAGAAATTCAGATTTCGCGCGGCTGGCCGTTTCAGCGACAAGTTTTGCTTGGTGCAACATGTCCTCGGTATGCTTCTGCTCAGTAATATCCTGAGCAACACCGAGCAATTGCCGAGGTGTTGCATCATCGGTACGAGTAAATATCTTGTGGCGTAGCCGAAACCAGCGCACATCCCCATTGGCATGCCGTATCTGACGCTCAATCTCAAACAGCTCGCCATCTCTGGCTGTTGCAATCGTGTGTATATGCTTCTGGGCTACTATCCGTTGCTCATCATCAAAAACCATGAGTTTTTCAGGAAACGCCTCACCCATCGCATGCAACGAATCTATCGTATAGCCCAAGAGTGTTTCAAGCTGACGATTGACGTAGATCATACGTTTGTCAACTAGGTCATAAACATACACAATATCGGGGATCATGTCGGAGATATTCTGAATAAATCGCTGGCTCTCACGCAGAGCTTGCTCGCTTCGTTTGCGTTCAACTGCATAGCGGATAGAACGGCCTAACAGATGGCTCGATAGCTGGCTTTTGACGAGATAATCTTGTGCGCCACGTTGAACCGCTTGGACTGCCAGATCTTCATCTTCCAACCCGCTCAATACGATAACCGGCAACCTGGGAA
>JAAUSQ010000397.1 GCA_012033195.1 Chloroflexaceae bacterium
TACCAGTCCCGTGTCCAGTGCATCTGCTCATCGGTGACAGCGGGTGCGGCAGTCCAGACCGTCATTCCTTCGCCAATCTGCGCGGGCGTGTTGGGGATAGAGCGCACGACTTCGGGATGCTGGAGCGTATCGGTAAAGGTGGCAGTTGTTGCCCCTGCCACAATCGACAGGCAGAGCGCTCCTGGACGCAGTGCCCCGCGCAACGGCGGCAGCACAGCGGGCAGCACTTGCGGCTTGACTGCCACAATCACCACCTGCGCTTTGCTGGCAGCGACGGCGTTATCATCAATGACCGCAATACCATACTGCACGGTCAGTTCGTGGCGACGTTCGGCGCGGGTGTCGGTGGCAACCAGATGATCGGCGGTGACAATGCCCTGCCGCAGCAACCCGCCAATAAATGCGCCGCCCATTGCTCCCGCCCCGATGACCGCAATATGCAGGTCGTGCGCCATACGGTTCTCCCTTTGTTCTCTATGAAAAACGCTTTTTATATCATACCACAAGCGTACCCAGACGCAGGCGGTTGCTGCCTACTCTGCACTGCTTTCCGCAGGCGGAAGCACTACCGGGTTGTAATGGAATGCATCGCGCTTGCGCAGGTTGCGGCGGCAGATATGCTGAAAGGCGCACGCGGTCGGGCATTTGTCGCGGGGGCGCACCCGAAAATCGCCCGACTGCACGCCCCGCACCACCTCGCCAATGCGCTGCTGGGCTGCTTCGAGCACGGCGGCCCGATCAGCATCGGTGAGCGCCTTGCTGCGTTTGCCGCTGCCAAGATGCACATACGCGGCCCGCTCGACGAACTGACCGGGTGCGATCAGTGCTTCGGCAGCCAGCACATAGACCGGAAGCTGTACATCTCGCGCTTCCAGCGTTTCGTTGAAGGTACGCGGTGTGCTGCTGCTCTTGTAGTCAATCAGAGCCAGCGCTCCATCCTCACGCTGGTCGATGCGGTCGATGCGTCCGGCAATCTGCACCCGCCCGCCTACCGTTTCGAGCACCAGCGGCGGCACGCCCCGCTCCACCCCGAAGCCCTGCTCAACTGATGTCACGCGGTAATCGTGCCACTCGCGGCCCTCCGTCAGCAGGCGGCGCACGGCCCGGTCAAGGCGCTGGCGCACATCGGTCTTTTCCCATTCCCAGAACGCACCCGGCTCGAAGCCGTAGCGCGTTGGCGCGGTTGCCAGCACCTCGGTGGCGGCCTGGTGGAGCAATGCCAGGAGCAGTGTTTCGTGCTGGGCATGAAAGGGCAGTTTACTGGCGGCCCACTGCTCACCCGCCACGCGTAGAATGGCGTGGTACAGCCGCCCGATACCAATGCGTGCCAGCCCGCCATCTTCGCCGTCGTCGTCGCTGCGGGGTGACAGTCGCAGGATATGCGCGGCGGCAAAGCGAAACGGACATGTAATATAGTCGTTGAACTGGGTAACGCTCCAGCGGTGCTGCGCCCCGAAGCGCTGCGCCACGGCTGCAATGGTTGCCGCATCCAGCAGCACCCCCTCGTAGGCGGTGTAGGGGCCAGTGCCTTCGCGGGTTGCTTCGATAGCACTGGCGCGCTGAATATGGGCAAAGGTCGGATCGTTGCTGATAACCGGAACAGGGTGCTGCATCCAGGCCAGCCAGCGCTCCTGGGGCGATACGGCCTGCTCGAAGGTGGGCAGGCTGCCCGCCACAATACGCTCGTGGGGCACGCTGTCGGGTGTGAGCAGCGCCAGCACCGCCCGCCAGAACGGTGAGACGGGTAACACATTCCCTTTATCGTCGAGGTAGGTGCGCGAGAGCGTCAGGCTACGGCGGGTCTGCGCCACAGCTTCATAACAAATGGAACGCTCGTCGGCGGGGTCGGTCAGGGGCAACGGCACCCCCTGCCGTGCCAACCGTGCCCGTTCGCGGCGGCTGTAGAGCACTGGCTCAGGCAAGGCCAGCGGGAACTCACCATCGGTCATGCCCATCATAAAGATGTGCTGCCAGTGCCAGCCGCGCCCCGCCAGTACCGGCAGCACTGCAATGCAATCGGGTAGCGGCTCCTGGCGGTCGAAGCGGGCATCACGCAGCAGGCTCTGCACCTGGTCCAGAAAAGCGCTATAGGTGAGTGGTGGCTCGTTGAGCAGGTGCGCCGCCGATGCATAACCGCCCAGCGTTTGCTGCCAGCAGTCCACTGCCGCCAATTTTTCGCCATCGGCGGCGTAGGTGCGGGCCAGAACCCAGTCTACTAGTTCGCCGATTTCGCCTGTGGCGGGTGGGTTGAGCCACGCGGCGCAGGCTTCGAGCAGCGCCAGCAGCGGCACGGTTTCGGAAGGGGCCAGCGCTGGCTGTTCATCGTCATCGAGCGGCGGCAGTGTGGTGAGCATATCGTGCAGGGCGCTGTAGCCGCGTGGTATGCCATACTGACGGGCAGCGCGTTCGAGCATGCTGGCGGCCTGCTCCAGCGAGAAGGGCAGCACGGGCGGGTCGGGCAGCAACGCCAGCGGTAGCCGACCATCGGCAAAGCCGCGCCAGATCTCGGCGAGGGACTGCACCAGAAAGCCATCAGGCCACAGCCGCAACAGTGTGACGCGAGCTAGGATTGACGGCGCTTCAAGCAGGGGCCGCCCATGATACAGGGCGAGCTTGAGATTGTATTCGGTGGCGACTTCGCGCAGCAGGGGCGCATAGGGACCGATGTTCCGCAACAGTATACCAATTTCATCACACGAGGTGCCCGCATCGAGCAGCGCCCGGACACGGCGCAACACGGCCCGCACCTCACGCTCACGGTCGGCGGCTTCGATGGTTGCCACGCTCCCCGCCGCGTCAACCTGTGTGTGTACATCCAGGTCGAACAGGTGCGCCCGCAGGTGGGTTAGCGCTGGCGCGGATGGGTACGGCGTGATATGTTCTTCGTGCAATGTCAGACCAGCCGCCTCGAATGCTGCGACGAGGTGCTGATAGGTGCGGGCAAAGCGGCGCAGAGCGGGGCGGGTGCCTGCTTCCCAAGTCAGGGTAATGTAGCTGCGGGGGATACGGCGCACCAGCGCAACCAGCAGGCTCAGTTGTAGCGGTGTGAACTGGTCGAAGCCATCAACCACCAGCAGTGTGATGGTACTGAGCAGGCCCGCCGTACTCGGCACGGCGTCGCGGGCGCGGGCAATGCGCTGGTTGGTGTCGGTCAGGCCAAGACGGGCGAGGCGTTCGAGGTAGGCGCGGCGGGTGGCGGCCGGAGGGACGTGGCGCCAGGTTCCGTCGATCCAAGGACGGTCGAAGGTCCAGTCGCCGTGGAGGTCCTGCCAGCCGTACTCGGTGAGGATGGCGAGCTCGACGCGTGATGGGAGCTTCGCGCAGGCGCCGGATCGAGGGGTGTCGCAGCGCGGGTCGTCGAAGAGGTTGTAG
>JAAUSQ010000041.1 GCA_012033195.1 Chloroflexaceae bacterium
CTCCCGGTCAAATATCAGTGTCTGCTGTACCCGGTTCGTAATCGAGGCAATCAATGGCGCTCCGGTGCGTAGCCCAAAGCTGACCGTTCTGAGCGTAGACGGTGCGTTGCTTGCTGGCCCGGCCAGCAGACAGTCGTTGCGCACCGCATCGACAAACAGACGACGCACCGTCGGCCCATCCAACGCCGTCTCAAAGATACGCACATCATCTAGTTCGCCGACATAGCCCTGCCCCAGTCGCCACGCGCCCACGGGCAGCGGTGTGCCCGAAACACTTACTCCTGGCTTGATAATCGAGTTGGTCCGGTCGTTCTCACGGTAGTCATACAATGTCCAGGTACCATTGTTGTACACCGCTGTCAGGAACACCCACGCATCGACATCGACTGGCGGTATCGCAGTCCGGGTTACTACCGTGCCCGATCCTGCCTCATAATGACCATCCTTGATACGCAGGAAGGCATTATCGCTTGCAATGATTGTGCGTGTGCCATCCGTGCGGTCGGCGCGGACCCATGCCGACAAGACAACCTGGTTGCCCGTTGCACTCACTGGCAGTACAACTGTCTGGTTGCCCGTGAAGCTGACCGCCCGCTCGTTGAACTTGCGCCCCGCCGCACCTGCCGCCGGACAACCCTCCGGGCCACAGGTGGCGACACCATCAACCCGCCCGCTATTGGCAAAACTGGTTGCACCGGGTGCCTCTTCAAAGCGCATATCCACCGCAGGCAACGAGCGCAGCGCTGGGCAGGCCAGGCCCCAGAACGCCCTTTGCGTACTACTAGGTTGGCCAGTAAAAGGATCCACTCTTGGTGCCAATGAAGCCAGATTACCAACAGCATTGTTGCCAGCGATCGCGGTGCCATTCCGGTCGAGGAGGTGATAGGTGAAGTCGGTCAATACGACCCAACCCTGAAGGGTAGGATGGAAGGCTACCTGCGCTATGCTGCCGGTGCCCACAGAGAATGGTGTCTGCCAGGCGGTATCTTGCGGGTCACGGAAGCGGGCAAACACTTGTGGATTGGTACCGCCCAGCCCTGTCGGCTGGATAAAGACTAGCATCAATCGACCACTCTGTGGATCGTAGGCCAGTTGCGGTACACCACCTGATCCAAGATTAGCGATCGGCCCCACGGTAGCCGGGTTAGTCGGGTTGGTTGCATCCAACGGCAAGATACTGATTGGCCCAACAGTTGAGCGTATGAAAGCCAGATGGTAGCGGTTTTCATGTTCAGCATAGACAATATCTGCGGCAGACCACTGCTCCGCACTGTCATTGGCCAGTATACGTGTTTGTCCCCCAATCAGCTGCCCGTCGTTCCGCACCCGCTGTATCCATAAGCCATTCCTATTGCTTGTTCTATCGATATTCCCCCAGGCTACTAGAAATTCGTCGCCATTTGTTGCCACAACGGGTTGTGGATTAGCCTCAACAGATGTTCCTGGAAGAGTGAGGACATGCCGCGTTTGAAGTGTGCCGTCCTGACCTACCATCTGCATACCAATTACAAATTGGGGAATACGGGGACCGGAGCTATTTGGATTTGCCCGCCACACCGCAAGACAGCGCCCATTATTAGCACAGGCCACGTTGTGATTGCGGGTGCCCGGTGGAAAGGTATTGGTATCTTTCCCCAATAGCTGTGCCCCTTGCGAGGGCTGTTGGAAGTTTACCTTCCGAGTCCACACTCCTTGATTTATTGCAAAGCCTGCATTCTGATTGGTTCGCCCCGATATCTGATAGTGATCCGGGCGTGGGTCAGGCGCGATCATGACGCTGACGATGGGGGCAAAAACGCTACCAAGATCGGTTGATGCTTGCACAACCTCCGACTGTGTATCGGGCGGGAAAACACGCTGCACCTGTGCGGTGCTGTCAATCGTAACAACATCCCCGGTTGCCGCCGGGTCAACAGTCAGCGTAAACTCGCTGCTCACCACCTCGTCGGGTATAAGACTGATTGCCGCCGTGCGGGTCCCCCACCCAGGGCCGGTGGCACCGCAATCTGCAACGTGCCATCGCTAAAGCCGGTGGTGCGGTTCGTTACCTGGGCTGTCAGCACGATCTCCTGCCCCGGCTGCACAAAACCATCTTCGTCATTCAGATTCGTTACAATACCCACCGGGTTGGGGTTGACCACCCGTGGATGGTAGCCCACCTCGCGCCCCAGGTGCTCGGTCAGGTCGCTCAGGCCATCCCCATCGGTGTCAGGGTTGGTGGGGTCAGACGTGGCCCCGGTAGTCAGCGTCGTTGCGCCGCCAATCGTCACCTCCCAGCCATCCACCTCCTGCTTGTCGGTCAGGCCGTCGTTGTCGGTGTCGGGGTTAATCGGGTTGCTGCCCACGCGCAACTCTTGCAAGTCGGTCAGGCCATCGTTATCAAAATCAGCCGTTCCCGGATCAACCAGAATACCAGCCGCACGTGCTTCTAGTTCGCGTGCATCGGTCAATCCATCGCCGTCTCGATCCGCGTTCGAGTCATCCTGATCGTTGCCACCCACCGCTAGCGATAACAACCCATCGCCATCGGCATCCGCCAGAGAGGGGAAGCGAGTATCCCAGCTCAACGCAACACCACCATCCGATTGCTCGGTCAGGTCATAGAAACCCGATAGCGTCGCCGGCAGGACATCCACCGCAATGGTGCTCACATCCGTGCTGCTTGCACTCGCCACGTCCTGCTTCTCACAGTGTGCAAAGGGGATGATAGGGAAGAAAAGGGGCGGCACAGGAACGGGTATTAGCCAGCAACTGATGGCCGGCAGGCTCAAGGCCGAGTTGAGGTAGAGCGAGGGCCGCTGGTTAATACCCGCCTTGGTCAGCGTGGTAAACCCGAAGGTGTCGTTCGTCATATCACCTTCCTGGAAGGTCCCGCCGCCCGGCTTGCCTATGCCTGTGTCACGGTGCTCCCTGATTCTGCAATTCCTCGCATTACTACCGAGCAGCCGAGCATCCCCCGGACCCGGCGCCGGGGCCGTTTGCGGCGTCTCACTCAGGAAATAGCTGTCGTTTGCTGCACACAGGGTTATTTCTGGTCTATACAGCGTACCAAAAACGGCAGCGCAAGCGGCAAGTAGATGACCCACACGTCCTGGTCCGGCTGCACTTCCGTCACCGTTGTCTTGATTGTCATATCCACCCGCAGCACGCCGCCAACCACCATGCCCTTCTCAGCATCGGCTTTCAGGCTCGTATTCGTAATCTCCTGGTTGATCGCCACCATTAACTCGAAACCGTAAAGAGCCTTCGCAATCACCTGCCCCAGCAGATCCGAAAACCCGGGCAACTTGAGCAGGGTTTTCAAAATCAAGTCTATCAGCGAGATAATCCCCGCGATGAGTTTGCCGACTATCGGGATAAACGAGATGGCCAGCAAGATAACGCTCACAATAATCGAGGCAATCGTACTCGCCAGCAGCAAATTAAACTCGATACTCCCCTGGCTCAGACGGCCCTGCTGCACCTGCATCGCGAAGAGCGTGAGCGTTGTAGCGATCCCGATGGCCGACATAACTAACCCGAAGACGGTGCCGGGTGTTGAGAAACTCTTAACCACTTTACTCACGCCCAGGTTTAGGGCATTGGCGATACCTGTGCCAGCCACACCCTTTGCAAAGTCCAGTATGTCTTTGATAGGCTTGATAACCTTGGTGAGTAACGTTAAGGGGATTACGAAGAAGTCAATGGTGAACTTCGTCGTTTTGTCTACTGTTGCAAACGCACTGGTCGTGCTTAAGACGAGGATAGCCAGGTCGGCCAGGAGAAATGACAGTTTCAGGCTATTCTTACCGGCCCACACTTCCAGGGCCTTGCCAACGGTGGGGTTGGTTACGCCATTCTGCAAGCCTTCCGAGAGCACGGCCAGTTCAAGGAGTGGCGGCACTTCTTTGCCCAGCCGGGCCAGTTCGTCGCTCACGCCTATCGTTATATCGATCAAAAAGGCAATCGCAAAACTGCTCAATTTGTTCGCTGAGGTGGCAGCATCCTTGATAAGTTTAAGCTCTGCATTTTGTTTGGGGGTTTCTACTGTAAACATGCCCGCCTGCACAATGCTCGTCACCCCCAGGAAGAAGTTCAGGTGCGTTAGCCGCACAATGCCGCGCAACCCCTGCCGCTCAACCAGATCGTTGTTTGGATCGTTGTCTACCACTGGGAACGTATCGAGTGGATAGCGCCGATCTAGCTCATTCCAATAGTCGCCTACTTCAACCGATTCCCAGCTTTCGGTCGTCGGATCAAAGCGGAACGGTGCCCAGTTGAGGCCACGTATCTCATTCATCTGCACCTGTTCGGGCCGCATGTCCAGGGTGACGCTGTTCCCCTCGACACGAACTGTATTTTCTGTGCTGGGCACATCGAGATTCAGCCCGCGCATCCGTTCCTGCCGCGCAAAAAGCAGCATGGAGATCAGATCAGGGTTGCCTTGCGCCACGGGCTTAAACACCCGGTCAAGCAGTTCCTGGCTCACCCCTGGCTGGTCAGGTCGGTTCAATGTGGTTCCCGCCAGCAGTTCATCAATATGGGCAAAATTGTGACGCTCCACCCGGAGAATATTGGCGTTGGCATCGCTGTTCAGCCCCAGTGTGTCATCGGCGGGCACGCTCGCATTGCGGGTGCGGTCAAACCGATTTTCCAGCGTATCCAGATCAAAAGACTGGTCTTCCAGAAAGCTTGAGCGCAACCCCACGGCGGCAATCGTCAGGCTTCCGTCATCGGCTACGTTCTGGTCTACCGTCGGGTCTTCGTAGAGAACCGCCAGATTCGCGCCGTGGTCCTCGCGCACTTCCAATCCAGTCAGTAGCAACTCGTCGGTATAGGTATGCACCACCTGCGGCACGTTGGTCTGAGCATAGGTCTGGCACTCTCCATCCTCAAAGCCTTCCGGAGCGCACACATCCGACAGTATCGAGACTGCCCAGACCAGTTGCGCCTGGTGATCACGCTCCCAATCGGCGCGTGGCAAGTAAAACATGCGCCCGGCAAAGGCCACCCGCTGCCCGGTCTGCTCATCCCTCACCAGCCGGAGCGGTACATAGATCAGCTTATCGCCATCGCCGTTCGCCGTATTGTTATCCAGGCTCTTATCGTCGGCATCTCGCACGGTAATGCCATACTCCGTCAGTAGTTCCTGGTCAATCATCTGGTCGCCCTCAAGCGAGGGGCGCACCATGTTGCCACATGCCAGGATGTTACCGTTTGCATCCAGAGCACGGATATGTAATCCAACCGGGTCAGACCCATCAGACGCAGGAAAGTTTACCAGTATTCTCCGGCGCAGTGTCCCATCGAGGGAGCGCGACTCGCGCAGGTTGATGGGCGCGACTTGGGGGCCTCGTGGATTTTCGCATGTGCCGTCGCGCACATCCAATCCGGGCGCAGTCGCGGGCAGGTTGTCGGTTACAACCACCCTGCCGTCCTGTTCCGTCAATGTCACCTGCCCCGCCACATTCGAGTTACCCACTGCTTGCAGATCCACCGTCACACGGGGGGGCGTCAGGGGCAGGTTCGTCGCGGCCCCACCGTCCGTGCTAATCCGAATTTCCAGCATCGGGACAAGCCGCATATCGCCCTGGCTATCCAGTGGGTCGGTATTCTGCGGGTCGGAGCTGGCAAATGTGCCGTTGTCACCATCCTGTATCGTTCCCTGCCGATCCTCCGGCCAGTCAAACACATTCTCGGCAAGCTGCAAATGATTGATACCATTTGTGGCACCAGGCCGGAACTGAAAGTCTACCAGCGTGGGCTTCTCGTTTTCTAGGTTTGTAATGCTAAAATTGAGCACCGCTTGCTGGGACACGCTCCGGCTGGGCGAGAGGTCGAGCGTATTGGGGACACCATCATTGTCGATGTCATCGTCAAACAGGTTGGGTATGCTGTCACCATCCGTATCGAGCAGCGTGATGGGTTGTCCCGCCTGTGTGGGCAACCTGACCGTCTCAATATCGGCGATACCATCCACATTGCTATCTGGCTCGTTGGGGTCCGAATACCACTTGCGGCCATTAAAGCTAAAGCCGCGCACCTCAACCCCATCCAGCAACCCATCCCCGTCGCTGTCGTCGAGATTCGGGTTGGTGCCGATCAGGGCCTCCTGCGCGTCAGTCAACCCATCACCGTCGCTGTCGTCCCCATTATCGCTTTCGGGCAGTACAGGCAGTCCCAGGTCGTTTGTCTGCCCCAGTCCAATTTGCTGCATCGCCGTGCTTGCTATCGGCTCAGCCTGCACTATCGCTGCCAGAGGGTCGGCATGCGGGTCTACGGTGGGTTGCCCCAGGCGACTCAGCGCCGCTTGCCGTGCTGTCTCCTGGGCCTGCTCCTGCTCCTGCTCTGCTGCCGCCGCTATCTGGGTGCGCCCAAACTCGGCCATCTTCAGGTTGAGCAGCAACGGCTCAGACACCATAATGCCACACAGTACGAGCGCTGCCACTACCTGCGCCCGCCGCGAGCGCCGCAACACAATTAGCGCCAGCGTCAGGCCCACTACCAACCCCAGCGCCGCTAGGTTGGGCAGCATGGTCACTGCCCAATCACTGATTTTCAGTCCCCAATTCCCTGCCACCGACCACCAACTGATAGCTGGTATCTGTCCATAGCGCGAGAAATTGATGCTAATCTCGGCACTTGTAGCCTCGTCCTCATCGGGCGGGAACTGTATATTCAGAATCTGACGCAGTGGCAAGCCGTTGTCGCCCACCCACAGCTCGCCGGTGCCCGTCATCTCTGCATAGCTCTTTGGCATGTCCAGTGCAACGCCGGGTGGCAGTTCGCCCTGCTCGGTCAATTGCCGCTCCAGTCGCTCGCGCATCTGCACCGCCAGCGCGGGGCCGTTGATGGTAAAGGTATAGCGGGTGAAACTGACCGTTTCCCCGGTCGGCAGGGTGCGCGTTTCGCTCCCCACCTCATGCAGGTCACGCGCTCCCACCAGGTAGCCCAGGAAGTCACCACCGGGCGCGAAGGCTCCCAGCGCATTGTCTACCGCTTCCCATTCCTGGCCACCCTGTCGGGCATAGGCTTGCCCGTCCTCCACCCGCATCTCCATGCCGTTCCCTGGCAGCAGCACACTGCTCTCCTCCGACCAGAGCCGCATCTGCATGGTTTCTTCTTGCAGATTGGTGGCCCCTTGCAGATAAAATGCATTGCGTGTACTCGTGCGGCCCACGTTGGTCACCGAGGCCAGCGGGGTCGTTATCTGGGTAATATCTGCATGAAAATGGTATGACCCTGCCTGGTGTACCCGATCCCAGGCTGCGAGAGCCGGGTGGGGTTGCAGCGTCCCGATCAGACGCAGCACAAGACCAGCGAGCAAGAGCACACAAACAAGAGCAAGTACATACGTACGCACGCCAATATGAGAACGCAGATAAGCACGAACCATACTGATTGGTCTCCTTGTAGTATCACCGCCCCTGGAGTTGCCAACCCTCCAGGGATAACAAAGCAAAAATAGGTAATGCGAAACAAGTGTAGGGGCAGCTTCTCACCAAACTCTCTCCACCCTATTTTCAGGGCCTGGAATGCCTCATAAGTGCAAGAGGCGACTCTCACCAAACTCTCTCTACCCTGTTTAATATATGTTCTGCTCGATACCTTTCCACGCCAGGAACGCTCAGCAGTTGCACGCACAGATACTTGCATACCTGCTTTTGTCGGTTTACAATACAATTACTATTGTTAAAAAATTATCACCGTCATATTGTTTGCGAGGAGCACACACGCTTGTTGTCGTACCCGATGGTTGCTGTGCTATACGCAATACATCCCACCGTCCAGCCGCCCACGTCTATCACCAATACCTGAAACTACCACCGATACCAGGGAAGGATTCTGTCAATGCCACGGCTTGCTATCACGACATTGGGCACATTACAGGTAACGCTGGATGGTGTGCCCCTGACACGCTTTGCTTCAAATAAAGCGCGTGCGCTGCTGGTGTATCTTGCGGTTGAGGCGGAACGACCACATCACCGCGAAGGGTTGCTGACCCTGTTTTACCCGGAGTATGCTGATCAGCAGGCCCGCAAAAACTTATCACAAACGCTTTATCGGTTGCGGCAGACAATTGGCGATGAGGAGACCGCCCCGCCATTTCTGCTGATTGATCGGCATACCGTACAATTCAATCCGGCGAGTGATGCCTGGGTTGATGTGTGGGCGATGGCGGTGGCCCTGCGGAGTACAGCAGGCAATGGCAGAACCGCCCATCTGCCCTATGACCTCGTCCAGTTAGAGCAGGTGGCCAACCTGTACCATGGCGAATTTCTGGCCGAGACGCTGCTGATAGACAGCACCAGTTTTGAAGATTGGGCTCTGTTTGTGCGTCAGGGGCTGCATGCACAGGCGCTGCAGGTGCTCGATTGTCTGGTCGAGGTTTATACCGAGCAGGGGCAGTATGAGCAGGCACAGCGCTATGCCCAGCGGTTGCTAGCATTCGACCCCTTGCGCGAAGCGAGCCACCGGGCGCTGATGATACTTCTGGCGCAGCGCGGTGAGCGCAGCCTGGCGCTAGAGCAGTTTGCAACCTGTGCCCATCTCTTGAAGACTGAACTGGACGTTGAGCCAGAAGCCACAACTATCACGCTTTATCAGGCAATCCGTGATGGTGCCCGTATCAGTGTGAGTACCAATGGGAATGGGCAGGCAGCAGGGCTGATTACGGTGCACAGGCCCGTTGCGGAAGTACCCCACTGCCCCTATCCCGGTCTGCTGCCCTTCAGCGAACAGGACCAGACCTGGTTTTTTGGGCGTGAGCGCGAGATACAGATGTTGCTTGAGCGCCTGCCTAGAGCGCCGTTCCAGATCATCATTGGGCCGTCCGGCAGCGGCAAATCATCGCTCGTCTTTGCGGGGCTTATTCCGGCAGTGCAGGCGGGTGCACTGGGTGCAGGCTGGGTCATTCGCACGATGCGTCCGGGCGCTACGCCGCTGGCGACCCTTGCAACTACGCTCAATGCAGAGCGCCACCTGTTGCCATCCCAGAACGGCACGCATGCGCCAACAACACCCGACCACGTGAACGATCTCATGCTTGAACGCTTCTCCCAGCCCCTGCTGCTGATTGTTGACCAGTTTGAAGAGGTGTTTACGTTTGGGCAAGCAGAGGCCGCCCGCTTTCAGGAGGCACTGCTGCACTTGAGCAATACGCCAGCCACCTGTGTTGTCCTGACCGTGCGGGCAGATTTTTATCCTGACTTGATGATCTCCCCCCTCTGGCCGTACATCCAACCGCAGCGCATCGAGATCGTGCCCCTGGATGCAGCAGGACTACGGCAGGCCATTGTTGGGCCGGCGCGGGTCGTGGGGGTCGAAGTTGAGGCCGCCCTGGTTGAGCGTCTGGTGGCGCACGCCGCCGGGGAGCCGGGCATGTTGCCCCTGTTGCAAGAAACCCTGAATATGCTCTGGGAGCATCTCGAACTCTCGATCACCGCCGATGGGCACGAAACGCCGATCCTGACGCTGGCGACCTATGAGGCGCTGGGGGATGCTACCCGTACTGGCTTGCAGGTGGCACTGGCCCGCCGCGCCGATAATGCACTGGCGGCGCTTACCCCGCAGCAGCAGGCGATTGCACGCCGGGTCTTGCTGCGGCTCATTCAGTTTGGCGAAGGGCATGTGGACACACGACGGCAGCAACCTGTTGCAGCACTGGTCGCGGCGACCGATGACCAAGAGCGCTTCGAGGCAACGCTGCATTACCTGGCGGAGCAGCGCCTGCTGGTATTGAGCAGCGCACAGGGAGCAAGCAATGGTCAATGGGCGGCGGTGGCAGATCTGGCGCATGAAGTGTTGATTAACTGCTGGCCAACCTTGCAGCAGTGGGTCGGAGCACGACGCGAGGCCGAACAGACCCGTCGGCATCTAGCAAGCAAAGTGCAGGAATGGATCCTGCTGGGCCGCGAGCAGGGTGGCTTGCTCGACGCCGCTGAATTGCCCGAAGCCGAACGCTGGCTGCACAGCCCCGATGCCGAAGCACTGGGCTATGATGCCGATCTGCTTGCGCTGGTGCAGAGTAGCCGCGCCGCACTCGATGCCCACATCCGCGAGCGCGAAGCTACCGCCCGCCGCCTGCGACAACGCGCTATGTGGTTGAGTGCGGCGCTGATGCTAGCACTGGTGGCCGTTGTCCTGGCCGTTCTATTTGGTCGGGAGGCACACTACAACCGCGCCCTCGCTGAAGCCGAACGCGTCCGGTCGGCGGAAACCGCTGCGGACTTGCAAGGGCGGGCGCTGTACAATGCTGCTCTGGTATCGTTGGAGCGAGGCGATTCGGAGCAGGCGCTTGCGTTTGCGCTGGCCGGGGTGCAGGCTGATCGTCCGGTGCCCAATGCCGAGGCGCTGTTCTCAGAGGCGGCCTATCGTCCCGGCACCCGGCGCATTTTTACAGGGCACACGGCCCCCGTTAACAGCGTGGTGTTCAGCCCGGATGGGCGCACGGCGCTCTCGGCGTCCGAGGATACCACTATTCGGCTGTGGGATGTCGCCAGTGGGCAGGAACTGCGCCGTTTTACCGGGCACCGCGACCCGGTGTGGGGGCTGGCCTTCAGTCCCGATGGCGACACCTTCATTTCCAGTTCCGGAAACTGGAATGAATCGCAGGATAGTACGATCCGGCTGTGGGATGTCGATAGTGGGCGTGAACTGCGCCGTTTCTACGGTCATCAGGGGTTGGTTGGGCGCATCCTGTTCAGCCCCGATGGAGCAACGATCCTGTCTGGTTCCAACGATACAACTGTGCGGCTGTGGGATATCGCCAGTGGCACAGAGGCGCAGCGCTTCACCAGGCATACTGCCCCGGTGTGGGGTATTGCGTTCAGCCCCGATGGTGAGCAGATCCTCTCTGGTGATGATGCAGCGACCATCTGGCTATGGGATCGGGAGAATGGAACGGCCCTGCGCCAGTTTGAGGCGGAAGGCGCTATAACCGGACTGGCGTTTTTGCCAGCGACAGAGCAATTGATCTCGGCCTCGTGGAATACGATGCTGGCAGTGTGGGATAGTATCAGTCGGCAGCAACTGCGTATCATGCAGGCGCACACCGGCCCCATCTGGTCAATGGCGCTCAGCGCTGATGGACACCGTGCAGTTTCGGCGTCTGCCGACCGCACCATTCGGCTGTGGGATGTAGAACAGGGCCAGGAACTGGCCCGGTTTGAAGGGCACCCGGATGTGGTGCGAGGGGTTGCGTTGAGCCAGGATGAGCGCCATCTGATCTCGGCGTCGGAAGATACTACCGTGCGGCTGTGGGATACGACGAATGGTGCGGAACTCTATACCTTTGTAGGACATAGTGGGCCAGTCAACCATGTGCAGTTCAGCCCGGATGGGCGCACCTTCCTGTCGGCTGGCGATGATGGCACAATCCGGCTGTGGGATGTGGCGCAACAGCGGGAAATCCAGCAGTTCGATACGCAGGGCGGTGTGGTGTATAGCGCCATCTTCAGCCCGGATGGGCGCAACATCCTATCTGGTGGAGAGGATCGGATCGTGCGGGTCTGGGATGTCGCCAGTGCTGAGGAAGTACACCGTCTGCCTGCACATCAGTTGCAGGTATCCGCGCTGGCCTACAGCCCTGATGGGCAGCAGGCCGTGTCTGGTTCGTGGTATGGCGAGGTGCGCGTATGGGATGTTACCAGCAGTGACGAGGTACGCCGTTTTGATGTTCCTGGCGGCACGGATGCAATTGAGAGTGTAGCCTTCAGCCCGGATGGGCGGATGGTGCTTACCAGTTTGCGTGACAACGCACGTATCCAGTTGTGGGACATTGCAACGGGCGAACTCATCCGCGAATTTATTGGGCATACCAGCGCCGTCAACAGCCTCGCCTTCAGCCCCGACGGCCAGACTATCCTCTCCGGGTCGGGCGATACGACTGTGCGGCTGTGGGATGTTGCGAGTGGGCAGGAGGTGCGGCGCTTTATCGGGCATACGGCAAGCGTCAAGAGTGTGGCGTTCAGCCCCGATGGGGTGCACTTTGTTTCCGGTTCAGTTGATCGAACGGTGCGGCTATGGGAGGTAGCCAGCGGGCGCGAACTGCGGCGCTTTACGGCACATACCGAGGAAGTGCGGAGTGTCGCCTTCAGTCCCGATGGGCAGACAGTGCTCTCTAGCGCGGCTGACCAGACGATCCGGCTGTGGCGCGTTGATACGCTGCAAGGCTTGGTAGAGTGGACACTCGCAAATCGGTATGTGCCCGAACTGACCTGTGAGCAGCGCCTGCGCTACCACATCGAGGAGGAGTGCGAAACACCCTGAGCCGCTTGCATTTGGCCCATGAACAACAGGCGATGCACTGGCCCAGCCACAACAGCGCGTCGATGCAAACACACGACCTGAGCAAGAGCAAGGGGCGCAGCGATGGTGGCTGGTGCATTGCTTTCTATCCGGTGATCGTCCCAGCAATAGTACCAGTTGCCAGCAGGCAACGCTGGGAGCGTGCGCTCGGTTGCACCTGCGTGCAATACTGGTGCAACCAGCAGCGCATTGCCCAGTGCTTCCGTAGACATTGTTACGCCCGTCGGCGTGGTTACGGCACGCGCCAAACCCGGATCGTGCCATCCTCTAATCCAATCATCAGTTCCTGCTGTGTTGTGAATGCGAGACTTGCGCCCCGATCCGTCTGGTCGAGGGTCGCCACCAGTGCCCCATCGCTAATGTGCCACAGTTGTTCGGACCGGGTCACACCAACTACGAACCTGCTATCCGGGGAAAACGCCAGATCGGTCGCAATCTCGCCCAACGTGAGCGCCAGCGTCAGGTCGGCCACCCGCCGCAGGTCGGTGCCGTGTTCATGCGCTATCGCCAGGGTCTGCCCATTTGGAGCAAGCGCAACCCCTTTATGGTAACCTTCAGTCGCCCACACTTGCGTTGCATCGGCAACCCGCCAGAGCTTTCGGTGAGGAACAGGGTACCACCGGGCGAAAACTGCAAGGAGCTTGCGTACGTATCCAGGGGCAGCGTCTGCACCAGCGTGTCGAGCCAGCCACACGGCTGCAACGCCACCCCTATGAAGCTTGCCAGTGTCAGGGTGCCGACCACCGTCCCGACCAGATAGGTACAGAACAGCGCAGGCACGGCGACGGGTGCTGCCGTCTGTTTGGAAAGTTCGGTAGAGGCTACCAGGGCTGCTTGGGAGTACGGGGTGGGCTTGCTGCTGCTTGACGAGTAACTACATGCCAGAAGTCGAGATACCTCTGCATGTGTATCGAGAACAGGGTGGGCAACAATGCCGGTATAACCAGGAGCAAGCGGTCTAGACTGACGGTAAAGCGAGCACTGCGGCGTGCCGTATCCGCACGTGAAGTCTGGAACGCGGCGACAAAGTGGGCCACACTCAGCCAGAGCAGCAACCCGTAGGTAAGGTAGTGCGCGTGTCGGATAAAGAGATCAAGCATCGCTGTGATCATACCCATTCATCATCGATCCAATCAGTGTCCACGCTGCTGTATAACTACTCAACACGCGGCAGATAGATGCGACTCATCACGCCTGTCATCGGGGTGCTGCTCGGAGCAGGGCTGACGGTAGCAGTGGCATTGCTCACGGTGGCGGTGGGTTCGGGCATCTCCATCGTCGGTGTGTTGGTGGGCACCTGCTGCACGTTAAACTCAAATGCGCCAATATCGCACCCTGCCCCCTGCGGTCGTGCAATGCCACGCTGATCAGTCGTGGGGCACCCGTTCGCCACGCCCGCATCGATGGCGGGGCTGTTTTCGTTCAGGGCCATTGTCTGCGTGCTGCCACCATTGTCTGCCAGCACGTTGAGTTGCGGGTCGGCAAACAATATAACCGTATCCGGTTCGGTAATCAGGTTGTTAATGTCGTTGTCGAAGTCGGGCACTTTTGTGCGCGGGAATTGCAGATTACCGCCGCCGTTCGTCAGCGGGCGGTTGGTATGGTAGCCCTGAAACTCGGACGTAACCGGATTGGTGTGGGTCGGGTCAAGCCGATTTTCATAAAACAGCGTGTTCCGCAGCGTAACGACAAGCTCATTGCTGGCACCACCTGCAAAGATAGCACCACCCTGGAAGGTGGCGAAGTTGTTGGCAAACGTGGCGTTGACAATATCGATCACGCCTCCAGCCACGATCAAGCCGCCGCCCTGCCCTACCCGGTTGCTGTTGGCTTCCGATGCGGCATTGCCAGTAAAGGTGCTATTGATAATACGCCCATTACCCAGCACCCGAATCCACGCGCCCCCGCCCTGCCGATAAGCATAGTTGTCGTTAAATGTGCTGTTGCGGATCTCGATATTATCTTCATTTGCGCCCCCGTCGAGGTCGTCTTCAATATGGTAAATCGCGCCACCGTGCCCCTCGGTGGGGGGTACACGGATAAGCCGATTGTTCGTAAATGTAGAGTTTTGATAGGTGGCTTTAGTGCCCAGGTTGTCCGAAATGGTAACTTTGATCGCGCCGCCACCGCGTACCGCTGTATTGTTGATGAACTCGCTCCCACACACATCTACAACCTTGTTGGAGTCGGGGTTAAAGTTGTTAGTCACACCATCGAGATGCAACGCCCCGCCGTGCCCCTTCACAATACCGCCCGCGCTGTCGTCGGGAGCCGAATTGCCCACAAACCGGCTGTTATAGACGATCAAGCCGGTGGCAATGCCGCCGAATGCGCCGCCACTGCCTGCCGTGTTGTTGGTAAACACCGAACCAACAATGATGGTTTCAAAGATATTGGCGACATACACGGCCCCGCCCTGGTTGTCCTCGTCGTTAATGCTGGTGGTCGTGTTGTTCTCAAAGGTTGAATTGATGATGTGTAAGCGTGTGCCGGGGCTGACGGCGGTAACGGCACCACCACGGGCATTGCCATCTTGGGCTTCGGTGGCGGCGGGGGCACGAGCATTGATGAAGCGCATATTCTGAATGGTCAGGTCGTTGCCAAGCGTTTTGTCGTTTTCGGAGCCTGGGGTAAACGGCTTTTCGAGAATACGGGTGCTATTTTGACCGTCGAGGGTAACAAGGCCGCCACCATCGAGCACAATGTCCTCGGTAGCACTGGTCACCAGCGGCGCACTGACTGCGATGGTCACCGGGTCGGGGCCACAGTTAAAGGTGATATGCCCACCCGCCGCGAGCGCTGCCTGGAGATTGGCGGCGGTGCAGGCGGTAATCACGGTCGGATTTTCCAGGGGCACCGGCGTGATGGGCGGCGTGCACCCGTCGAGGTTGCTAGAAAATTGATTGAGTATGATCCTCGACGCGGACTCAGTCTGTAGTGTGGGCAGTGGGGTGGCTGTACTATGGGCAACCGCAAGCCAGCCAAGAGCGCCTGTCAGAATAAGAACCCACAAAAACGCACCATACCCCCCCCTTGTTATCTCGCTATGCCTGTGCCACACTGCGGTAGCACTATGATGCAACCGAACTGCCCCCGAATGATAGCGCCTATGAGCAATCGGGTCAAGGCCACGTATAGCAAGGGGGCGCTAGCACTCAGTGTGGCAACCAGAATCCTTCACACATCGATGTGTGGGTGGGCAGTCATTGATGCCGAAATCATGGGCACCGCACGAAAGCCACGCGGCCTTGCCCGGACGCTATTGAAGCCCCACAATCACTACCATGGTTTTACCAAAGCGCGGGAGCCGTCGGACGACGGCAACGCTGCCGGACAGCGTAAGCCACCCGCTACTGTTTATGGTATGTATTGCCGCAGTGCTGCTACAGGGCCGCCTCAAGCGTATTGTGGATGGCACCGGTTTCGAAGTAGCCGCCCGTTACAAGCGCTACCGTATAGGTCACTACGCCATTTTTCAGTGTAATTTCTTTCTGGTTCGGGTCGTCCACGTGGTGATGACAATCTTCTGAATGCCCTGCTGCACGGCCTGCTTGCCGACCGGGTCCGAGCAGAGCCAGTCGATGGCTTGGGTGATGTGATTCAGCACATAATAATCAAAGTTTTCTAGCTCCTCCCCGGCAGCCTCCATGCTCTCCCAATCGATATCGTAGTGAATATCCACGCCGCTTATTTCTTTCAGGCGCTCCACACGATAGGGGAGTTGTTCGGTCTGTATGCGATAAATAATCCGTCGTTCTTTCAGGCCCATACGGGTACTCCTTACTGCATGTGTTACTTAGCGGGTGTATTGCAATAACGGTTGAGCGCTGCACCAAGCAGCGTGCCAAGACCAACGCCCATTGCAGCGCCCGGTATATTGTCGAAGGCGACACCAGATGCCAGCCCTCTTCCGGTACCGAGCACGATGCCAGTGCCCATCCTGTTTGTTCCAGGTTGATTGTTCATTTGTTTCGTTCTCCTTCATCATCCGGCATATCGCCGGTGGAAGCGAAGGCCCACCCCGCAAAGAAGGCGATACCAAAGAGTAGCGCAAAGACAGCAAAATAGGCAAGCGGCCCACCGCTCAGGTTGGGCAGAATGAAGAGGATGGTGATGGCCAGTACCAACCCGACAATGCCGCTGGCGATCAGTTGCTTGCGATTCATAGGGAACCTTTCCTGAATATTCCTTGTTTATACCAACCTCACCGCCATCCCCGCTATGTGTCGGTTCAAAAGTGGGCAGCACATGTGCTTGTCGCGTGGAAATCACGGGCGACCTGCTGGTATTATACGGAATATCACCAACGCTAGCATCAGGAGATATGCCCAATGCCCAGTATATCCTATATCATAACCGCCTTCACCTCCTGCTGACGCACAGGCTGCCCGATGTGTTCGCGCTGTTTGTCTGTGGCGGTCACGCTCGCCGGGTGTATCGTGGAATATGGTGCTGAGAACGATGCTAGCGCTGGCGGTGCTGGGGACTGACGCCCCCCTGAACTGTATCCAGGGGGATATGCCTTGCATCTGCTACTCTGCGGCGGGGATAATACCCTCATCGATGATATCACGCAACTCCTTGACCGACTCGTTGATCTCCGAGACGGTGACCACGACTATATTAAGGTCGGGAATGACATAGATGAATTGTCCGCCGAAGCCCGCCGCAAAAAACGCCTGATACTCGCCGTGGTCGGCAACCCACCAGTGATACCCATATGTCACATCGCCAGCATCCGACCAGTCACCTTCGCTCTGGGTGCGGGTTGATTCCGCTACATATTCGGCAGGGATCAGTTGTGCTCCATTCCACACGCCATTGTTTACGTAAAGATAGCCAAGTTTAGCGAGGTCGTGCGTCCGGAGCCGTAGCCCGGTTGGGCCACCATAGTAGCCCTGTGCATCGGTGTTCCAGGCAAAGCCCGCCGCCTCATCGGTGGGAATACCAAGCGGGTCAAAGATCCGTTCGCGCCCATACTCCAGCGTGCTCTTGCCGCTCACTTCGGTGATGATCGCCGAGAGCAAATGCGAGTCGGTCGGCTTGTAGACAAACGTCTCGCCTGGTGCGTAGTCGAGCGGTTGCGCAAACATGCAGATCGTTGCTCTGAAGTCCCTGTCCCATACAATCCAGACGTATACTTACCTTCTAATCAATGGAAGATATACAACGTCAAGTCTACAAGACCCATGTGCAGGGAGAGGACGCGGTATTTCGTTGGGAATACCATTAGCGAACAATCCTCTATCAGGCAACGTAAGTGGAACAGCTGTCCACAGAGGCGTGTTAGTTGTACCAATACGAGGAGGATTACGCGCACAGCCCCATACTAACTCTTGATAGGGCCAGTTTATTCGCTGTTGTGTAGGATCTTGAGCGCATTGCCAGTCTCCACGATTTGGTGGAAATCGAGGATCAGTCGGATTATCAGCCTCAGTTAAGCCAAAGTATGCCCAGGATGCAAAATACCAATCCTCAACAACATATGGGTCATTCTCACCAACGACCTGAGGAATGTTGTTCCATTTATGGATCAGGAGTTTCACTCCTGCAGCAATGTTATAACTCGATTGTCCTGCGACCCTCTGAGGTGAAAAGCCCCCACCAGGAGGCCACGGTCTGTCGGCATTCATGCCATCAATAAGCTGCATAATCCCATAGGCACACAGACCAGCATCGGTATTCACCACAGTTTCTCCTTCAAAACCAGGAGGGGCATTAAATTGCTTCCATCCATTGAAGATCAATGCTCCACGGGTCTGCTCGCTTTCCACAGCACCATGAGACTTTACCAAAACACAGGGGACATAAGCGCGTACAAATGTAGCTTCATCACCCCGACCTCGTCGGATGGTCATCGGTTGCTCAGGAGCATTTCCAACCCCTATGGTGCCCAATGCAGCTACGTCAAACGTGGAAGCTAACGTAGCTGGGTCGAGCTGCCGTCCTGTTGTAACAACGTCACACTCAATCTCCTGAGCAGAACAGAAGCCGTGCTGGTTGACATCCAAAAAGCCAAGCAGAATCACGAGTGCCACCCCAATAATATGTACACCATATGCTCTAAATAAAATGTGGTCACCCCGGAATTGAAGCACGACAACCTCACTGTATCCAGCCGATACACATATGTGTAACCGCTTCATCGATGTAATGCACAACACTGCCATCGTGATTGCTTAATACAAGATATTCATCGGAGTCGGTTACTGCAAAACTTGCAAGCCATAAATCGTCTGGTGACCAACTGCATGGATTTAGCTCACCATGGGTTGGTATCGTTACCTCACCGACAATGACACCCTGAAGATTCATGGTTTGCACTGTTGTCATATCATCATGTTCGCTGTGCGGTACTCCAACCGTAAGCGATTGCGCTGCTGGTTTCCATACGGGATCACTTGCATAGGGCAGCACCTCATCAGTGAGTGCTGTCACTTGTCCAGTATCGAGTGCAATGTGCATAAGCGATGTGCCATCTATCCGCTGTACTGCACAGAGCAGATGTTGTGCATCCGCTGATAGGTGATAGCATCGTGGTGTGCCTGCTTCAGAAAGAGTTCCTACCTGTTCAGGTGCATGGTCGCCATCAGCAGCAATGCGCCATAGCGTGACAACCCCATACTTCCCACGCTGGTAATAAAGATACTGCCCATCAGGAGACCAATCAAGCGGATAGATAAAATCAGTCCCTTCAGACTGTTGAAGGTGCACCGATTGACTGATGAGCGTGGTTTCTTGAACAGTCTCTCTATCGATGAGTACAATGTGCTGCTCGTAGGGCGGGATGCGTCCCGTCGTTCGATAAAACGCTATCATCTGATCGTCCGGTGACCAGAGCGGATAATTCGTGTAGCGCCCAACCTCTACCTGATCAGTCATTTTTCGTACATCCCGGGTCTCTAGATTCGCGACCCATAACTCTGCAGCATTACGTGTATGGACAGACACCGGTTGTGGTATCCGCGTATAAGCAAAAAACTGTTTGTCATGGGATAACGCAACTCGGTTCCCTGCCTCCCCTGCATCAAATGCTAGAAGAACGGTCGGATGCTCTGGGTCTGAACCATGGACAGACACCATTTCAAGTATCTGCGTATCCGATATATATCTGCCATAAACGAATTCCCATGGAGACCCTTGTTGTCTATCAGGAGCATGTTGGGCAGGAGGAGTCTGAACAGGGGTAGAGACATCCTGATTCTCTGAAGCTGTAGCTGCACAACCACATAAGAAGAAAAAGACAAGTCCAAACAGGGTGTTGTATCGAATGAAACATCTCATAGTATTCCCCGCGATCAGGTCGGCATACCTTCGCAGGTATTCTTTGGGGACGGGCCGGGTGTGGTCATCAACCGTGTTGATGAAGTCAAGACACACACGCCCACCCACGAGCCGCACATCGCCTGCCCATGTATTAACTGTTGTCATGCCTGCTCAATACTAACCACTATGATAGTGTGATAGTAGCAGAGAATACCCTGTACGTCAATAGTTTAAGCATCATCTAACTGGTTAGCTGGTAGCAACAAAGCAACAAAAAAGGGTGTGCCCAGGGCACACCCGGTACAACAACGTTGCGCGGTTACGGGGCACGGGTGCCGAGGTCGATCACCCAGTAGTGATGAAAGGGGCCACTCAGGGTAGCATCGGGCATCTGCACATTGGCCTGATCGTCTTCCTGGTACACATAGCCCACCCCAATCTCAGACAAATCACAATTGAGCAAGTTGTCGCGGTGGGTCGGGCTTGCCATCCACTGGTCAACAATCAGCGTCAGGTCTTCCGAACCTGCAAGCATATTTTCAGCAACCAACATATAGGTATACCCGGCAGCAGTTGCGCGGTCGCCAAGATGCGAGCCGTTGCTACCAATGTGGTTGAAGAAGTCGTTAATTGCCATATCTTCGGCATGACTGTATGCAGAGAGCGAGAGTTCTGGTGCAACACTGAGGACGGGGCATCCATGTAGTGTGCGCTGTTGGTTGATCAGGTCAATCAGTTGTAGCGGGGCATCTATGGCAGTAGCGTTAACAACGGAACGTGGCAGAACCAGCAAACTGAACATCACACCAACACAAGACAACAGTACCAGCGGCATACCGGCCCGGTGAGCACGGCGGCGGAACATGGGATACCTCCGAGTGGTAATAACAAGAATATTATTCGGCTATCATTCCTCTATGTTATTATACCCGAAAAATTACTGCTGGAGTTCGGTGGCAGCCCCGGAAACTGGGAAGATCAGTGCAGTGTCGATAGTAATGTTCTCATCGAAGGAAATTGACCATCGGAAGTGGCGCTGTACCCACGGCAGAGCCATATAACAAGTATACACAGTACCTGTTGTGTCTGGCTCAAATCGTCCGATGACAACGAAGGTCATTGCAATCACGATACTAGCAAGAGTTCGTGGGAAGCAAATGCCAATCGAGTATGTAATCGTTTCGCCCATGAGTACCAACCTTTGTTCAAGATTTTTTACTATGCCGGTATCTTTTCCCAATTACTTTTTCCCATTATAGGATAAAAATCTTGAAAAAGATATAGTTCCATCGACCAATCTTTAGCAGCTATGCGGGCTAGTTTGTCATAGGCCAAAAGTCCTGGTTTGTAGGTATTCAGGTCCTGCCTTAATTGAATAAGAAGTATATCTGTTTATGTCATTCTATTGCGCTTGCTGCTACGCCGGATGCTGATACAATAGAGTTAGACTTATATCCTGCACGATCATCCAGAGAGGAGTCACCTGATGTCAAGTGATCAGGCCGCACTGGTAGTACTGGTGGCAACGGGCAGCCGCTCCGAAGCCGCACAGATTGCCCGTACCACCGTCGAGCGTAAACTGGCCGCCTGTGTCCAGCTATATCCTATCTTCTCGTGTTACGAATGGGAAGGGCAGGTAGTTGAAGCGGAAGAATACCTGCTGCTGCTCAAGACACGCCACGCCGCCTATGCCGACCTGGAAGCCTGTGTCCGCGAACTGCACAGCTACGATGTGCCCGAAATTATTGCCCTGCCCGTTGTAGCTGGTGCTACCGATTACCTGAACTGGCTGCATGATGTACTGAACACCCGACAACAAGCCTGATACCAATAGGAGCAACCCGACGATGAGCGATAGGCCGGTGTACGAATTTCCCGCCGATTTGATTGAGAAGCTCCGCGCAGCCCGTCACGTTGCCGTACTGACTGGAGCGGGTGTGTCGGCAGAGAGTGGCATTCCAAACCTTTCGCGATGCGCTGACTGGACTGTGGGCTAAGTATGACCCGATGACCCTGG
>JAAUSQ010000042.1 GCA_012033195.1 Chloroflexaceae bacterium
TCCGAGTGTGTCACTTACATCATCAAGTTTGACTTTATCATTAAAAAAGATATTTTTCTTGAGGAGTTGTAGACCACCTGCCGCTGCTGTAGGCTGGTAATCAGCAAAAGCTGATCGGGCAGCGCGTGCACGGTCAGCAGGTCGTGGATGCGCCCATTATGATTGGTCAGCACGGTGCGGGTGCCCTGTCCCGGCTGCAACGCTTCAATATGATTGGTAGAAAGGCGGTTCAAGAGTGCGGCCCGGTCGTTGTCGCGCATCACAATGCGTCCGGCGGCGCTACTCTCCAGCACTGCCGCCCCGGTCAGCACCGCCTGATATTCGGCGGCAGGGTCGCCATAGTGAGCCACAACCTCGCGCCCATCGACGGTGGCGACAACCGCGCCCGCCTGCGGTTCGATCAAGGTTGACATAGATCTATCCTTTCGCTAGTTTCTTGTGTGCTATCTTGGTAATAGTGTAACACAGTACAGCAGGTGAAAGGTGTGGATTTTAATACCCCATATTCAGCAGCACAATCACACAGATTGCCACGGCTACCCCGGCAAGGTTGGTGCGGGTCATCCGTTCATGCCAGAAGAGTGTACCCGCCAGCACCGCCACGACTACGCCCAGTCCCGATATCAGGGTGTAAACAACAGCCGACTGTCCAGCAAAGAGTGGCGTGAGCAGGCTTTCTTGCAGGAAGTAGAGACCCATAAAATTGGGCAGGCCCAGCACCAACCCCCAGCGTACCTCGCGCAGTTCGATCTTGATGCTGCGTACCCGCAGGAAGAGCCACGAGAGCAGCGAGGCTGCGGTATAAAGAATTGCCAGAAATGCAAACTGCTCTTCGGCAGGCGCGAAGTGGTTAAACAGATTGGCCCAGAGTTGCGTCAACCCGATGCCGATAATCATCAGCAGGAAGGCGAGCACGGCCCGCTGATCCAGGCGCTGGATATCGTCGTGGCGTGGTGGGCTGAGCAAAAAGAACGCAACAAAGGTGAGCAGAATACCAATCCACGCCAGCAGCGAGAGTTGCTCGTTGAGGAATACAAAGCCAAACAGCACGGGCACCGCCAGCGAAAGATTGGCAAGAGCACCCGTCAGCGAGAGACCATACTGGCGCAGCACTACCATCAGCATAGTCAGCGAGACAGGCCACAGAATACCGCCACCAAGCCCCAGCAGCACCGTTGTCATGCTCAGGGTTGAAGTTCCGGCCAACAGCGCAAAGGCGGTGCCAAACACGGCCCCGACCACATAGTTGCTAGCAATCACTACCGCCGCGTTCATGCCGCGTGCCGCCGTCAGTTTCATCAACATACCAATGCTAAACGAGCACAAGACTGTTGCAATCAGATACAGCATAGCGTCTGGATACTCCGTTCTCCACCAAACTAAAGATATGTAACACACAAAGAACACGAAGACATACATCTTCGTGCTCTCCCCAATTGGCTGTCATACGCTCGCCAGAACGTACACACCCCCGCTCTCACAGAACGAGAGCGGGGGCCGTATATCTTACTACAAGCGATATCATAGCAGATTTCAGGGCACTGTGCTAGCGCACCGTGAAATCGACCACTGTTATTTCAGAGCCGTTGTTGTCGGTGTCAAATAGGCGGATCTGGTAATCGCCCGGTTCCTGATTGATGGTAAAGGTACGGGTTGCGCTGGTCTCGATACCGAGGTACTGATATTCGAGGTACGGCGCTTCGGCCTCGCTGGTGTGGGGCGCGTCGGCGACAAAAATGCCAAGCCACGAGTCAGCGGCGAGCGGCTGTGCGCTGGTAATTGTCACAGTCAGATCTTCGCCCGGTGCGATAGTGTCTTTATCCAGAGCAAGCTGGATCGTAGCAGGATCGACGGGCACTACATCGAAGGTCAGCACCGCCATCGACGAATCATTGCCGTCGGTATCATCGGGGTACAGCACAATGTTGTAGATACCCGGTTGTCCGGGCGCATTGAAGGGAAACACCGTATTCTCTGCTACATACTGATACCCAATATCGGCAGCATCGCCCTCGCCTTCGGTGGCATAGGGCGCATCGGCGGGCAGAATACCAATCCAGGCCCGTTCGGATAACGTAGCGGCGGTGTTCATTGTGACTGTGATGATTTGCCCTGGCAACACCTGCAAACGGTCGGCGCTCAGGATGCCGTTGCCATCTATACGCTCGATGGCGCTTGTGTCCTGGGTGGGGCGTGGTGTCGATACAACCTGTGCGGCTTCTTCGGCAGCGGGTGCGGCTTCTTCGGCAGCAGATGCGGCTTCTTCGGCGGCGGGCGCGGCAGGAGGCGGAGCCGCACCGCCACATGCGGCAAGCGTGCCTACCAGCAATACTCCGAATGTCCATTGCACAATTGACTGGTGTACCTTCATAGCCTTCTTTCTTTCTATGAAACTCATTCCACACAATGCCAATACGCAAAACAGATGGTATTGTTGCAATTTTTTCTGCTCGAAGCAGCCACATACACAACAGTGTATAATACCCGGCGTTATGACCGAACGAACCCGCTACATTCTAGCAAGTACGCTGCTGGTTGCGGTGGCGCTGGCGCTACGCGTGTGGGGCGTGGGTTGGTCGCTGCCGTATGTTGACCATCCCGACGAACCCGCGATTGTCGGCGTGATTCTGCGTGTGATGCAGGGCGACCTGAACACACGCCATTTTTTCTACCCCTCGCTGATGTTTTACCTTCAAGCGCTAGTGTTCCGGCTGCATTTCTGGCTGGCCGATCTGACGGGGCTGTATCCGGCGGGCTTCGAGTTGCCGCGCTCCACCCACTTCTACACCACCATCCCGCAGGCGTTTGTGTGGGGCCGCACGGTCACGGCGGTGCTTGGTGCTGGCGCAGTGGCGGCGTTGGCGCTGTGGAGCGGGCGCTTTGTGGGGTGGCGGGCTGGTCTGGTGGCGGCGGCGCTGCTAGCCTTCGCACCGTGGGCCATCGTGCAATCGCACTACCTCACCTTTGATGGCCCCTCGGCGATGACGGGCCTGCTGGCGCTGCTGGGGGCGCTGCTGGTGCTCGAACGTCCGGCATGGCGCAGCTACATCATCGCTGGCGTGTTGGTAGGGCTGGCAACCGGCACCAAATATCAGAATGTGTTTGTGGTGGTATCGCTCGGACTGGCGCACCTGCTGGTGTGGCGCGGCGAACTGCTGCGCTCCCTACCGCGCCTGATTGTGGCGGGCGTGGTGGCGACGCTGGTCTTTTTTGCGACCACGCCCTATATTTTGCTCGACTTTGCCGGATTTCAGAAGGATATGCAAACACTGTTCGACTCGTATGGTGGCGGGGCCAATGGCGATATCGGGCGACCATGGCCCATTGTGGCCTATCTGCGCTTTCACTGGCGCGAGAGCCTGGGGCCGCTGCCGTCGCTGCTGGTGCTGGTGGGGATAGTGGCGCTGGCCCGCCGCAATCCGGCACAGCTTGCGGTACTGCTAGCCTATCCCCTGTTGATTATCCTGGCGCTGCTGCGGCTAGAGGTGCATTTTTATCGCAACCTGTTGCCCGCCCAGGCACCGCTGCTGCTGCTAGCGGGCATTGGTGCGGTGGCGCTATGGGACTATGCCCGCCCGCTGCTGCTGCAACGCAGTGGCCCGCAATCGCCGCGCCGCTGGTTGCTGGCACTGCTGGCGCTGCTGGCGCTGCTGCTGCCGTCGGTGTTGCCCGCAGTGCAGGCCAGTGCCCGCCTTGCCCAACCCGACAGCCGACCTACCGCGCAGGAATGGGCACGCCAGCACTACCCCGGCGTGCGGATAGCTGCCGAACTCACCCACCCGATGCGCTGGGATGGCGTGGCGCAATCGACCTTTCAGCACTTCTTGCCGTTGCAAACGCCCGAATGGTACCACCAGCAGGGGTATGGCTTGCTGCTGGCTAATTCGGGGCGGCGGGGCGGGCGCGACGAGTGGATTGAGCCGTATGATGCGCTGCTGGCGGCGGGTACGGTGGTAGCAACATTTGGCGGCGACCAGAGCGGCTACCTCGGCCCGCGTGTCGATTTAATAGACATTGGTCTTTCATCCGAGCGTGTGCCCGCTGGCCCATCGGCGGCGCTTGGCCCGCTGCGGCTGCTGACGGTAACCTATGGCAAGCTCGAACGCGACTCGACCGGGCAGGCGCAGACGACCAGCACACAGATGCAGCCAGGGGATATTCTGGGCATTACCGCCTTCTGGATAATTGACGCACCTGTTTCGGCGGGCGACTACACCACCTTTATCCATCTCCGTAATGCCGAGGGGCAGAATGTTACCCAGCGCGATGCCCCGATCTGGATGGGGCTGTTTCCGCCCGATCAATGGCAGCCGGGGCACGTTGCCACCGAAAGCCTCGATATCTTCATTCCCGAAACGATACCACCCGGCACCTATCAACTGGTGGCAGGGTTGTACAATAGTATAGAGGGCTACCGTTACCCTGCCGTTGGCGCAGGCGAGCACCTGCCCAATGATGAACTGGTGCTCGGCACGGTGGATATTATCGCGCAGTAGCGTGTGGTTTGCGAAGCCCGCCTGTACAGGTGGCTCTATCGCCCATCGCCTGAACGCACAGAGGGCCAGTGATGTTACCCAACAACCGCTCCTTCCGAAATCTATTTGTGCTGTGGGTGATCGCCAACACCCTCGGCTGGTTTCTGGTGTTCTGGCCCTTCGGGATGGTGCCCTTCAGCATTGGTGTGCGCGTCGAGGCCGAAGGCTGGCTGCTGCTGGTGATCGGGGCGGTGCTGGGCTTCTTCCAATGGCTGGTGCTCCGCATCTACATTCCGATGCGCCCGTGGTGGTTCCCGGCCAATGTGGTCGCCTGGGGAGTAAGCTGGCTGACCGCCTTTCTGCTGGTAGGTTTGCTCGGACAGCTTATCCTGGTGCCGCTCGCGTTCATCAGTCCAGCACTCGCCCGCATAGCAGGTAGCCTGCTGTTTGGCGCAGTCTCCGGAACAATCATCGGGGCCATTCAGTGGTTCGCCTTCTACGACCGGGTCGACCGCGCCAACTGGTGGATTGCCGCCAGTGCACTGGGCATGACTGCCGCCGCTGCCGTGCGCCTTGCCACGCCCGAGGCTATCAGCTATGGCATTGACCTGAGCTGGTTTGCCTACAGCATCATCACAGGTATTCTGCTGTTATGGATTCTGGACGACGAACGGGTCTACGAGCGATTAGCGCGGCACTAGGCTGCGGGAGGGACGCGAGGGGAACGCGCCAGAAGTATGGTATCATCAGCACGAGCATACCCAACTGACTCATGCATCTGGAAGGAGTGGACGCTGTGATCACACCAACCGATCTGCTGCGCGACCTGCCCACGCGCATCGTACCTCGCCGTGTCCTGAGTTATGGGCGGGTTGGTTCAACAATGGACATTGCCCGCCAGGAATTGCAGACTGCCACCGCCGAAAGCCTGCCGCTGCTGGTGCTTGCCGAAGAACAGACCACCGGACGCGGGCGCATGGGGCGGCAATGGGTCGCGCCGCCAGAGAGTGCGCTAATGTTTTCGCTGGCAATGCGCCCACGCTGGCTGGCCCCTGCCGATGCGGGCGTGCTGGTATGGCTGATGGGGGTTGCCCTCTGTGAAGCACTACAAGGTATGTATGGCCTGGAGCCGCGCCTGAAGTGGCCCAACGATGTGCTGCTGGATGAGCACAAACTCGCGGGTATTCTGCCCGAAGCCAGCAGTAGCCAGCACCATATCGAATGGGCCATTATTGGCTGTGGCATCAATATCAGTGCCAGCCCACCCCCCGACGGGTTGCGTTACCCCGCCATTCACCTGACCGAACAGACCGGCGGCGAGGTGGATCGGCGGGCGCTGCTGCGGGCGCTACTGGTGCGCCTCGATGACTGGTACACCCGTCTGGAAAGTGACACGGCAACCACCCGTGCCAATCTGTTTGATGCATGGCGCGGCCTGCTTGTGACTATCGGGCAGCGCGTGCAGGTCGAAACAACCAGCGGGATGCTGGCAGGGCTGGCCGAGGATGTGGAGCCATCTGGGGCGCTGCGGCTGCGGAGCGATAACGGCGACCTGCACACCATCAGCAGCGGAGACGTGTTTGGCTGATACATCACCCGATGCGCTGCCCGACCAACCCGCCGAAATACCGCGCCAGTCTACCGCCCGCCTGATTGCCGGAGCCGCGCTACTGATTGCGCTTGGCAACTTCCTCAGCCGCATCATCGGGTTGGTGCGCGAGGCAACTATTGCCTACCTGTTCGGGCGTGGCCTCGAAGTGGAAGCCTTCGCTGCCGCTTGGACCATCCCCACGATGATATACGACCTGCTGATTAACGGGGCGCTCAGCGCGGCGCTGGTGCCCATCTTCAGCGAGTACGCCGAGGGCGATCAAAAAGAGTTCTGGCGCATCGTCTCAATTGTGATCAATACTTCGCTGCTGGTGCTGGCGCTGGTCACGCTGGTGCTGGTGGGCGCGTCCCCCTTCATCGCAGGTGTCCTGATTGACAATAGCCGCACCGACCTGTTCAACCTGACGACGCTGCTGCTGCGGACGCTGCTGCCCGTCCTGCTGCCGATGGGACTGGCCGGCCTGATGATGGCGGTGCTCTTTTCACGCCAGCAATTTCTGCGGCCCGCCTTTGCCGCTGCGGTCTTTAATATTGGCATCATTGCCGGCGCGGTGCTGCTGCATCAGCAGCTTGGCATTGTCGCGCTGGCGGTTGGCTCGTTCATCGGGGCCATCGGGCAGATTGCGCTGCAAGCGCCCGGACTGCGCGGCATGACCTACCGCCCGATCATCGACCTGCGGCATCCGGTGGTGGTGCGTATTCTCAAGCTGTATGCGCCTGTCGCGCTTGGGATTTTTTTCTCGCTGCTGGGTGCGGCAATTGATCGACGGCTTGCTTCGGGCTTCGCGTCGGCGCTCGACACAATGCGCTATGCTACCACGCTGATCCAATTCCCGCTTGGTCTGGTGGCGGCAGCGGTATCGCTGGCCGTGCTGCCGACCCTTTCGCGCCACAGCAGCAGCGACGATACCGAGGCGTTTCGGCAAACGCTCGGCATGGGTATCAAGGTGGTGCTGCTGCTGGTGCTGCCTGCTACCGCTGGACTCGCCGCACTCGCGGGGCCAATCACAGCGTTGCTATTTGAGCGGGGCGCGTTCCAGGCCGAAGACACCGCAATCACGGCGCTCACGCTGCTGTTTTACCTGCCAGGGTTGCCCGCCGCCGCTATCGACCAGATTCTCATTTTTGCATTTTATGCCCGCAAGCAAACCCTCACGCCCAATCTGGTGCAGGGTGCGGCAATTCTGTTTTATCTGGTCACATCGTTTGCGCTGCTGGCTCTGTCCGATCTGGGCTTTTTATCGCTAGTGCTTGGCAACTCGGCGCAATGGATCGGGCATATGCTGCTGATGGGGTGGCTGCTGCAACGGCAGGTGTCGCTCGGCGGGTTGCGGCTGGGCGAGGCCGCAGGCAAAGCGCTGCTCGCGAGCAGTGCAATGGCGGTGGTTGTGTGGGGGGGTGGCCTCGGCTGGTATGCCGCTGGTGGTAGCGCGTGGCTCGCTGCTCGACACGCCGCTGGTGACGATTGCGCTGGCGGGCGGGTTGGGGGCGCTGGTGTACCTCGGCTTAAGCAGCCTGCTGCGTGTGGAGGCGCTCGGCTTCTTCACCGATGCAGTGTGGCGGCGGCTGGGGCGGCGGTAGGTGTGGTATAGTGAAGGGGAGGCGCTCGGCAAGCGGGAAGCAGCAATGGAAACATCAACAACATCGGCGCTTTCAGGCTGGTGAGCCTGGTGATGATATCGATATGGTGAAATGGAGCGTGTTGTACGAGTTGCATCAGGCATTACAACAGCGGCTTGGTGTATTGCAACTGGCAGCAGCATGACACCCGGAGCGTATAAGCATTTCTGCTCTTCTTAAAGAATTAGCACAAGCCATCACGGATGATCCACAATGACCGTTCTTTCGACCTACAATGAATTTAGCGGGCGACACTGGGACACCGGCACCATCTGCAATGTGCTGGCCTACCAGGGCATTGCCGCACCGCACACCGGGCAACCCTTCAGCGAGGCGCTGCTGCTCGGTATTAGTGGCGGCATCACCGCTATGTATTTGGTGTTTGAGTATCAAGGTTTCGAGCCACAGGTTACGCTTGGCACGCGCTACCCGTTTGAGCCGATGGAGCGCATCTGGGAGCGGCTCCGGCTCAACCCGGATGTCCGCGAGACCACCAGCGAGACCCGCGCCGTTGATAACCTGCGTGCTGCGCTCGCCGCCGACCGCCCCGCGATTGTGTGGGCCGATCTGTGCAGTATGCCCTATAACACGCTTCATATCTTTGATGAGAACTTCTGGGTGATTATGCCGCTGGTCGTCTATGGCTACGATGAGGGGATCGACATTGTGTCGCTTGCCGACCGTGCCCAGGTGCCGCTCCATGCCAGCACTGCACAGCTTGCCACCGCACGCGGGCGCACCCAGAAGAACCAGTACAAGTTGGTAACGCTGGCCCCACTCGCTGCACCCACCGCCGAAACGGTGGCGCAAGCCGTGCGTGCTGGCATCCGCGATGGTGTGGCGCTCTTCCTCGATGGGCCACCCAAAGGCCCACCGCGCAACTTTGGGCAGGCGGCACTGCAAACATGGGCCGATATGCTGACCGATACAAAATCGGTCAAGCGCTGGTCGAAGGTGTTCGCGACGGGTTCCGAACTGTACGCCGGACTGACTGCCGCGTATGGCTCGATTGAAAGCTGGGAAACAGGCGGCGCAGCCAGTCGCAGCCAGTACGCCGACTTTCTGGACGAGGCGCGGGTGCTGCTCGACCTGCCCGCCCTGAGCGATATTGCCCAGCAGTTCCGCCAGAGTGCCCAGCAGTGGCGCGACCTTGCCGCCGCGCTGTTGCCCGCCAGTGTGCCGCCGCTGCATGTAACCCGTACGCTGTTAACACACAAAGATCGGCTGTTTGGGGAGCGGGGCGCACAGGCACTTGATGAGATCCGCCAGGTTGACGAGCGGCTCGACCAGATCCGGGGCGAGGTCGCGCAGCAGTTCCCGCTCAGCGCGGCGGAGGTTGCCACACTGCGCGAGGAGTTGCGCGAACGGGTGCTTGCAATCCGCGCCACCGAGCAGGCTGCCATGGAAGCGCTCCGGGTGACACAGGCGATAACAGAGGGCTAAAGGCTAGCGTCACAGGGTGATAAGGATCGCCCGCGCAAACGAGCCGCCCCTATCGCCTCACAAGAGCTTCGCAGCGGTGACAGTGCGGTAGGGCACAAAGCCGCGCCCCTGATAATTTGCCAGCGCATGCGGCCCATCGAGGGTGCAGGTATGCACCCACACCCGCGCCGCGCCATCCGCGAAAGCACGTTCGATACCCACCGACAGCAGGTATTTGCCCAGGCCGCGCCCCTGAAAGGCATTGATCAGGCCGAAGTAGGCAACCTCGGTACCGGGTTCTTCCGACTCGCGGTTGAGTTCGACATAGCCCGCCGGGGTGCCGTGGACGTACAACACCAGCAGCGTGACCGCAGGCCGCGCCAGATACGCATAAAGCGCTTCATCTGTCCACACAAGGCGGTCTGTCCAGGCATAGTCTTTGCCGACCGTGCCATACAGGAAGCGATAGAAGGCGGGCAGGGGTTCGCGGGCCTCCATAATCAGCGCAGCAGGGTGCTGTCGCCACGGTTCCCACGCCGGACAGAACAGCGCCGGACTGGTGATTTCAAGCCATGTTGTCGTTACGCTTATGCTCTGCTGCAGCACACCAAACACACATCTCTACTCAGTAGCTCGCACACCAAGCACAATGCGGCTTCCTGGCTGAATATAGTCACCATTTCGCACCGATTGACCGTTGGCCATTGCGCTGACCACCTGACCCGGTGGCAGCAGATCAAACGCCTCACCAAGCTTGTCGCGGCCCTGCTGATCAACATACTCAAGCGAGAGACCACTCCGCAAGATCAACTGCTCGGCCTGTTCGCGTGGCATGCCCACCACATCGGGGAAGCGCACCACATCGCCCAGGCTGATTTCCAGGAAGATTGGCGTACCCGGCTCGACCCGTGCCCCGGCGTTTGGCTCCTGGCGTATCACAAAATCGCGGCTCACTTGTGCATGGGGCTGGAAGTCAAGCTGATACTGGAAGCCAACATTTGCCAGCAGTGCCAGCACCTGCTCAAGCCGCATGTTGACCAGATTGGGCACTTCAACGAGGCGTGGCCCCAGGCTCAACGAATAGGTGATCACGCTGCCACGTTCTAGGCGCGTACCCGGTAGCACATGCTGGTTGATGATGCGGCCCGCTTCAACCTGTTCGTTGTGGGCCTGTTCGCCAATAATCGGCACCAGTTCGGCATTCAACAAAATCGCCTGCGCCTCCACCTCCGACAGGTTGCGAATATCGGGCACCGTTGTCAGATTATCGGGCGTCGGCGTAGGTGGTGGTGTAGGTAGTACCGACGGCACCGGGGTAGCGGTCGGCGTTGGGGAGGCATCCAGTGTGCTTGGCAATGGCGTAAACGACGGACTCTCAGCCTCAACCACGGTCGTTGTATTGCGCTGGCCTGCCGTCTGATAATCAAGCGAGAAGGCGGGCATACTCAGCAGCAACACCACGCCGAGCACCCCACTCAGCAGGAGCGTACCAATCACGGCCAGACCGCAGCCCTGGCCCTGGTTCGGCGGGCGCGACAGGACACTGCGCCGGGGTGGAATACTCCCACGATACAGAATGCTGGTCGTTGACTGACTGGGCTGTGCGGTATAGGGCGGGCGTACTGGCAGGCTGTCGGTCTCGTAGGCTACCGGTGCAGGTGCAAGCACGGTCTGCTGTTCGGCAAAACCGCGATACTGATGCAGTTGCTGCGCGAAAGCCCGCGCACTGGTCGGGCGTTGGGTCGGGTCTTTAGCCATCGCCTGCATGACGAGTGCTTCAAGTTGCGGCGGCACCAACGGGTTCAGCTTGCGAATCGGTGGCGGGTCGGCGCTGACGTGCTGCATCGCCACGCTAATAGCACTATCACCCGTGTAGGGCAGGCGGCCCGTCAGCATCTCGTAGAGCGTTACACCGAGCGCATAAATATCCGATTGCGGAATAGCCGTCTGCCCGCGTGCTTGCTCCGGCGAGATATAGTCGGCAGTGCCAAAGGTGATACCTGTTTCGGTGAGCGCTGTGCTCAGGTGGCTCTTGGCAATGCCAAAATCGGTGATCCGCACATGGCCATCGCGAGTCACCATAATATTCTGCGGCTTGATGTCACGGTGGATCAGGCTGATGCGATGGGCACCATCCAGGCCATACGCCACGGCTTCGGCAATCGCAACCGCATAGTTGACGGGCAGGGGCGCATCACGATTAATAATCGTTTTCAGGTTCTCGCCGTTGACATATTCCATCACGATATAGTGACAGGTTTCATCCTGCCCTACATCGTAGACATTCACCACATAGGGGTGGTTCAGATTGGCGGCGGCCTGCGCTTCGTGTTGGAAGCGGTTCAGGAAATCGGCATCGTTGACAAAATGCTGGTGCAGCATCTTGATTGCAACCTGCCGATTCAAGCGCAGGTCGTGACCAAGATAGACGGCAGCCATGCCCCCTTCGCCAATTTTCTCTACCAGCCTGTAGCGTCCATTGAGGATCGTCTGCTGCATGAAACCCTCAAATTATAGGTACCATATGATTGATGTATAAAGAGAACATCTGTGACAATGCCCAGGACAACGCCAGGGTAGCAGTTGGCGAGATGCGATTGCCGATGTTTTATCAGCTAAATATCAGATTAATGTACCTTCATTATCGCATAGTGTCCCCTAAAACGTCAAGCAACCACATGCTATAATGAGTAAAGAAATATACACTCTTATGAAACCTTAAACTCATGCCACAGCACCGTATTATTATTGACACCGATCCCGGCATCGATGACGCGCTCACATTTCTGCTGGCGCTGGCCGCACCTGCCGAGATCGACCTGATCGCGCTGACGACGGTTGGCGGCAACTGCACGCTGGAGCAGGCGACCCGCAACGCACTCGATGTGCTGGCCCTGGCTCAGGCATCCCATATTCCGGTGGCGGTGGGGTGTGCGCTGCCACTGATGCGGCCCCTGCTGACTGCCGCCGAAACTCATGGCTCCACCGGCCTGGGCAATGCGGTGCTGCCCGCCTCGCCGGTCCCGCCGATTGCCGAGCACGCCGTCGATCTGCTGATCCGCGAAATTCTGGCCGCCCCCGGTGCGGTGACGGTGGTTGCTATTGGCCCGTTGACCAATCTGGCGCTGGCTATCCGCAAAGCGCCGCGTATTGTGCAGGCGGTCAAGCAGGTCATCATGATGGGCGGCGCATTGCGTGTCGATGGCAATGTCACGCCGCTGGCCGAGTTTAATGTGTATGTGGACCCGCACGCCGCGCACATTGTGCTGCACAGTGGCATGCCCATCACGCTGCTGCCCTGGGACATTACCCGTGCTATTTTGCTCACTCAACAGGACGTTGAAACCCTGCTGCAAGTTGCAGGCCCCATCCCCCGCTTTGTTGCCGATACAACGCGCCCCTACATTGCGTTTCACGCAGCCTATTTCAACTTTGCAGGGTGTTCGGTGAACGACCCGGCGGCGCTGGCGCTGGCGTTTATGCCCGACCTGGCAACACTCGAATCGGTCTATGTGGATGTGGAGTATACCAGCGCATTGACAATGGGCAAAACGGTTGCCGACTTTGCCCACACCACCGGGCACGCGCCCAATGTGCAGGCCGTTGTTGGGTTTGATACCCCCCGGTTTATGGCGATGCTGCTTGAGCGCTTCGCGTGGCTGGCGCGGCGCGTCGTGGAGCAGGGAGGGTAACACAGCTATGTATTTCGGTTCGCGCTATATCGACCCGACCACCGACTTTGGCTTCAAGCGGCTGTTTGGGCAAGAAGATAGCAAAGAGATTCTGCGTGGCTTCCTGCATGCCATTCTCGACCCGCCGCACCCCATCGTTGATCTGTCGTATATGCCAACTGAGCAAATGCCCGAACTGACCGAAGAACGCACAGGCATCTATGATGTGTACTGCGTCGATAGCGAGGGGCAGCGCTTTATTGTGGAGATGCAACGGGCGAAGCAGATCTTTTTTAAAGATCGTTCGCTCTACCATGTCACCTTTCCGATTATCCAGCAGATGCGGCGCGGCGAACGTGAATACCCCTTCCGTCTGCTGCCGATCTACTGCATTGCGGTGCTCAATTTTCGGATGGACGACGACCCACGCCATATGCGGCATATTGCACTCTGCGATGAAGCGACAGGTCGCGTCTTTTACGACAAGCTCACCTTTGTCTATATTGAGCTACCCAAGTTTGCTGGCACGCTTGATGACAATCTCTCGCTGGCAGATAAATGGATTTATGTCTTGCAAAACATGCCCGCCCTGGCCGATATTCCCGCCGAGCTAGCAGCCGAGGAACCATTCCCGCAGGCGTTCGAGAAGGCACAGCAGGCCGCCCTCACCCCCGCCGAACGCGAGCGCTACGAGGCGATGCTGAAGAAAGATCTGGATGAGCAGGGCAAGATTCTGAATGCCCGTAACGAAGGTATCCACGAGGCCAAACTCGAAATGGCGCGTGCTATGCTAGCGCGAGGCATCGACCGGGCAACCGTGCTGGCGATATCGGGCTTGCAACCGGCAGACCTGAACGAACTGTAGCTCTACAAAAGCACGGAAGGTAGAAACCCTCCGTGCTCCGTAGTGATTAAGCTATCAGATGGTTATGCCGTTCGGCGGCGCACTGCCTTGACAATTGCCAGCAGGATGACTGCACCAATAAACGAGACGATCAGCGAAGGAATGCTAAAGTTCCCCTCGTTGATGCTGGTGCCAAACCCGAACAGACTGAACACCAGACCACCAAGAAACGCACCGACAATCCCTACCACGATGTCGAGCAGCAAACCCTGCTGCCGATTGGTGCCCATCACAAGGCTCGCCAACCAGCCAATAATAGCGCCCAGAATGATCCACACGATGAAGTTAATCATTGTTGTTCCTCCTCAAGATACCACTGTACTGTTTTACATTGACAACGTCCAGAGCTGTAATCCTTACAGCTTGAGAAGAGCAAGAAATATGCCAGGTAATGCCTATGCATCAGGTTAGAAAGTAGTAAAAAGGCCACACACTGCTGCATGGCCCTGTCAGGTATACCAGGTGTTTCTGGCAAATACAGGTGTAGAATCAGGCCTGCTCAACCACCGTCGATTCCTTCAACGCTGCGCCATTGCCGTGCCCATTGTGCGGGCGCGGCAGTGCCTGCGTCGCACTCGCCGGAATACCCCGCCCCACGCCGATGTAGGTAAAGCCACGCTCGGTCATCTCTTTTGGATCGTAGATGTTGCGCCCATCCAGCACGAGTGGGTTCTTCATAATCTGGCGGATGCGCTGCCAGTCAATCTGCTTAAACTCGTTCCACTCGGTAATAATCAGCAGGGCATCGGCTTCTTTGGCGGCATCGTAGGCCGTTGCACAGAAGGTTACAGTGGGCAGGTAGTTGTCGGCGTTTTCCATCGCTACCGGGTCGTAGGCCTTGATATGGGCACCCTCGGCCTGCAATGCCTGGATAATCTCAACCGATGGTGCTTCGCGCATATCGTCGGTGTTGGGCTTGAACGACAGTCCGAGCACCCCGATCACCTTCTTATCAACCGAGCCGAAGATGGTGCGTACCTTGCTCACAAAAGTTGTCCGTGCATCGCGGTTGATGTCCATCACGGCCTGCAACAACTGCGGATGACAGCCGACACTCGCCGCCATATGGTGCAGGGCCAGTACATCTTTCGGGAAGCACGAGCCACCATAGCCCACACCCGCGCTCAGGAAGTGCGGGCCAATGCGCTTATCGGCACCCATTCCACGCGCTACTTCGATCACATCGGCACCGAGCCGCTCACACATCTGGGCTATCTCGTTGATGAACGAGATACGGGTTGCCAGGAACGCATTCGAGGCATACTTGATCATCTCGGCGGTGCGCAGGTCGGTGATAAACACGGGCGCGTTGAGCGGCGCATGTAGTTCGGCAACGGCTTCAGCGGCCTTGCGGTTCTTCGAGCCGAGCACAATGCGGTCGGGGTTGAAGAAGTCGGTCACGGCGCTGCCTTCGCGCAGAAACTCCGGGTTTGAAATAACATCATAAGTCATTTCGGGCTTGGCATAGCTGGCAATAATATCGGTCACCACATCACCAGTCCCGACGGGCACGGTGCTCTTGTCGATGATAATCAGCGAGCGAGTCATTGTTTTGCCGATGCCGTGCGCTGCCGACTCGACATAGCGCAGGTCGGCGCTGCCATCGTCTGCCATCGGCGTGCCGACGGTGATAAAAACAAAGCTCGCATTATCCAGACCAACGCGGTAGTCGTCGGTGAAGGTCAGACGACCGGCCCGCATATTGCGCTCCATCAGTTCTTCAAGGCCGGGTTCGTAGATCGGCGAACGGCCTGAGCGCAGCATCTCAACCTTCTGCACGTCTACGTCAACACAGACAACATTATTGCCCAGGTCGGCAAAACAGACGCCAGTGACCAGACCAACATATCCTGTACCAATGACACAGATGTTTCTCATACATTCACTCCTTGTTGCGTTGATACTCCGGTGGTGCTGTGAGCACAGCCTGCCGGGACACGGGGGCGTGGCAGGTACAACCTGTAACCACACGATTGCCCTTACCATCCATTATAGTGTTACATTCACGCCAAGCCCGCGTGCTGCTGCATTCTGGAGCACACGATGGGCGACTGCCATATCTTGAATAGCAACACCGACCGACTTAAAAAAGGTCACATCTTCGGGACGGGTGCGGGCGGCAACGCTGCCAGCGATAACCGCGCCCAGCTCACCAAGCACATGCCCTGCGTCAATCAGTCCGGCGGCTTCGGCCTGCAAAATGTCGCCCGCTTCGGCACGTGCGGCGGCATGCTCATCGACCACGACCCGTGCCCGTGCGACCGTTGCGGCGGGCACCTCTGCCATGCGCGGGTCGTGCGAACCAATAGCATTGATATGGGTGCCAGGTTGGATATCAGCAGCATCAAACAGCGGCACGGTTGCGCCAGTGGCACAACAAACAACATCGGCTCCGCGCAAGGCAGCGGCGGCATTGTCAACCCGCTCTATGGCAGCGTCGATGCCATCCGTCTTGAGCAGTTCGATCAGGTCATCGGCGCGGGCAGGCGTACGGTTTACAATGCGGATCTCACGGATCGGGCGCACTGCACAGACTGCCTGCACTTGTGTGCGGGCCTGCACCCCTGCCCCGAACAGGGCCAGCACATGCGTATCGGCCCGTGCCATATACTGGGTTGCTACACCCGAAACAGCGCCAGTCCGCAAGGCCGTCAGATAGGTACCATCCATTACCGCGACAGGGCGGCCTGTTTCAGCATCGAACAGAGCGATCAGGGCATAAATACTTGGGGCATTAAAACGTGTGGGGTTGTGTGGAAATACCGAAACGATTTTGGTTCCAAGTGCCTGACTCTGTGCGAGGTAGGCAGGCATAAACAGACTGACTGCTTCATGGTGTGGAAGTTCGATACGGGCACGCAGGGGAAGGGCTGCTTCCCGGGCCGTCAGTTGCACGAACGCATTGGCAGTTACAGCAATCGCCTCTTTCATGCTGATAGCCTGTCGGACATCTTCACCTGAGAGTATGCGCATAGGCGTTGTGCTTACATATGATGCTTGACACAGAAAAGACCGTCTGCCAGTGGCCCCCCCACGGCAGACCCATACAACCTGTTTACCGCAGGTTGCAGCCTCGTATTGTATCACTAATAGGATATGCGTCAATAAGAGATAGGGAAGGTTATAGTACAGGTCTAGTGAAGATGCATTGACAAACACCAAGAGCACCCACGTGTCTGATGCCGGGGTGCCGTAGAGCTATCAGAAGCAGGGCTATGCCAGAGCGCGGGCCTGAATAATGACAATATCGTTTCCGAACGGGTCTTTTGCGACGGCCTCAATACCATAATCGCGTTCGGTCGGTTCGTAGGCAAACAGTACACCGCGTTCGCGGAGTGTTTCATACGCTGCACGGCAGTCGTCCACCGCCACAACAACGCTGTTCCGTCCGATCAGTTGCTTGCGGTAGGCAATCACCTCTTGATCTTCGGTGTACCAGTCCGGGGCCATCAGGACGAGTTCCAGATCATCGCCAGGAATATTCACGGTAACCCAGCGCTCTTTTGGCCCCATCGGGGCATCGGAGTGCTTCTCAAAACCGAGCTTATCGACATAAAACGACAGCGCCTCATCTTGGTCGGATACCACAACGGTGGTGTGGGTAATGCGGTTGAACATGAACCCTCCTTGCTTTTGGGGGATAGCAAATATGTTCTTATTATAATAGGGAATGATTGAGATGTCAAGCAGTTATGAAGCAGGCACCGCCGACCATCCGACGACCCGCGCATAGTTTGCCGGGTCGGTCGCGCCCTCGGTCACAATCAATAAAATACGGCTCTGATCGGTTACGCCGAGCAGTTCGCGCCAGCACACGGCGTCGGGGCCAGTCAGCAGGTCGGTTGCGCCCGCCATGCCCACCGCGCCGGTTTCGCCCGCCACAATAGCAATCGTGGCAAGGTCGCGCATGGCCTGCAACGCGGCGGCATCATCCAGGGCAATATACAGATCGATGCCCTGCGATACCAGCGGCCATGTGACCGGGGAAGGCAGGCCACAGTTCAGCCCCGCCATCACCGAGTTGTGCGGGCCAGGTACTTCCACTATACGCCCCACCTTCATCGAGGCCAGCACACACGCGGCATTGTATGGCTCGATGTTGACGATACGCGGTACTGGCCCCGTTCGGTCGGCGCGGCGATAGTGCCCGATCACCGCCGCCGCCAGTGCTCCAACGCCAGTCTGTACCAGCACAAGATCGGGGCCGGGTTGGGCGCGGCGGGCCAGTTCGTCTTCAATTTCCCAGAAAATGGTTGAGTAGCCCGCAATCACGCGGGTGGGCACATCGGTGTAGCCTTCCCATGCTGTATCCGAGATAACAGCGCAGTGTGGGCCTGCCTCCTGCGCCGAACGCGCCACCGCCTCATCATAGGTGCCATCAACCACAGTGACCTGTGCCCCTTCGCTGGCAATGGCCGCAATCCGCGCCGCAGCGGTGCCCGTCGGCACAAAGATGTGTGCGCCGAGGCCCAGCAACCGCGCTACCCGCGCCACTGCCCGCCCGTGGTTGCCATCGGTGGCGGCGGCCAGCGTCAACGGTTGCAACGGCTGCATATGCTGTGCCAGTTCCTCCAGCGTGTTCCAGGCGGGCAGGTCGCCGTTAAGCCGTTCGCGCAGGGCGTGGTAGGTTGCCCAGGCCGCGCCCAGGATTTTGTAGGCGGGCATACCAATGCGCTCGGCTTCATTCTTGATCAGTACCTGCCCCACACCAAGACGGGCCGCGAGTGCAGGCGCATCAATCAGCGGGGTGGGGGCGTACCCTGGCAAGCGCTGATGAAATGCCAGCGGCTCACGGGTGGGGCGGGCGGCGGGCAGGGTGGCGGGAACGTGGGCGTTATAAACATAATCGGTAATCATCGTGGCCTCCTGATTGGGTCATTTAAGATACGGCTGTTTACCCCAGCAACCGCTCAATCAGCCCCATATAGGTCCACCGTGCCGCGCACAAGCTGATCAATGGCAATGCGCTCATCAATAATGTGCAGGTGGGCCGGGTCGCCAGGGCCAAGAATGATGCTTGGAATGCCAAGCTCGCCCGCACTGCCGCTGCCGTTGGTGCAGTAGGGCACCGAGCGGGTTGCTGGCGCGATACCGGCTGCCGCCGTGCTTGCCAGCGCCGCCTGCACCAGTGCGCTATTCTCGCCAATCTCCCAGGCGGGGTGAAAGTCCTGGCTTTTGGTGAGGGTCGCGCCAGTATAACACGGCACGCCCACAGCGAGGTACTCGGCAGTTACCTTGCCCGCCGCGTAGCCATCCACCGCTGCCAGTGCCGCATTGATATGCGCAAGCACGCTCTCGCGAGTTTCGCCGCGCACCAGTCGCCGGTCCCAGCGCACCGTGCAACGGTCGGGCACAATGCTGGTACCGGGGTAGGGGTGGCTGACAAACTCAACCAGTTCCATCACGGCAGGGCCAAGCATGGCATCGTCGGGCAACGCCAGCACACGCAGCGCCTGTGTTGCTGCGATCATCCGATAGACCGCGTTATCGCCCGCGTGGGGCACCGCGCTATGCGCTGGGCGTCCGTGGGTGGTGATGCGGATACCTGCCCGCCCTTTGTGCCCGATGCCGACCTGCAACATGGTCGCCTCGCCAATTACAACCAGATCGGCGGGGTAGCGCGTGAGGATAGCTTGCAGGGCTGCGCCTTCCAGTTCTTCTTCGGCAACACTGGCCGAGACGGTGATTGCGCCGCGCAGCCGTTCGCGGGGTACAAACGCCGCCGCACATAGCATCGCCGCAACGGGGCCTTTCATATCGGTGCTGCCGCGCCCCCAGATATGCTCGGCGTCGATGTCGGCCCCATAGGGCGCGTGTGTCCACTGGTCAAGCGCAGTTGCGGGCACCGTGTCGAGGTGTCCATCAAAATGCAGGGTAGGGCCAGCGCCCGTGTCGCCCTGAATGCGCCCGATCACGCTGCCGTATGTATCCGTCTCAACGTGGTCGTAGCCCAGGGTCTGCATCCATGTTGCAGCGATAGTGGCGGCGTCCTGCTCGCGTCCGGCGAGGCTGGGGGCCTGCACAAGCTGTCGGCACAGGTCGATGACCTGCTGGTGCTGGTGTTGCTCTAACATGGGTTGGTTCTTTCTGATACCTTCAAGATGTCTACGCGATAGCCAGAGGCTTGATTCCTCCGTGCCCTGCGCCCCTAGGCTTCCTTTTCGTACTCTTCTGTCATCCAGTCGTCGAGGTAGGCGAAGGGCACGCCAGCCGGGGTACAGAGCAGCGTGGCAACTTCGTGCTCTTGCAGGTTCAGGTACAGTCGCTCTTGGGTCGGTAGCGTCTTCTGCCCCCGGTAGCGTGGCAATGCATCGCTGATCCCCGCTTCGGTCAGTTGGAACGCCTCCGAAATATCCAGTTTTACATAATACTGATGGACTGGCTCGGCATTGCTGTTGTCGGTCGTCTGCCGATGCTCTTTTGCCAGCACCTCCGCCACCAGCACAATCGGGTTGCCCATATAATCGCGCCACGCACTGAGGCCGTAACCAAAAGCCAGTACAATCGCAACTGCCAGAAAGAACGCCGTAATAGTGAGCGGCACTTTGCCAAAGACTGTCATACACATGGCGATATTAAAAATAACAAAGCCACCCGCACCAGCGATAAACGTCTTGGTGATGGCGCTATCGTGTACCTGCATCCGCGCCGCGTTGTAAATCTTGCGCCAGTCTGTCATAGCGCCTCCGTTCTGTTAGCGTGCTCCCGGATCGACAAGAGGTACATCCCAGCTTGCATAAAACTTGCGGACATATGGGGCCAGCGTGCGCAAGCGCTGCGTCTGTTCGGTGGCGCTGTGCCAGTCGTGGCGGGCCAGTTGGTCGCGCAGGGCCGCCACAATCTCGGCCTCATCAAGCAGCAGCGTTTTACCATCGCGCACCACCCAGCGCCCGTTAACCATCACATGCCGCACATGGCGCTGGCTCGCGTGGCGTAGCAACACATGCAGCGGGCCAACGTGGGTGAGATAATCGGCGGGTGCCCAACCCCCCAGCGCCGCCTGCCAATCGACCAGCACAATATCGGCCAGGCGTTCGCTTCGAGCACACCCAGCGGTACATCGCTGCCCAGCGTAATAGCCGCCCCGTCGCAGGTTGCCATCTGCACGATCAGCTCTGGGGCGACGCTCGGTGCCGATGCGCCCGGCTGATTAGCAAGCGTGAGCGCTAGCCGCAGCTCACGCAAATAGTCCTGGTCATCGTCCAGTGCGTGCCCATCCAGACCGATGCCAATCCGCACGCCGGCCTGCTGCATCACGGCGATGGGTGCAATGCCGCTGCGAAGCCGCAGGTTCGAGCCGGGATTGTGCGCTACGCCCACATTGCGCTCGGCCAGCAGTTCGATGTCGTCCATATCGACCCAGACCATATGCGCCAGCGTGAGCCACGGGCCAAGCGCCCCAATAGCATCGAGGTGCTGAATAAAACTTTTGCCCCATACCCGATAAGCATACTGACGCTGGTAGCGTGTTTCAAGCATATGCATCTGTACCCGTGTTTTGTGTTGCCGCGCAAACGATACCGCCTGCAAAATCAGGTCATCGCTGCACCACTGCCCGCCCGCCGGACTAACCTGGATATGTGATAGATAATTGCTCGTATCGTGCCAGGTATGCAACAATTCGGCGCACAATGCAAAATAATCTTTCGCAGCAATGGTAGGTGTGAGAAAGCCCTCGGCGGTCACACGCACATCAGGGGGCAGGTTTGCCAGAAAACTTGTCGCGCCCGTGGTACAGCAGATTGTTCTGGTTGACAATCGGCGGATGGTACGCAACCCGAATGCCAGCATCTCGGTAGCCG
>JAAUSQ010000043.1 GCA_012033195.1 Chloroflexaceae bacterium
TGGCAACACCACCAGTGCTTGCCCCGCTTGACGACCAGCAACGTCACACCGAAGCGCCGCCGCAGACCCGTTTCAATCGAGGATGCCGACCATTGGCTGGGCACCCGCAACTCGGTAATGCTCAGCCCTGGCTCCAGTTCAAGCTGATCGAGCACCCCCGGCCCCGATAGCACATGGGCCAGGCGGCGGCCTGCTTCGTGTTCGGGCAGGACCACGTGGTCGGCCCCCACCCGCAGCAAAATATCACGTTGCCGTTTGGTACGGGCTTTGCTGACGACATTGCGCACGCCAAGGCTCTTCAGCGCAACGGTCGCCATTAGGTTGCATTCGAAGTTTTCACCGATAGCAACAACCACCGTTTCAAACGACCCGATATCGACAGCACGCAGTGCGTTTTCATCGGTGGCGTCCAGTGCCACCACCTGCGTAATCAAATCGGCGGTGCGCTGCACAATGTCGCGGTCGCGGTCGATGCCAAGCACATAGTAACCGCGTTCGACCAGCGTTGTGGCAAGGCTGATACCAAAGCGCCCCAGGCCGATGACTGCATATTCCTGTTGTTTCCCATTACGACGAGACATCTGTCGCACCTGTCTCCTTTTCTGCTTGCGCAGATCATGTAGTTCTGAACCATATTGTACACCGCTTCATCAACGGTTGCACTCTGATCAACTAGTTATATACATACAGATAACGTATGTTGCAGTTGCAGGCGGTTCCTCTCACCCCGCGTTCCATCACCCTCCTATCCACCGCTGCACAAATCGTACCGCCCGATTGTTGGTACAGGCGTCTATGAAGTATCTACTGTGGTTGTGCTATAATGCCAAGTACAGTATTCTTTCCTCAGGCCTTTCCGTCGAAGCGCTGGTGGTGTGTTGTGTACCTGTCCCTGCCAACTGAGGGTATGTTTCTGTTTCCTCAAGTTGTAGCAGTAGCCAAGTAGATAGGGTTGATTGTGATTGGGCACGATATTGTTGATCTGGCGCAACTCCCGGCGCTCTTTAAGCATTACTTCCTGGATAGCGCCTATGATGAGATGTTCGATAGGCGCGGGCAGCCCCGCGAGCACTATCGACCACTCTTTCAGCGTTTGAACGAATTTTCGCCTGCTACCCTGCGCCAGCGGCAGCAGGCCGCCGATATTACTTTTCTCAACCAGGGTATTACCTTCACCGTCTATAGCAGCGACGAAGGCACCGAGCGCATCTTTCCCTACGACTTGCTGCCACGCATTATTACCAGCGATGAGTGGGCCATCATCGAAAAGGGGCTTAAACAGCGCATTACGGCACTCAATCTGTTCCTCAACGATATTTACCACGACGGGCGCATCTTTACTGATAACGTGGTGCCGCGTGCGCTGGTCTATAGCTGCAAGCACTTCCGCCGCGAGATGATCGGGCTGAACGTGCCCAAAGATGTCTATGTTGCGATCATCGGCACCGATCTGGTGCGCCTGGAAGATGGGCGCTTTGTGGTGCTGGAAGATAATCTGCGTGTGCCAAGTGGCGTATCCTATATGCTCGCCAATCGGCAGGTAATCAAAAACGTCTTTCCGCGTCTGTTCAGCAGCTACAATGTACGCCCCATCAATCACTATGGGCAGGTGCTACTCTCAACGCTGCGCTCGTTTGCCCGCATCCATCGATTGAGCCGACGATAGTGCTGCTTACACCAGGGGTATACAACTCGGCCTACTTCGAGCATACCTATCTGGCCCGTCAGATGGGCATCGAACTGGTAGAGGGGCGCGATCTGGTGGTGCATAACAACATTGTTTATATGCGTACCACGGCAGGCTTGCGGCGCGTCGATGTGATTTATCGGCGTATTGATGATGACTTCGTTGATCCGCTGGCCTTCCGCCCCGATAGCATCCTCGGCTCGGCAGGTTTGCTGAACGCATACCGGGCCGGCAATGTCGCGCTTGCCAATGCGATAGGCACGGGGGTTGCCGATGACAAGGCGCTGTATGCTTATGTTCCAGCCATCATTCGCTACTACCTCGGTGAAGAGCCTATCATTGGCAACGTTGAGACCTACTTGCTGGAAGATGCTCATCAGCGGGCGTATGTGCTGGATAATATCGAAAAGCTAGTTATCAAGGCGGTGGGCGAGTCGGGCGGCTATGGCATGCTGATCGGCCCGCACAGCACCCAGCCGCAACGCGACGAGTTCAAGCGGGCGGTGCTTGCCAACCCGCGCAACTACATCGCGCAACCGACGCTCTCGCTCTCGCGGGCACCCTGCTTTATTGATGGGGCGGTTGAGCCGCGCCACGTCGACCTGCGGCCCTATATTTTGTATGGTGAAGATATTCAGATTGTTCCGGGCGGCCTGACCCGTGTAGCATTGCGGCGCGGGTCGCTGGTGGTCAACTCGTCGCAGGGTGGCGGCAGCAAAGATACCTGGGTTCTCTACGACTAACCACGGAGTAGCCATGACCGTCAATGCTACAACCAGACTGAGCGGGCCACCAGGCAGCCTGCCGATGCTGTCGCGGGTGGCAGATAACCTGTACTGGATGAGCCGCTATCTGGAACGGGCCGAACACACCGCCCGCTTGCTGGATGTCAACCTCGACCAGATGCTGGACGATGCACCCCAGGCGGGCGATCTGCGCTGGCGGCGCTTGCTCGAAGGGCTACGGATTGCGCCGCCGTCCGAGCATATTGATCTCGCACGGCTGATCCGCTGGCTCACTGTTGACCAGTCGAACGATGCCTCGATTGTGTACTGCATTGCAGCGGCCCGCGAAAATGCACGCCAGGTGCGCGAGCAGATCAGTTCGGAGATGTGGCAGCATCTCAACCAGTTGTATTTGCAAGTCAAGCGGACCAGCAAAAGCCGCCTGTGGCGCACACAGCCACACAAGTTCTTTCAGATGGTGAAAGAGGGATCGCACCTGTTCCAGGGCATCACCGATGCCACGATGAGCCACGGCGAAGGCTGGCAGTTTATCCAGGTCGGTCGCTCGCTCGAACGGATTGTACAGATCACGCTGCTGCTGGATGCCTACTACCGCACCCAGGAAGAGCTTGATTATCTGGCATGGGTAGGGTTGCTGCGCTCGTGTACGGCCTTCGAAGCCTATTGCCAGTTTTATACCGCCGATGTACAGCCGCATGCGATTGCTGAGTTTTTGCTGCTCAACGAGCGCTTCCCGCATTCGGTGCGCTTCTGTGCCGACCAGTTGCAGGACGAACTGAATGCCGTTAGCCGTGCGGCAGGGGTGGGCAGTCGCGGGCGTGTCGAACGGCTGGCCGGACGGCTACGCGCCTCGCTCGATTACGCCCAGGTTGACGAAATTATGCAGGACTTGCACCCATTCTTGAATACCATTCACCGTCAATGCAACGAAGTTCACGCCGCTATTTATTCGCACTATATTGACTATTCCGTTGATGCAGCCCTGAGCAGATAATCAGAACCGTAACACCATCCTTAGTGCATATTGATTGGTGGGACAAGGGGAACCTATGAAACTCACTTCACAGTATCAGCCACACTTCCAGATTGTACAGGCACCGCAGCCGGAACACCGGGTCTATTATACTATTCGCCACCTGACCCGCTTTCGTTATTCGCGGCCCATCAGCGAAAGCTCGATGGAAGTGCGGATGCAGCCGCGCAACGAGGCCTTGCAGCGTAGCCTGAAATTTCATCTAACCACCGAACCCGAATCCCAGATTCTTACTTATACCGATTATCTCGAAAACACGGTACATCATTTTAACGTACCCGGTAAACACGCCCAGCTTACCATTACCGCCGAAGCCACCGTAGAGAATGCCTCGCTGCCGCCGCTGCCCGATGCGCTGCCCTCCTCGGCGTGGGATGTGCTGGATACGCCCGCTATCCACGATGAGTTTCTGGATATGCTGCTGCCGAGCTACTTCGCCCGCCCCGGCGCAATGCTCCACCAGTTTAAAGCGGAGCAGGGCATTCAGCGCCTGGATGACCCACTCTCAACCATGCTCGAACTGAAGCGTATCATCTACAACGCGTTTGCGTATATGCCGCACAGCACCCGCGTCGACTCGCCCATCGAAGACGCGCTCACCACACGGCGCGGCGTGTGCCAGGACTTTGTGCATATTACCATTGCGCTGGTGCGTGATCTGGGCATTCCCTGCCGCTATGTCAGTGGCTACCTGTTCCACCGCCGCGAAGACCACGACCGCTCCGAGGAAGACGCGACCCACGCATGGCTGGAGGCATGGCTGCCCGCACTCGGCTGGGTTGGCTTCGACCCGACCAACAACCTGATCGCGTCCGAGCGTCATATTCGCACCGCCATTGGCCGCGACTACAACGACGTGCCACCAACACGGGGCGTGTTCCGGGGCGTTGCCGATAGTCAGCTTGATGTCGGAGTGCGGGTTGCGCCCGCCGAAGCGCCGATACCCCAGGACGAAGAACTGCTGCCCGTCATGGTCTGGTCGCCACCCGACCCCGACGAAGACAACCTGAACCAGCAGCAGCAACAGCAGCAACAGTAGATGCAGCCGGAACAGCTTACCCACGAACTGATCGCCCTGCTGCCCACCTTGCCCAGCGGACAACGCTATATGCTCGGTATTACGGGTGGGCCAGCGGCGGGCAAAAGTACCCTCGCCACCGCTCTTGCCGCCAGTGTCAACCACCACATGGGGCAGGAAGTGGCGGCAATCGTGCCGATGGACGGCTTCCACCTGACCAATGCCGCCCTAGATGCACTAGCGCTGCGCTCGCTCAAAGGCATTCCATCCACCTTTGATGCGGCTGGCTTCGTGCGGCTCCTCACTAGGCTGCGGCGGGTGCCCGCTGATCGGGTGACAGCCCCCGCCTTCGACCGCACCCACGACGAACCCACCGCCGATGCTATCGCGATTCTGCCGCAGCATCGGCTGGTACTGGTGGAGGGCAACTACCTGCTGCTCCCCACCCCCCCCTGGCATCTGGTGCGCCCGCTGCTAGATGCCGTCTGGTATCTGGATGTTACACCCGACGAGACACACGCCCGTCTGGTTGAGCGACATATCGCAGGCGGACGCAGCGCCGAGGCTGCCCGACAAAAGGTTATGTCAACCGATCTGCCGAATGCCCATCTGGTGGCACAGTCGCGCTGGCGGGCCGACCGGCGAGTGCGAGGATGGGCCAAAAAACCCTCTTGACAAATGCCATTTCCCTGCTATGCTTCATAACAGTTATCGTTAACAGATATTTACATTCCATGAATAGATTCCCACCAGCACACATAGCACTCGTACTTCTTGTAGTACTCCTCCTCCAGCTCCTTAGCAACAGGGCCGGTGGAGCGTTACGTGTTGGGTAGCTACTTGTAACACAACCCGATAACAAACCAGTTCCGCCAGCCCTGACCTCCAACGTCGGGGCTGGTGTTTTTTTATGGGCTAGAGCAGGAGGTGGAGCAAGCCCCGCGCAAAACACCCGGCAACATTTGCCGCAATACCGGAAACATAGAACGTAGTTGGTTGGATTGGATACGCATACAACTGGAACCTGAATACAAGCTAGAACGTAAAAGGAGCACTTGATGCAAACCGGAGCCTACACTATCACGATGCGCTGCCAGATTGACCACCTGCCGGGAATGCTGGGCAGGCTGACGACGATGATCGGAGAGATGGACGGCAATATTCTCGGCATCGACCTTGTCGAGAATCATGGTGAAACACTGATCCGTGACTTCACCATAGAAGTGCAGAACCCGCAGCACGCCGAGCAACTCGTGCGGCGGATCGATACGCTCACCGGTATTCAGGTGCTTACCTACAACGACCGGGTGTTTCTGGCCCATATCGGCGGCAAGCTCGGTGTCCACAGCCGCACACCGCTGCGCAACCGTGCCGACCTGTCAATTGCCTATACCCCCGGTGTGGCGCGGGTCTGCACTGCGATTGCCCAAGAACCGGCTAAAGTCTACGATTACACCATCAAGCGCAACAGTGTTGCAGTAATCACCGATGGCAGTGCGGTGCTTGGTCTGGGCAACTTGGGGGCCGAAGCCTCGCTGCCTGTAATGGAAGGCAAGGCTGTGCTCTTCAAGGAGTTTGCCAATATCGATGCGTACCCTATTGCTATTCGCAGCCAAGACCCCGAAACGATTATTCAGGTTGCCGAACAGATTGCGCCGGTGTTCGGTGGTATCAACCTGGAAGATATTGCCGCCCCCAAATGTTTTGAGATTGAAGAGCGATTGTGTAACACCCTGAACATCCCTGTAATGCACGACGACCAGCACGGCACCGCTGTTGTCACGCTGGCAGCCCTCTGGAATGCGCTGGCGCTGGTCGATAAGCGCATCGAAGATATTCGCGTGGTGGTGAATGGCGTGGGCGCGGCGGGCACCGCGATCATCTTCAGCCTGCTCGAAGCCGGAGTGGGTGAGATTATCGCCTGTGATAGCCAGGGGATTATCAACCGACGCGGCACCCGTTCGCTCAATGCTATCAAGCAGCGCATTGCCGAGCGCACCAACGCCGATAACTGCACCGGTACCCTGACCGATGCGATGCGCGGGGCCGATGTGTTTGTGGGCGTGTCGGTTGCAAACATTCTCACGCCACAGATGGTGCAGAGTATGGCCAGCGACCCGATCATGTTTGCGATGGCAAACCCCGACCCCGAAGCAACCCCAGAGATGCTGAACCAGTATGCACGGATTGTGGCAACCGGACGCTCCGACTATGCCAACCAGATCAATAACGTGCTGGCCTTTCCGGGCATCTTCCGGGGCGCACTCGATGCCCAAGCGACCCGTATCACGCCGAGTATGCGACTGGCGGCGGCCCGTGCGATTGCAAGCAGCATTCCTCGTGACGAGATCGCCGAAGATTACATTGTGCCAAGCGTGTTCAATCGTGATGTTGTGCCCGCAGTCGCGGCAGCAGTGGCAGAGGCTGCCCGCGCCGAGGGTGTGGTGCGCGAGCCTGAGTCGGTGCTGGTGTAGGTCGTGGTTTCCCCCCGCTCCCACCTGACAGGAGCGGGGGTGTTGTTCAGCGTGTCAGGCTGCTGGGTAAGGTTGCGTAGGCAATGCTATTGCCGCCACGGTGTTTCACCTGATACATCAGCGCATCGGCTTGCTGGATCAGTATATTGATATCTGCTAATACCGTAGCTGAAACAACCCCCATACTGAACGTCACCGACCAGTTGCCCTCCTGCATCGTTTCTAGCAGGCAACTACGTAGGCACGGCGCTATCATCTGCGCTTCGTGGCTGCTTACATTGGGCAGCAACACCACAAACTCATCGCCGCCCAGTCGCGCCGGGATATCAACCGGGCGCACACTATCGCGCAATGTTTCTCCGACAATACGCAGCAGTTCGTCGCCCGCCTGATGACCAAGCGTATCGTTGATCAGTTTAAAGTTATCACAATCAATATAGGCCAGCGTAAGCGGGTAACGCAACTGCTGCGAACGTTGCACCTCCGCTGTCGCCATCTCGAAGAAGGCCCGCGAGTTGGCAAGGCTTGTCAGCACATCGGTGCGAGCCAGTTGTTCGGCTTCCTGCAAGGCTTGCTTCAGCCGGTCCAGCAGCACAATCATAATACTGTAAAAAACAATAACAACCAGCACAGTCCACAGATCAACAAACGGTACAACCGGCTTCCCGCCCAGAAAATCGGTGAGTTGCCCGGACAGCGTGCTGAGCAGTGCCACCAGGAAGCCCATATACGGATGTGTCATCCATGTGACCAGTGCAATCGGTATCACATAAAAGACACTAAACCGTAGTAGATAGCCAGTTAGACTATCTAGTATTGCAATAATCAGGATGGCGATCAGGCTCAACCAGATACTCTGACGTGGTGAGCGAGCCATGAACCAAGCAACCATTGTTTAGCCCTATTTCTATTGTTGTTTCCCTAAAAGATGAAGGGGAGGAGCGTTTATACATTATACGGCTCACGCTCAACTATAGAAAGATAGGTTTGGGATAAAAAAACACACAGGATACCGGTCTGATATCCTGCGTGTGAGCACAGAGGTACGACGCAAATGTCGTATCTTTAGTTTAATCCTATCAGTTACGATAGAGTAACATTTTTCACACCTGTGTAAATGGCCACAATTTCAGGGAACATTACGACCAGTTATCAGGGGCTACGACGACTGCCACTTCCTGGCCCTGTGCGGTCTCGGTCTTCTTCAGCAGGTACTCTTGCTCGGCCAGGAACCAGGTAGCTTCCATCGCCGCCTGACAGCCTTCGCCCGCCGCTGTAATCGCCTGCCGATAAATATGGTCAACTACATCGCCCGCCGCAAACACACCCGGAATGTTGGTGCGCCGCCGCTCGTCGGTGATGATATAACCGCTCGCATCCATATCGAGCACATCGGCAAAGAGCTGCGAGTTTGGCACGTGCCCGATATAAGGGAACACGCCATCCGTCTCCAGCGTGGTGACTTCGTCCGTCTTCAGGTTGCGGATCCGCACCCCCGTCACACGCTCTTCGCCAAGCACCTCTTCGACCACGTTATCCCACACAAAGCGCATCTTCGGATTGGCAAAGGCGCGTTCTTGCATAATCGCGCTGGCCCGCAATGTGTCGCGGCGATGTACCAGCACCAGTTCCGACACATAGCGGGTCAGGAACAGACCTTCTTCCAGGGCGCTGTCGCCGCCACCCACCACCACAACGCGCTTGTTGCGGAAGAAGAAGCCATCACACGTGGCGCAGTACGAAACGCCCCGATTGGCAAGCACATCTTCGCCGGGTACGCCCATCTTGCGCGGCGATGCACCGGTTGCCACAATCAGCGCGTCAGCGGTAATCGTCTCGCCGCCGTCGGTCATCAGCGTAAAAGGCCGCTGTAACAGATCAACATGCGTAATAATGGCATCGTAGGTCTGTGCACCAAACTTCACCGCCTGCCGCTCCATCGTGTCTGCCAGTTCAAAGCCACCAATCGACTCGACAAAGCCGGGATAGTTTTCTACCTCGTTGGTGGTTGTGATCAGGCCACCCGGCTGCAAGCCACGAATGACCAGCGGCTCCAGGTTGGCGCGTGCCGCATAGAGGGCGGCAGTCAGACCCGCCGGGCCAGAACCGATGATTGCTACTTTGGTATGCATAGAGCTATCTCTTTTCCTTTCTCACAGCGTTTCGCACGGGTTGGCGTGCAGCAGACAGCCCGCGTCGGATGATTTCCAGAGTACGTGTCTACACAATGAGAATGCCTCTCTGAACCAGAAAGGCATTGTTTGCATTATAGCATTTCTGTTGAAATGTACAAACTCAACACATCCTATTATACCCATAGGGGGTATCCGTGTCAAGTGGGAGAGGTGCTATAGGAGGGAGGCTATAAGAGGGAAGCTCTACCCCCTCTCAGGGGGGAGGGGGTCACGAGTGGGGAGCAGTAACGCCCTATACCACCTCGCTCTCAAGCTGACGGCGTGCGGCCTGCAAGGTAAAGATAAACCGCGACCCGCGCCCAAGCTGGCTTTCGACGTGGATAGTGCCCCCGTGCGCCTCGATAATCGCTCTGGTGAGGAACAGCCCCAGACCTGCGCCCTGGGTGTCGCGCTTCAGACGATTGTCCACCCGGTAGAAGCGGTCGAAAATACGTTCTTGCTCTTCGGGTGGAATACCCACCCCCTGATCGGAAACATACACAATCACATAATCGGCCTGCGCGGTGCCGCCAATCCGGATTATCCCCCCTTCGGGGCTATACTTCACCGCATTGGATACCAGATTGGTGAGCACCATTCGAATGCGTTCGTAATCGGCATGGACGGGCAGGAAGTCCTCCGAAAAGCGCAGTTGAAACTCGAAGCGGTCATCCGTTTGTGTTGCGAAGGCCTGCGCCACACTCTGCGCCATATCGGTCAGCGACCAGTCGGTTTTATCAATCCGTAGCCCGCCCGCCTGCAAGCGCGACACATCCAGCAAGTCCTGGATCTGCCGGGTCAGACGGTCGGCCTCTTCTTCTATCACATGTAGCCCATCGCGGATGACCTGAGGGTTCCACTCGGCATCCTCACGACTCATCAAGTTGGCATAGCCCTTGATGATGCTCACAGGCGTTTTAAGCTCGTGCGACACAACCGACACAAAGGTAATCTGCGACTCTTCGTCTTTCTTCTGGTCGGTAATGTCGCGCACATTGGCAATCGCCCCCAGAAATGCACCATTCGGGGAGCGTTGCGGGGCATAGCGGCTCTGAATGTAGCGTTCGCGCCCGTCGCGGCTCATAATACGCCCTTCCACTATCGGGTTCTCATCGAGCGGTCGCCGCTGCAATGGGCAATCGACCAGACAGATGTTGTTGTCGTTCACATCCTGGATTGCCAGCACCTCGGCGCAGGGCCGCCCGATAGCCTCCGAGCGCGGCCAACCCGTTAGTTGCTCCATGGCCCGGTTGAAGGTGGTAATGCGCCAGCGATGATCCACAATCATCACCCCATCGGCGCTCTGCTCGATCATAGCATCGAGGCGCTGCTTCTCGCGCAGTACGCTCTGGTAGAGCCGCGCATTGCTCACGCCGATAGCGGCCTGATCGGCAAACGCCTGCAAGAGCTGTGCCTCGTCCATCGAGAACGACACATTCACCGCCGCCCGAAAGACATAAATCGTGCCCACCGGAGCATCACGCAGCGTCAGCGGCAGTGCAATCACCTGGCGCAACGTCAGGCTCGTATCGCTGGCAATTTCGCGCAGCACCGCCGCTACTGTGCGGGTCGAAGTTTCTTGCAAGTTCAGGTTCAGCAACTGCGAAAACGCAGGCAGCACTTCGGGCGGCACCCCCGCCGAGGCACGAATCCGCAGCGGACCGCTGCCATCCTCTTCTTCGTGGAGCGCAATCAATCCGGCATTTCCCGCCAGTATCTCAACCGCAAACGTGATCACCAGATTCAGTACACTGGTCAGATCGAGCTGTGCTGTAATCGCACGACTGATCTGCAGCAGATACTCGCGCTGCCGCAGACGCTGCGTTGTTGTTTCTGTCATAACTGTATTCATGGCAGAGGTATCAGTAAGATATGGGTAATGCGCGGCTGGGCCATCGCAACGGGCAACGCACAGGCCGGAAGCTCTTCCTGAGCTAGCACCATCCGCCAGCAGCCCGGTTCACGCCAGCTAACGGTGCGTGTTTCCTGGATGATCACTTCGGTTGGATAGCCATATTCCGGGTCGTACACCACATTGGCATCCAGCACCGAACGGCATGGGCAGGTATCAACCGGGAACAGGTCGGCGGCCTCGTAGCCATCCAGGTCGGCGATCCGATCAAAGAGCATCGAAACGTTCAACGACTCAATCGGGCAGTTGTTTTCAATCACATGCACAATCTGCTCGTTCATCACTTCGACATCCTGCTGACACCAGATCTGCGGTCGCTCAATCACCAGCCGATAGTGCGGCACAGCGTTGGCTTCCCACGCATTCCGCGCACGGATAAACGCATGCACGGATGAGTACTGCCACGCCACGCCACCAATTACTCCGATCAGAACAGCGAGCACTGTTCCTACTGATAGAATCCACCCCAGGTACCAATAGTATGAACGATCATGCATGCTCTATCCTCAAATGTGCTGCTGACACTTTGCTTGCTGCTTGTTGGTTCATCATCAATCTCATGCACTGGCTGATTAGAAACCGATATCTTGCGGTCTCGTTCATTATGTAAGCAGGTCGTGTTGTAGCGCGTATGTTGGTATGTATCATTTTATCATACCTTACTGCCCGCAAACGCCTTATATATGCTATACTCGATGAAGAAACACTGCGCTGAGTATCGATCTGGCAGCGTGACCCGGATGTAGTTAGCAGCATCTACCTCCGATTGCGGTGTACTGTTCACAGAGGGAGTACGGGTATGAATACTGAAACAACGCTACCACTACAGTTTGATAATACATTATGTGTAAATATTGCCCTGCCGCTGCCGTCGCACCAGGCACGGGCACTAGTCCCCGCTGGCACTCCCATCAATCTGGTTGAAGTTTTCCCTGGTCGCGCCGTGCTGGTGATCTCGTTTTCGCACTACCGCGAGAGTCCCTTTGGCGACTATACCGAGGCCGTGATAGCGTTGATGGCAACCCATGAGCGGGTCATTCCCGTGATGACGCTGGCCCGCCTGACCCAGGAGAGCCGCTATCCGGGCTTTGTGCTACACATGTTTGTCAGCAATCCGGCAGCGCAGCAGGTAGGCGCAGCGTGGGGCCTGCCGCGCCTGCTTGCCGCTGTGCAGCTACAGGAACAGGGCAGCACCACACGCTGCACGGTACGCTACGAAGATCGGCTTGTTTTCAGTGTTATTGCCGACCGCCCCCCCACCGACCGCACCCGCGAGATGCAACTTGAAACCTACAGCCTGCACAATGGCGAACTGTTGCACGCGGTGATGCCATGCAACGCGCAGGCGTATGGGCGCAAGCAAGGCGAAGGGGCGCAGGTCGAATGGGGCAACCACCCGATTGGGCAGCGCTTCATAGGCACCGGCATCTCGCCGCAGCCCCTGATGGTACGCTACTACGACCAGATGCATGCTGAACTGCACGCGCCCGAACCGTGTATTATCGAACGTTGACGCGCTATGGTGGCATGCGCGGCGGGTGGCTGGTGCTGCTATGCTGTGTGCTGCTGATCGCCTGTACCAACCCTGCCGCGCCGCCCCCCGATCAGCAGGCTATCACCTTTACGCGGGCCGTCGATCTGAGCCATATCATTACGCAGGACATGCCCCACCCGCCCGCCGCGCCCGCTACGGTGATCCAGCGCAATGCCAGCGGTATGGTCAAGGCGCTTGCCATCGGCGTGCAGAGCGGCACCACCCTGCGGCTTACCCCCATACCAGGAAATGCGCCGCGCACCGTAGACATGCTCTCGCCGCGTGACCTGCTGCGGCCCGCCGTGGTGCTCGACCTGCGCGACCGTGCCCAGGATAACCCGTCCTATCGCCTCTCTGCCGAACATATCCGCGACTGGGAGACACAGCACGGCCCGATCCCCGCCGATAGCATCGTGCTGCTGGCAACTGGCTGGGATCTGCGCTGGGGCAGCCCGCCGAGTATCTGCGGATTGGGGATAGCGGGCAGAGCGCTGTGCCCGGTGTCGCCGATGATGCCATTGCCCTGCTCCGTCAGCGCCAGATCCTTGGCATCGGCATTGACACGCCTGCCCTAGGCAGCGAACCGGCAGCAGGCTGGCTGGTGCTCGAAAACCTGACCCGCCTGGAGCAACTTCCACCCGTCGGCACAACCCTTGTTATCGGTGTACTGAAGGTGCAGGCCAGCCCTGCCAGCCCTGCCATGGTACGTGCACTTATTCCATAAGAGACACGACGGCGTAACATCCCCGCGCCCCTTGCCTATTGCCTGATGTGGTACAATCCATGCGGCTCGCATTGTGATTGAGCCAGGAGCAAGATAACGATGGCTGAACCGATACACCACGACCTGCATTCAACGCTGGCCCCACCCGCCGATGCCGCCGCACCGCCTGCCGCCACCGCCGTACGCCCTGCGCTGCGCCGCGAACGGTTGGTACTGGTCGCAGTGCTGCTGCTTGCGTTCGTGCAAGGCATCACCTATCTGCTGCTGCTCCCGCCCTGGCAGCACTACGACGAACCCTCCCATTTTGAATATGCGTGGCTGATTGCCCACGATGGCTACAATTGGCAGACCCGCGACATAGTCCGCACCCAACCAGCTAACCAGCAACGCCGCAATCTGCGTCTCCAAATCCGCGACTCGATGATTGAGCACGGCTTCTACCGTGATATTGGCCTGCCCAACCTGGACGCGCAACGGGTTTCGATTGGCTTTCCCGCCTTCGAGCACCCGCCGACCTACTACGCCGTGGTCAGCATCCCCCTGCGCTTTGTTGCCGGGGCCGACTTCGCCACCCAGTTGTATGTCGCACGGAGTGTTTCGCTGCTGTGTTTCGTGCTAACAATTGGCGCGGCCATTGGCATTATGCGCGAACTGACCCGCCGGGGCACCCGCTGCGCTGGGCCGTGCCGCTGCTGCTAGCGCTGCTGCCGCCCTTCGCCGACCTGATGACAGCCGTCAACAGTGAAGTAGCCGCCGCCCTGGTCGGGGGCGCTGTGGGGTGTGGGGGCGTGTGCGTCTGCTGCGGCTCTGCGGCACACGCCGCCCCGCAGGAATGCAGCATGGGCTGGCGCTGACATGGGTGCTCGGCGTGTCGCTGCTGGCCCTAATCACCAAAAACACCGTCGCCGTACTGGTGCTGCTGCTGCCGGTTGTGCTGCTGGTGGCGCTCTGGCAATGGCGCGGCTGGCGTCCGGTTGGTCTGCTGGTGCTGCTGATCGGCCTGCCGCTGCTGGCGACGCTGGCGGTGGTGGGCACGGGCGATGCACAAAGCTGGTACCGCTGGAACGGTGCCGCAACCCAAGCCGCCGCAACCCAGGCACGCACTGCCGCCGCACCAGTGGGCAGTACCGTGCTACAGCTTACCAGCGACGGCGCAACCGATGAGCGCCGCCTGATCCAGCCGCTCATTCAGCCCGATGTCTGGGGCCTCGCCGGACAGACTGTCACAGTCGGCGGATGGGTGTGGGCCAGCGAACCCGTGCAGATGGGCGGCATTGGCATTGCGGCCAGCTCGATTGTGGCTAACACCCGGCTCGAAGTGACGCAGCAGCCGCTCGACGTGACCACCACGCCGCAGTTTGTGGCCTGGACATTCGAGGTCACCCGCCGATACCCAGGCGCTGCATTATGTCTTTACCCTCGCCCCACCCGGAGCCGCCGCACAGCAGGCAGGGGTACAGGTCTTCCTGGATGGCGCACTCCTGGTGGCGGGCAACTTCCCCACCGATACCCCGCCTGTCTTCGCTGATAACGCCGCCAGTACAGGCACATGGGGCGGACAGCCTTTTACCAACCTGCTCCGCAATGCCTCGGCGGAACAATCGTGGCTGCGAATACGTCCCTGGGTTGAAACAACGATTACCAGTGTTGTCTCGGTCGGGTGGGGCCGCAGCCTTTCCCAACTGCTGGCGAGCTTGGGCGACCCTGCCCGCAGCAGTGATATTCTGGTACGCTATGTTGGTCTCGCGCCCATCGAAGGGCTATTCACGCGGCTGGCGTGGGGCAATATTGCCATCAGTACCCCACCGATCCTGGCGCTGTGCTGGCTGGTCACAGGCGGAGCGCTGGTCGGTGGTGGGTTGTGGCTGGCACGCACAGCACGCCAACCGGACACGCGCCCGCTGCTGGCTATTGTGCTGGTGCTGGCGCTGGCGCTGCTACTCTCGTGGGGTGGCATGGCGCTGCGGGCCTTCCCACAGATCAGCGAGGGACTGGTGCGGCCTGTCACACGCTACACCTTTCCGGTTGCCGTTATTACCGCGCTTGTCCTGGCAGGTGGCTGGTGGACACTGGCCCCGCCCGCTTCCGCACGGCAACCTGGCGGTACTGGTCGGGCTGGCTGGGGTGCTCAATCTGGTTTCGATTGGTATGGTGTGGATGTTTTATCAATAGTATTATCGCACGCTAGCCCTGCCTGCTGGCAGCACCGCAGCGGGGCGGCGCACGAGCTATACAAGGAGCAAACCCGATGAATCGATATCTCTGGCCTTCGATTGCCGCAGGTGGCCTGCTACTGGCTGCGCTTGCCCTGCTGCTGGTGGTGCAGCCCGTCGCCGCACAGGAAATCTGCTTTCCCGAACAGCCAACTTTTCCCTGCCTCACCGAGCCGTTTGCTTCGTACTGGCAGGGCAATGGCGGCCTTGCCGTGTTTGGCTACCCGCTCAGTGCGCGACCCGCGAAGCAAGCGCCGAATTGAACACTACCCTGTTGACTCAGTGGACGGAGCGCAACCGCCTCGAACACCACCCACAGAACGAGCCGCCCTACAATGTGCTGCTTGGTCGGATGGGTGCCGAACGGCTGGCCCAACTTGGACGCGATCCCTTCGCGGAGGGGCGCGAGTCTGGCCCACGGGCGGGCTGTTTGTGGTTCGAGGAGACCGGACACAATGTTTGCAACCAATCGGGCAGCCTGGGCTTCCGCACCTATTGGGAGAGCAACGGCCTTGCCGACCCGCGCCTCGATACGTATGGGCGCAGCCTAGCGCTGTTTGGCTACCCGCTCACCGAGGCCCGGATGGAACGTAACCCGGCAGATGGGCAGATGTACCTGACCCAGTGGTTCGAGCGTGCCCGCTTCGAGTGGCACCCCGACAAACCCGATCAGTTCAAGGTGCTGCTGGGCTTGCTGGGCAATGAGCTACGCAGCGACACACCGACCGCACCGCTGCCCACCACCGCGCCGCTGCCCACCACCACACCCCAGCCTACAATAACCCCCCGGCTCGATGATCTGTCGATTTTCGGGGCCGAGATACGGCGAGGTTGGGTAAACCGCACGGTGGACGAGGCGACTAATGCCAGCCTCTCGTGGATACGCTACAACGGCATCAACTGGGCCGATGTGGAGCCAACCCCCGGCGAGCGCAACTGGGCCGCTCTGGAGCAGGCCGAAAACGAGATCCGCCGCCTGTCTGAAGCAGGGCTGACCCCTGCCGTGATCATTCGCACCACGCCGGCATGGGCACAGCAGGTAGCCGGTGCAACATGTGGCCCGATCCGCCCTGAAGCACTGGACGAGTTCGCCGACTTTTTGCAAGATGTGGTCGAGCGCTACAGCGCCGCGCCCTACAACGTGCGCTACTGGGAACTGGGCAACGAGCCGGATATTGCGTCCGGCCTGGTTGAAAACGACTCGGAATTTGGCTGTTGGGGCGAAACGGGCGACCCCTACTATGGCGGCGAACAGTACGGCGAGATGCTCAAGGTAGCATACCCGGCTATCAAAGAGGCCGACCCGGAAGCAATCGTTATTCTCGGCGGCTTGCTGCTCGACTGCGACCCAACCAACCCACCCGCAGGCAAAGATTGCTCACCGGGCAACTTCTTTGAGGGTGTGCTACGAGCGGGTGGCGGTGCGGCGGTCGATGTCGTAGCCTACCACGCCTATACCTACTGGCAGGGCGGCTTTACCGACTGGGACACCAACCACCCGGCGTGGCAGCATCGCGGCGGGGCGCTGCTGGGCAAGGCCGAATTTTTGCGCGAGGTGATGACCCGCTACAATGTGAGCAAGCCGCTGATCGCCAACGAGGTTGCGCTGCTGTGTTACCAGGGCACGCCGGAGGATAACGACTGTGTTGCGTATGGCTTCTACGATGCCCAATCGATCTACCTGATCCGCACCTATACCCGCGCATGGGCCAACAACCTGAGCGGCGTGGCGTGGTTTGCGCTGAACGGCCCCAACTGGCAACTTGGCGGGTTGGTGCCGCGTGAGGGCGACCCGGTACCCGCATACAATGCGCTGGCCTTTATCGGGCCGCTGCTGGATGGGGCCGAGTATGTTGAAGAACTCGGCAGCGGTTCGCTAGAGGGCTACGCCTTCCGCAAGGGCAGCACCCGCTACGAGGTCTACTGGACCAATTCAGCCGATGGCACCGATCAGAGCAGAACGGTGCGCCTGCCCGACGATACCCGCGCCATCTACGATATGTATGGTGCGGAGTTTGAGATCACCAGCGAAAACGTCAGCATCGGAGCACAGCCGCTTGTGCTCGAAATACGGCGTTAACAAGGGCGGCGCAAGCAATGGCTGAGCGGGTATCGTCCGGGGCGCGGCGGTGGTCGGCGATGGTGGCGTTGTGGCTCGTGGGCGTGGCGGGTGGTCTGCTGGCTGCCTTCCACGCCTACGGCTACGACGACCCCTACATTACCTATCGCTACGCCAGCAATATCGCCAGTGGTACAGGCTTTGTCTACAACGCAGGCGAACAGGTGCTCAGTACCACTGCGCCACTGTATGCGCTGCTGTTAGCAGGCGGTCGGCTGCTCGGCCTGGATATCCCACTGTTCAGCAATGCCATCGGCTGCATTGCGCTGGCGGCTGGCGGGTGGGTCTTCTGGCGGCTCGGGCAGCACTGGCAGACACCGTGGGCGGGTGCAACTGGCGCGGTGTTGTACCCTACCTTCGGCCTGCTTGCCTCCACGCTTGGCTCGGAAATGCCACTGCTGCTTGCGCTGATCCTGCTTGGCTTGCTGGCCTGCGCTCAGCGCCACTACCGCCTGATGGCAATCTGGCTAGCCCTGGCAACGCTCACCCGCGCCGATGCCGTGCTAGCAGCAGGCGCGGCAGCGATCTATCTGCTGGTCAATACGTACCGCAGCTTCCCCACCGATCAGGAACCGCTCACACGGCAGCGCTTTGTGCGGCGACTGCCGTGGGGTGCGCTGGTGCTGTTTGGGGCGTTGCTGCTGCCGTGGTTTGTGTTTGCCTGGGCCTACTTCGGCGAACCGCTGCCCGTCACGCTGGCCGCCAAACGCCAGCAAGCCCTGCTCGAAGGGAGCCGCAGCTTTGCGGAAGGCGTGCTGCGGCTGGCCCGCGATTACTGGGCCTTCCCGATGCAGCGCATTGGCGTGGGCATGGCCGGTATTGGTATGGTGGCGCTGCTGCTGCGCTATCGAGCATGGCTGCTGCTGGTCGGCTGGACAGTGCTGTACAGTGTGGCGTATATAGTACTGGGTGTCTCTTCGTACTTCTGGTATAATGCGCCGCTGGTCGTCGGGTGGGTGGCACTGGCGGGTCTGGGTGTGCAGGCGCTTGCCGATGGAGTGCGTGCCCTGATTGGCGAACGGACCGGGGTGTGGGTGGGGGCACTGGTCGGTGCCGCACTCATCATCACGCTGCTGCTGCCGCAGGTGCTGGTACTGAACTATCACCGCATTACACCCGACACCCGCCTGGAAATATACCGCGAGGTCGGGCTGTGGCTGCACGACAACACACCACCCACCGCCAGCGTGGGCACCATCGAGATTGGCATCATTGGCTATTACGCCCGCCGCCCGATGATCGACTTTGCCGGGTTGCTGCAACCTGCCACCGCACAACAGTTTGGCGCTGCTAGCAGCTACGGCGATGCGGCGGCGTGGGCCACCTTCACCTATCAGCCAGCCTATCTGGTTTTCATCGGCAACCCTTCCCGCAACTGCTGCACAACGAGCGCTTTCAAGAGCAGTGTTACCAGGTGCATAGCATCAGCCACCCGCGCTACCCGCTGCCGCTTGTCATCTACCAGTGTGCGTGGTAGTATCTGGTGGCGGCAGCGGAACGGATACAAGGGAACGTGGAGCAATCAGCGTGAGCAGTAGTCGTACATCTTTTCTCAGCGTGGTGCTACCCAATGCGGCATGGTTCACGCTGCCCACCATGATCCAGCGGGCCTTCGGGGTGCTGCTGCTGCCCGTGCTAACGCGCTACCTCTCGCCCACCGATTACGGCGTGATGGCGATGGTCGGACTCCTGGCAACCGGTGTGGCGGTGTTTGCCGACTGGGGCTATGGCATGGGCCTGATGCGAAACTACTTCGAGCACGAAGACGAAGAACGCAAGGCGCTGCTGTTTACGATTTTTGCCGCCGTGTCGCTCTCGTCGGCGGTGCTGTTTGGCGTAGCGGCGGTTGTGCTCACCTTCGCAGCACGCTGGCTCATCGCCGACTGGCAGCAGAGCTATCTGCTCTTGCTGTATCTGCAATTTATCACCTCGGTACTCAACTTTCCCAATCAGGTAATCGGCGCATACTTGACGGTGGCGCAACGCGTGCGGGCCTATATCTCACGCACCATGCTCGCCTACATCATCGCAACCGTGCTGCAACTGGTGCTGCTGGTCGGCTTCGATATGGGCGTGCTGGCGATCTTCATTGGTACGCTGGTGGGTGCCGTGCTCAGCCTGGGGTGGGGTGTGCTGCTGGTGCGCCACGAACTGCGCCCCCGTTTTCGCTGGCAACACCTGCGCGAGGCGTGGGCAGTTGGCTGGTCGAACCTGCCGATGCAATCCTTTCAGTACTTCACCCGGATGGGCGACCGCTGGGTTATTCAAGCCTTGATGTCGCTCGATGCGCTTGGCCTGTACAGTCTGGCGGGGCGTGTCAACGATGCCTCAGTCAGCTTCAGTCAGGCGTTGCGGCAGGCGTGGCGACCTGTCAATATGCAGATGCTGGCCGCAAACACGCCGCCTGCCGAACTCAAGCAGCACACCAGCTATTATCTGGCGCTCAGCGTGCTATGGGTAGTGGGGCTGTCGCTGTTTGCCCGCGAAGTGATTGTGCTGCTCGCCGCCCCCGATTTTCACACGGCCTATGTGGTGGTACCGTTCCTGCTGGTCGGCTCGCTGTTTCAATCAGTCTCTGCCGTGCCGCACACCTTCTTGCTCTATCACAAGCGCCTGCCCGTCACAGTGCTGGCCTTCGGGCCTGCCGCCGCTGTGCAGGTGGGCGGGGCGCTGCTGCTGGTGCCCCTGATCGGTATGGTAGGCGCGGCCCTGGCAAGCGGGCTGGCCTACCTCACTTATACCATCATCATTACGGTGTTTGCGCTGCGGCGACCTGAACAACGCATGCAGATGGCGGGCGGATCCGACCTGCTGCTGCTGGTGGCGGGCACGCTGGTCAGCCTGGTCGGGGCACTGCCGGAACTGGGCGGCTTCTGGGAATTTGTGCTGTTCAAGGCGCTGCTCTTCGCCATCGTCACAGGCATCATCTTTGCGCTCTATCGTGCAACGCTATGGCCTGCCCTGCTGAAGCTTTATGCACGGCTGCGGCCCGTGCTGCGGCGGGTGTAAAATGCGGATTGTGCTTAACACCAAAACCGCGCAGCATCTCGGCACGTGGCGGCTGTTTTTGCCAACCTTGCCGAAGATTTGCAGCAGCAGGGGGCCGAGGTTGCGCTGAATACCTGGGAAGGGCTGGAGCATTTTGATGTCGCGATTGTCAAGGCCAGCGACCGCACCATTGCCACGCTGCGCCAGCACAACCCGCACCTGCTGATCGGGCTGGTGCATCCCTCTGACATTGATGTCGAGGTACTACACGAAACCGTCAGCGCCGATTTTATTATCTCCGGCTCGCTCGAAGAGCGCGATTATTATTTGCAATATCAGCGCCACATCTTTCTACTGCCCCACATCGAGCGCCCGCCGCAGGGCTACAAGCAACACAGCGAGCACAGCCCGATTGTACTGGGCTACCACGGCAACCGCCACCACCTCGAACAGTTTGAGGGGCGGCTGTCTCCGGCGCTCGAAGCACTGGCGCAGCGTTACCCGCTACGGCTGAAAGCGGTGTACAATATGGCGCACGTTGGCAGGTGGCAGGTGGGCCGCCCGAACATCCCTATCGACGATGTGCAATGGGACTATGCCACGCTTGAGCAGGAGTTGCTGGAGTGCGATATCGGCCTAGTGCCTGCGCTCACCCCCCATCAGCGATACCGAGCGGCGGCGGGTGCTGGATCGGGTGCTGGGCATGGACTTTGCGCGGTATGGCAAGTTCCCGAACGATTATCTGCTGCGCTTCAAAAACAGCACCAACG
>JAAUSQ010000398.1 GCA_012033195.1 Chloroflexaceae bacterium
TTTCACATTGGACAATAGCCGGTGTGCCCGCTGATGCCGTGCCGGTATCTGTCGCTGTATCGGCATAGTCGGGGCGCACCACAGCCCCACACGCCTGGCACGATACCGCATCTGATGTATTTGCCGCGCCACAATATGGGCACAGTAGAGAAGGATGACTCATACATGAAACTCCTGCGCGTTGCGCTACTTACTGAAACGTACCCCCCCGATCTTGGTGGCCTTGCTATTTCGTCGCAACGATTAGCTCGTTTGCTGGCGACGCCGGCCATGAGGTGCATGTATTTGTGCCATCAACGCAGCGGTCAGCCGCCCAAGTGACGCATCGATGCGATACTGGTATCACGCTGCACCGCCTGAGCAAAACGAGCCGGACGGATGAGATGCTTGCCATGTGGTTTGATTACACTACCACCTGTCACAACGCAACACCATTCGATGTATTGCACGCCTATTTTATCACCCAGGCGGGTTTTGTGGCAACGAGTGCCGGCCATTATCTTGGTGTGCCTTCGGTTGTGAGTGCGCGAGGCAATGATCTTGATCGGGCAGTGTTTGACCCACGCAAGGCGGCGCATATTCTGTATGCGTTGCAGCATGCAACGGCTATCACAGCAAACACGCACGATCTTGTGCGGAAGGCGCAGGCGTTTGCGCCAGGGCGTGCTGTGCAGCTTGTGGCAAATGGCGTGGACACAGATTTTTTTTCTCCCAAACACGATTCGCTACAGAGGTACGGAGACACGAAGACTGGGCATGAGCCAGACAGCAGATTGGGCAGCCGAGCAGAATGCACCACGGCAACAGAGGGGCACGGAGACCAGGCAGCCGACCAGCTTGATGCTCTCTTTGTGCAAAGGGTATGGGTATGCAGCCGAAGCTGTGGCCGAGTGATGAGCCAGCACGCTTGCTCTTTGTGGGTGAGGCGCGGGCGAAGAAAGGGCTTGCGCTGTTGCTGGTGGCGTATCGGGCTGTTGCCGCACAGCGTGCAGCAGAGCTTGTGCTGGTTGGTGGCGTGCGTGATGGTGATGATGCTGCGATGATAACACTGTTTCAAAGACACTACCCAGATCTGCGGCTACGGATTATCGCGTGGGTAGGACAGAATGCCCTGCGCGAATACTACCGGCAGTGTACATTGTTGCTGCTGCCTTCGTTGCACGATGGGTTGCCGAATGCGTTGCTCGAGGGGATGGCGTGTGGGTGTGCAGTTATCGGCTCGGCGGTTGGTGGGATGACCGATGTTGTCGAGGATGGGGTGAATGGGTGCCTTGTGCCGCCCGGCGATGCGGATGCTTTGGCGGAGGCGATTGTGCGGTTGCTTGATGCGCCAGAGCGACGCGAAGAGCTTGGCACCAAAGCCCGCGAGACGGTAGTACGAAAATATACCCTTGAACGGGAACATGAGAGGTATCGTGAGGTGTATTGTGCCGCTGTGCAAAGCACGGGGGGGAATGCTCATCTCGTATAATCTCTTGGTTCTTGTGATTTTTCGCCGAAGCCGAAAAAATCACCAAGAAAGACTAGGTCTGGTGTAGTGGGGCTACCGCTACTCAAACCGCCAGCTACCATCACTCGTTGGCTACCCGTTCGTTGCAATATCTTTTGCCCATGAACGGTGAGCGTCATACCACTCAACCAGATGGGCAATCCCGTCACGTATCTGCATCTGTGGTTTCCAGCCAAGCATGTCTTCTGCCTTTGTAATATCAGCCCAGGTATGCAACACATCAGCCGCATGGCGTGGCTCATACCGAAGAACAGCCGACTGACCAAGTAACTCCTCGATGATTCGCAACGTATCGAGCAGCACAACCGGCGTATCTGAACCCAAATTGATAACATCATACCCAACTGGCTTCAGTGCAGCAATCGTCCCTCGTGCAATATCATCCACATACGTGAAATCGCGTGACTGTTGCCCATCACCAAACAGCGTCACAGGTCGCCCTTCACGCACCCACTGCACAAACCGGAACAAACTCATATCAGGTCGTCCCGCCGGGCCATAGACGGTAAAATAGCGCAGAATCGTTATATCAATACCATACAACTCATGATATGTTGCACACATCACCTCCGCAGCTTTTTTCGATGCCGCATATGGTGATAATGGGAGATTGGTATTCGCATCTTCTCGAAACGGGCGCGGGTTATGTTGTCCATATAAGCTCGATGTTGAAGCCAAAATGAACTTCCCCACACCATAAATACGACACAACTCAAGCAAATTCAGTGTGCCCGTCAAATTTGTATCAACATACACCCACGGATTCTCAACCGAATACCGCACACCAGCACGAGCAGCCAGATTGATAACAGCCTCTGGCTTTGTCTCAAACACGCTGGTCAATTCCGAACGGTCGCTAATATCGAGCCGATGAAACGAAAACGCATCGAATGCGTTCAGTTGCTCAAGCCGCCACTGCTTCAACCGAACATCGTATGCATCGTTGAGATTATCTATCCCCACAACACAATGTCCGTCGTGCAACAACAACTCACAGACTTTCGATGCAATAAAACCGGCACACCCGGTTACCAAATATGTTGCCATACGCCATGCTCCTTATCCTATAGCCTGTTGCCGCACAACCCGTCGTGTATCAATCAACAAACGTGCATTCGCAGCAATACTCTCCCAATCATACACCGTGTGATCAGTGACAATCACCACAACATCAGCATCAGCAAGTGCCGTGTGCAAATCTGGCACCGACACCATATCCAACCCATCGTAGTGTACATGAGGAATGTGCGGATCATGATACTGAACGACTGCATGCTTTTCTTGCAGCAGATGGATAATATCCACCGCAGGTGATTCGCGGACATCGCTCACATCTCTTTTGTATGCAACGCCTACAACGAGAACAGTGCTTCCCTTGAGTGGTTTCCCGGCATCATTCAATGCATCCTGTATCTTTTGCACCCAGTAGCGTGGCATAGAGGTGTTGATCTCGCTGGCAAGCTCAATGAATCGTGCTGTATAGTTCAGCGTTTTCAACTTCCACGATAGGTAGAGCGGGTCTATGGGAATACAATGCCCTCCCAATCCTGGCCCAGGGGTAAACTTCATAAAACCGAATGGCTTGGTGGCGGCGGCTTCTATCACTTCCCATGTGTCTAGCCCCAACCGATCACACATCAACAAAATCTCGTTGACGAGGCCAATATTGACAGCGCGAAATGTATTTTCGAGCAATTTCACCATCTCGGCAGCCTCAGATGACGAAACAGGCACAACACGATCTATCGCGCTCTCATAAAATGCCTTGCCCACATGCAGACATGCGGGAGTCACC
>JAAUSQ010000399.1 GCA_012033195.1 Chloroflexaceae bacterium
TCCTCAATCGTGCCGTCGTCGTCTGGTTCAATGCCATTGAGCCAATTGAGTTTGATGGTGTGCGTTTCGGGTTGGTGGTTGTTATGCTGTTGGTGTGACATCAGAATTGTCCTTTCGTATGGTGTACAACTGCTGCATGCGTGCAAATTGTTTTTGGTATTCGGCGCGGGTGTTCCACATGGCAGCGTAGAGCCAGATGTCGGGCACTAGCTGGTATGCAACGTCACACGCTTCTTTGATGGTGATTGTGTGCCCGTTGGTGCTGTGATCCTCTAAAATTTGGACGATGAGTTCCACAATCTCAATCGTCATGTCTTTCGCTTGTGGATTGTAGATTTTCGATTGTTGTGCATATATTCTTCCTGCTACTTTCTTTGTATTCAAATGTACTCAACAGGACGCTTTGTCCAGTTCTGAAATTCCTACGTCACCCTGCACCGCCTCGCAATCGAAGGTCGTACAACGCAGTCCACAGGCATACGGTACGTCCCGACGTAGCCACAACCGCGGACGGTTGGGTGAAGCACCAACGAGCATCATTCCTACTTTGTGGTATCATGGCGATATGGGGCATGCGTAAAGTGCCGGACACACCAGCGTACCGGGGCGCAGCTTGATGCTGTCTCATGATTTGCGTTTTCCCCGGCACTGCTTCATCAGCGCCGGGGTAATCTCCGTTAAGCCAGTTCACCGTTGTCCTATAGGACAACAATATGGTATCATGTACGTAGGGCTTTGTCAACGCGCACATGTGTACTAGTAGGGTACTATGAAGCGATTTGGTGAGAAGTTAAAGATGTTGCGGGAGCGAGCAGGAATGACTCAGCAAGATTTGGCAAACCAGCTAGGATTTAGCCGTTATCATGTGAGCGGTTTGGAGATTGGTCGCAAGCATCCGCATGTACAGCTTACCGTCAAGATCGCAGACATCTTCGGTGTGACGGTAGACCAGCTCGTGCGCGACGAGTTGGATGTGTGAGGGACGTTCAAGCGACAAAGCGACAAAGCGTCGGACAATATTCTCACGCAAAGGCGCAAAGCGCAAAGGTTCGGACAAAGATTTTGCCCGGTGTATTCGTGTCTATTCGTAGTATTCGTGGTTCTATTGCCCAGTTGTCCAGATTCATCCCTGATCCCTGATCCCTATTCCCTGATCCCTCTTCCCTCTTCCCTCTTCCCTACTCCCTACTCCCTGTTTCGGAGGTATGGCTATGCATGCGTTTGAGCGTTGTGGCGTTTCGGTGTTTCAGCGTTTGCTTGCTCCTCGCTGGCGAAAAGTTATCAGTGATCTATGGATGAATAAGACTCGCACGGTGCTGGTGGTGCTTTCGATTGCGGTTGGGGTTTTTGCGATTGGGGTGATTATGCATGCGCGGCTGGTGCTTGCGAGCAGCTTGGCGGCGACGTATGAGGCGACGGACCCGGCGCATGCGACGTTTTATACGCTTGCGTCGTTTCCGGCGAGTCTTGCCGAATCTGTGCGCCATGTTGATGGGGTTGAGGAGGCTGAGGCGCGGCGGAGTGTGGTGGTGCGGTTGAGGAGGGGGATGATGAGTGGGTTAATCTCCAATTGCAGGCTCTGCCTGATTTTGATGATATTCGGGTGTCTCGTGTGCGTTCGGCGGGTGGTGTGTGGCCGCCGGAGAATCATGATATTGTGATTGAACGTTCGGGCGGTGGGTTTGACGGGGGTGGAGGTTGGGGATGTTGTGACGATTAAGACTCCGGATGGGCGCGAGCGGAGGGTGAAGGTTGTTGGTTTGAGCCATGATCTTCAGGCATCTTTGTTTATTCTGGGGGGGATCGGGTATGGGCATATGAACTCTGCTATGCTGGAGTGGCTTGGGGAGGATGGGGATTTTAATGAGCTGCATGTGCGGGTGTCGCAAGAGGCGATTGATCGGGGTCTGTTCAAAACGGTGGTAGATGATGCGCAGGATAAGATCGAACGGAGTGGGCGGACGGTGTTGTTTACGATGGTGCAAGCGCCTGGGGCGTTGCCGGCGCATTTTATTGTGGATGCTCTTCTGGCGGTTTTGGGTTCGGTTGGTGTGCTGGCTCTTATTCTGGGTGGCTTTCTGGTTGTGAATACTATTTCCGCTATTTTGATGCAACAGGTGCAGCAGATTGGGATTATGAAATCGTTTGGGGCATGCAGGCATCAGCTTGTTGGGATGTATCTTCTGATGGTTTTTCTCTATGGTATGCTGGCTTTTATTGTTGCGGTTCCGCTGGCGAGCGTGGGTGCCTACTTTATTACGATGAGTATTGGGGCGTTGCTGAATTTTGACCTGACGAGGTTTACTCTTAACCCGGTTGCTCTTGTGGTGCAGGGTGTGGTGGCGTTGGTGGTGCCGCTGGGTGCGAGTTTGGTTCCTGTGCTTTCTGGTACACGGATTACGGTGCATGAGGCGATTATGATGCAGGGGGTGGCGCAGGGGAGGTTTGGCACTGGGGTGGTGGATCGGTTGCTGACTGGCCGTATGAGTCAGCACTTTGTGCAGTTTTTGGGCCGCCCGACTATTATTTCGTTGCGAAATACGATTCGGCGCAAGAGTCGGTTGGTGCTGACGCTGTTTACGCTGACGCTTGCGGGGGCGGCGTTTATGACGATTGCGAGTGTGCAGGCTTCGTTGCGGAGTACGCTTGATGGCTGGCTTGGGTATTATCGCTATGATGTGGCGGTGCAGTTGGCGCGCCCGTATCGCGTTGTGGAGGTGCAACGGGTGTTGGCGGGGGTGCCGGGGGTTGTTGCTGCTGAGGGGATGGGGTATGTGACGGCACGGCGGGCGCGGCCGGATGGGACGGATGGTGGGGCTCTTAGTGTGTATGCGTCGCCGGCGGAGACGGAGGTTATTAACCCGACGATTGTTGATGGGCGGTGGCTGGTGCCTGACGATGATAATGCGATTGTGCTGAGTACGATGGTGTTACGCGATGAGCCTGATATTGGGCTGGGTGATGCGATTGTGCTGAAGATTGAGGGGAGGGATGTGCCCTGGGTTGTGGTGGGCTTTGCTCAGGGTGGTTCGCCGATGCCAACGGCGTTTGTGAGCTATGATTGGTTGGCACGGGTGGTGGGTGAGGTGGGGAAGGCTACGTATGTTATGGTGGTGACTGATGACCATAGTGCGGCGGGGCAAATCCGCATGAGTGGTGTTATTGAGGAGTATTTGACTGGGGCGGGCATTCGGGTGGGTATGGTGGCTCCGGCAGAGCTTGATAAGCAGAGTGTTGCGGCGATGTTCCATATTATCTTTGTGCTTTTGCTTATTGTGACGAGTATTCTTGCGACGGTGGG
>JAAUSQ010000400.1 GCA_012033195.1 Chloroflexaceae bacterium
CCCCCATGCCCCCGCTTTACCAATCGGCAAACCGCTTCGCGTAATGCGTATTGTTAAGGAGTACAAGAAAGATTATTATGACAGATCGCCCTGGGATAACCGCTCTTTTCCGGCCTTTAACGATGCCGGCACAATTGGCAGTATGGTTCTTATCACTATCAAGACACTGGAAGAATTGACTGATGACTATGAAGTCATTGTGGTTGAAAATGGCAGCACTGATTACACCGTTGCTGTCCTAGAAGAGCTCGACAAAAAGTATGAGCAACTCCGCGTCCTCTCTCATCGTGAGCCGCTTGGCTATGGTGGAGCCTTGCGAGTTGGCTTTGCCAATGCGACAAAAGAGTTCATCTTTTACACCGATGGCGACGCGCAATATGATCCCCGTGAGCTAAAACTCCTTATGCCTGCGATGCGTGACGATATTGATATTGTCAATGGGTGGAAAATAGACCGTGGCGACCCGCTGCACCGTATCATCATCGGACGTGTCTATCACCATCTCGTCAAACTTCTCTTTGGCTTCAAACTGCGAGATGTAGATTGCGATTTTCGCCTTATCCGGCGCGAGATATTCGATGTTGTGGAACTAGAATCAGATAGCGGCACAATTTGTCTTGAGATGGTGAAAAAGATACAGGATGCCGGCTATCGTTTTGCCGAAGTACCGGTGCATCATTTTCATCGCACCTATGGCAAAAGCCAATTTTTCAACTTCCCCCGTCTCTGGCGCACTGGCGTGCAACTTATCGGGTTGTGGTGGAAGCTGGCTGTCCTACGCCGGCATATCAAACAATTTGCCATACGTCGTAGTGCAAAGGCGATAACACGCAGTCAGGGGTAAATCTGCATGCAACGCCTATTCGCGCTCTGGCGTGCCGGAGATCGCAGCCTCCTGGCACTGGTGTTCTTGCCGATTGTCTTGCTTGCCATCAATGACAATTGGATCGTTACGCGCCTAGGCAGGTCTGACCCCTGGTTGTATTATGGCTACTTTCTTCATCTGCCTGATCATCTTCAATCGTTTGTTGGGACATACTATGGCACGCGTTTTTCCTGGATTCTCCCCGGCTACCTTGTCCACTCTCTTTTCCCCCCAATCATTGCAAACTACATCGTACACCTAGGTGTATACTATGTTGCCGTGTTCTCGCTCTACACGATTCTAAAAAAAAACGTTTGGGCACAGAACTGCGCTGATACCATCCATGACGATGGGATGTTATACATTCTTTCTGTTTTCCACTGGTTGGAACTATGTAGATGGGGCCGGGGTCGCCTATTTTCTGTTGACACTGGCGTTGTTATTGCACGCTACAACCGCATCTCGATGGAAACGCTGGCTCGTTGGGGCAGGTGTTGCGCTGGCGGCGTTTGTCTACGTCAATACCTTCCTTGTCGTCTTTGTTCCATATGTACTAGCTTGGTATGTTCTTACCAATCGGTGGCACCACAAGCGAAGTCTTCCCATAAGTCTGGGGGTGCTGGTAGCCGGATTTGGGGGGAGTACACTGCTCCTCTGCATCCTCTCTGAACACCTGAACGGTAACGCATTCTTCTTTGTGACTGCGCTCGTGTGGGGTATTCGCTATACAGGCGAGTCTGGTGTCTGGAAAGATGTCGCCTATTCGTGGCTTCCCTATGCAACCCACCTCGTTTTTCCAGCAGCTATCTCTCTCAGTAGCATAGTCGTCATCTGGCGGAGCAGCATGCAGAGGCACGGTATGTCCAGGGAAACGCAATACACACTGGCATGGAGCATCCTGTATCTGCTCATGACCGCTATGATGGTTGCTATCCAGGTCGTCAATTATGGCATTCTCGAATTTCCCTACTACGCCAGCTATCTTATCCCCGCGGCATTTCTGGCATTTGGGGGGCAGCTATCTTCCAGACTCCAGGCATTGAGTCCACGCGAGTTTGCTTGGCTCACGGGTGGTGTGGCAGGTGTGTTGCTGCTACCCTTTGTGCCGATGGTACGCTCGGCAGTGCTACCTGCGCTCGATACGCATATGCTGCTGCTGTACCCAACACTTGCACTTATTGGAGGGGTTGCGATGCTGCTCGTTGTCCCGCGGCGTGGGCTTGCGCTCCTTTTGCTGTTTGCTGGCATCAGTCTGGCGAATGGAGCTATCTCGGTTGAACCGCCGTCAGTTGTTCCGCATCACCTCGATTATCCACGTTTCGACCAGGATGTTTTCCCGCAGAAGGATGTACTTGTGGCTGTCACTGCCGCTTCAAACGCAGTCCATGCGGTTGATACCGAACGTTCGATGCTCTTCTGGTATGATCTCAATGATCCCCAGGGGCGAGTCTATGAAGCGGTTGCCTCAACCTATCTCTGGTGGTGGCGACTGGTTGGAGACCGTTTCCCTGCCATCGAAGCCGATAAGATTGCACCGGGCGGCGAAGCCTATGTCCGCGTTGAAGAAGGATCACGCATTGTTATCATGTCTGATGCCAATGCCAACACTCCCGATGTTCTGGCACAGGCGAATGCAACACTGGCACACTATGGCTTGAAGGCGCAGGTGCTTGACACAACACAGATTACCCAGGGGGCTATTCGTTTTACGATGACGTTTGTCGAGATTGTTCCAGAGAACGGATAGACCGAACAGGGTTTATACCAAACTCGAAATGACACGGGAAAGGCCGCCGAACAGAATACACCACGAATACCACGAATTTTCACGAATACCGGACAATACAACCACCGATGCATACAGATGCCGGGCAGGAGTCACACACTTTTGTGTTGTGGGGAAGAATATCATGTCACAATATACTTGTTCTTTACCCATTCTTTCATCAACGGCACTTGATAATCATAACCCGCCGGGTGGTCGCTCTTCTTTTCCAACAGGTCACGATTACAATAGAGTTCCAGAAGTGTTGTGCGTTGCTCATTGGTCCCAACATCATTGATGGGTCTATCGTGCGCTAGTCTCACAAGTAGTTCTTTGGCAACATTTTGTTTTGAACCGATCTGAAGAGCCCACTGGAAAATGCTTTCAAATGCTGCATCTATATCGGTCAGCACATTCTCAACAACACTTTCAACTTCCTCAACAGGCAAGGGCGATTTTTCGGGGTCTGAATATGACCTGCGATTGGTTTCGGGCCGCGGGAAGTCACGTGATTCAGTCTTTCTCATTCAACTTTTACAGATCCGAAAAATATGTCATCGGCTGAATTCATCAAATGCATTCCACTTTTTGCTGAATTCAATTGGCCGAGGCCTCATCGGGACGCGTTGTGGGAACGGGTGAAGAAAGAGGTCGGATTTCCGAGTCC
>JAAUSQ010000044.1 GCA_012033195.1 Chloroflexaceae bacterium
GCAACGGGCATACTGTTCAACCACGAGTCACCGATCCGCGGCGAGACCTTCGTGACGCGCAAGATCACCCGTGGTCTTGCCAGGATTTGCGTTGGACTGGACCAGTGCCTGTATCTCGGCAACCTGGATTCCCTGAGAGACTGGGGGCATGCGCGCGACTTCGTTCGGGCGCAGTGGATGATGCTCCAACAAGAGCAGCCAGAGGATTTCGTGATCGCGACGGGCGAGCAGCACTCGGTGCGGGAGTTCGTGGAGCTGGCCTTCGGTCACGTCGGGATCCAGATCGAATGGATCGGGCAGGGGGTGGAGGAGACGGGCGTGGACCGGGCGAGCGGCCGGGTTCTGGTCCGCATCGATCCCCGCTATTTCCGGCCCACCGAGGTTGATCTCCTGATCGGCGACCCGCGCACCCATTTTTATGCTATGCACCCCGCCGGGGCGCTGCTGGTGAGCCTTGCGCTGGTGCGGCTTGTGCAAGCGGCAGGCAACCATCGCCGCCTTGCGCTGGTGCGTCCGCTGCTGGCTGGAGCGGGCACCCTGGTTGTGTTGCTCACGCTGCCCTACCTGAGCATGCTCTTTTTGCGGCTCACCCCCGAATATCACCGCGCCTTCCCGGAGGCCCGCCCTGCCATCTACCGCGCCGACTATGGCGACGTGCGCCCGCAGGGGGGTTATTTTGGCTTTCCGCAGCGCGACGGCTGGAAAGTAATTGGCGAACTGTATCGACAGGGGGTGTTGCAGGGCAGCTACGATAGCAACGAAAAACAGCCGCGTGTCACATGGTATACGCACGGGGCGTTTTTCTGTGACCTCTACCCGGACTATATTTTCCGCGCTACGCTCGAAGACACGTTCTCGCCGCGTGGCTACAACCTGATGGGCTATGTGCTGGTGGATGGCGAGAAGAAGATGGAGATTTACACCGGACAACCTGTCAGTGCTGTGCCGCAGGTGTTTGAGCTTGACGGCGATACCATCCGCCGCTCCGACGCGCAGACGGTGAGCGCGTTCCCGTTACACACCAATTTTCCAGTAGCTCTACCACAGTACCCACTTGCTGCAACGTGGCAGGGCGGCATCCGATTGGTCGGCTATGATCGGTGGCCCGCGCAGGCTTCCGGCAATGATGTGCTGCTGGCGCTGTACTGGGAAGCCGTACAACCGCTCGGCACGGCGTATGAACTGGTGGTAGAACTGACCGATAACGACTATCGCAGCATCTCAGGGATTGAAACCTTGTGCCGCCCGCCCAACCCGGCAGCGTGGCACACGAGCGGCGTTGTGCATCAGGCGGCCTACCGCATCAGCGGCGACCTGCCCACCCGTACCTACACGGTGCAGATTGGTCTTCGCAACCGCGAGACGGGCGACTGGCTCCCGTTGACCGACGGCAGCGAACGATTGAAGTTGCGCATTGGGCAATAGGCGAGGGACAAGCGGAAGCGCAAAGCGCAAAACTGGGCATGCAGTCCGCGCAGGCAGATTGTGTACCGCGTAGCCGGGGAATGAAGTCCCTCGGCTACCAGCGCCTGACGTATCCTTAAAACGCTTCTAGATTCAGATCTGCCAGTGCATCATCGGCAGCGCGACGGCGGGCATCGTCGTTGGTGCGCACAATCCGACTGAGCACCTGCCGCGCCTGTGGGCCGCCTACCTGCCCCAGCGCCCAGATTGCCGCCACTGCGATCTCAATATCATCATCCTCCACCAGTGGCAGCAACTTTTGCAGCAGCGGGCGACCTTCGTCTGCCATTTCGCCTACTGCACGCGCCGCCTCGTAGCGCATGGCCGGCGAAGGACTACGCAGTTCGCGCTCAATGTACGGCACCCACTCCGCACGGATGGAGCGCCCCATTGCAACCATTGAACTCTCGCGCATCAACTGATCGCCGCTCTGGTAGGCCCGCCCGATTTCGGCCTGTGCTTCGGGCGAGTTCGCAAAGTAGCCCAGCGCCTCAACCGCACGACGCAGCACATCCATCGGTTGTTTATCGTCCGAGGCCACATCCAGCAGCGTGGTGCAGACGGCAAGCGCATCCTCCTCGGAAAGCTCGTCCATCTCCGCCATATATGCAAAGCGGCTCAGGCCAAGCACCGCCGCCACCCGCACCATACCTGAAGGGTCTTCAACCAGTTGCAGCAACGCTTCGAGCGTGCGTGAGCTTTCGTCTTCCCATAACCCATCTACGGCAATGGCCCGCACCTGATCATCCGGGTCGCTCAGGCAGGCGAGAAAGAACTGCCGGAAGTTCAGGTCTACATTATCCTCGGCCAGCGTATTCAGTGCCCGCACAACTCTTGGCGTTGCTCGGTGGTGAGGCCGCGCCACGTCGCCCACAGAGCATCCATCTGCTGCTGATCCAGATTGGAGAAGGCAGTCACCTTGCGCTTTGAAAGCGGCTCATCCGGGTCGCTCAGCAGTTTGAGTTGTTCAACCAGATCTACATTGTTGTCATTCGTTGTCATCGTAATTCCATGCCATTACGTCGTCGTCGTCCTCATCATCCTCGCCGGTCTCTTCTTCGGGCTTTGGTGTAAAGGTAAAGATTTTGGGTGTGGATGCGTCGGGCACATAGGCCGGGTCAGCTTCGAGCAGCGATTGCAGATACGAACGCGATGCGGGGCGCAACACGTTGTAGGCGACATAGAGCGTATCCATATCAAGCTGATAAACCGGCTCCGAGCGTGTGCCCACCTGATCGCCCATCACCTCGAAGATATGGCGCAACACCACATCTTGCTTGCGGCGCTCGTTCATTGGCAGCGCCTTCAGGTTCTTAAGGCGATTGTAGCGCTGCTGAGAGAGCAACAGTTCTTCGTTCACTGTCGTGAAGAAGGCCGTATCGCTAAAGCCAAACTTGTTTTTCTTCTCATCCAGTGCCAGCAGGCGGTCGCTATCTTCGGCGGCTTCTTCATAGATAATCGTGAAAACATCCGGCTCGGCAGTGCGGGCCAGTGTGATCAGCGAGCCAGCCACCAGATACTCAAGGAAGAACTCTTCCAGACCCTGCAACCAGCCCCCCCGGTTGCCTGTGGGGTAGCGTACTTCAACGGTATAGGAGGTGTAGTGCTGTGGCGACTCAATCTGCAACACCGCGCTGCGCTGATCGGCCAGCACGGGCGGCGGCAACAGTGCGGCAAGGCTTGCATCCAGGGGCAGCACACCATACACCCACTCAAAGAAGGTCAGGTATCGGCTCAGTTCGCCACGCTCGCGGATCGCTTCGGCGCTCTGGTCGTTCAGGCTGTCGTCAAAGCCATCGGTCAGATACGAGGTAAGTTGTGCCATCTCACTGGCCTTCACCCGCTTCGAGCCAATCGCGGGCAGGCCCTTCGCCGACCACAGATTGGCCCCTGGCACACCAACGTACTCAAAGTCTTTTTCGCGGCTCAGGCGGTAGTTCAAAGCAAAACGAAAGCCTTCATAATCGGCGTTGCGCTGGCTGTGGTAGTAGAGGTCGGCAATAATGGTTGTATCAAGCAGCGGGCGGCCCGCCTCGATAATATCTTCGCGGATGCGGCGCAGGTCATTCTTGCCCAGGTTGGTCAGGCTATCTTCGGGGTAACACATCGTCCCGAAGCGCACAAATACGGCGCAGCGGGTCCTGTTCGATATGCTCAAAAAGCTGATTAATCAGATCAGCGCCGTAGGTTGCGAGCAGCACATCGTTTGGCTGTGCCAGATCAACTGTTGCACCGTTGGCAAGCACCATCACGCTGTCAACCGCAGGGTAGCGCCGATACGGGATAACAGCAACCTGTTCGGCTTCCTCGGCAGTGGCGGCAGCATGCGGTGCTGCCGTCATCACCTCGACCTGTGCCTCATCCAGTTCGGAGGTAAATACAGGTTCTTCGGCGGCTGCAACCGACACGTCCGCCCCATCTTCGACAGGTTCCGATCTGCCAAATACGGCGACATCTTCCGTTTCGATAATACGCTCCAGCGCTGCAAAGCGCGGCTCGGCAGGTGTCTCGACACCCTCTTGTGGCGCAGTGGTATACACCGGCAGGCCAGTGTCGATAGCAATGGTACCCGTCTCGTCATCGATTGGCACCTTGATGCCAGACTGCTGCTGCCAGTAATCGGAGATGTACACCGGCTCAACGGTAGTCAGCACCGGGCGCGATGTTGATACAACCACACTGATATCGTCAATCGGTAATGGATTTTCGGGGTCGAACAGCCGCTTCTTAAACATATGCGTCATATCTGGCTGGCGTGGGCGAAACGCTCCCAGGCGCGATGTCACATACACCACGTCATCGTCGCGTTCTTCACGCTCGAAAATATGGGCATTCATCTGAAGTGCTGTGTCAATCGCCGTCGCCATGATTGCCGTTTCCTGGCTATGCTGACGGGACAGGAACTCGACAAGGTTGCCAAGCGTCTGACGAATTGGCGCATCTTCGGCAAAGAAGCGTGCCTGGGTCGTCATCAGGCGGAACACCTCGGCGGCTAACGATTGCTGCTCGATGGTGCCTTCAAATGTTGGGTTGCTCATACTTTCTCCTCCAGCACCATTTCACGCAAAATTTCAAGATACTTCTGGACAACCTCACGGACATCCTTTGGTTCACCCGTCGATTTCAACCATCGAGAGAGTTTATCTAGCGCAGTTTCGCCATATATAATCTGCTTCGCGTCCATAGTACTCCGGTTGCTACGCACACCAATACAGCAGGTTCTCGATATGCCCCCTGCTGTGTTCCACCCGATTTCCTACTGTTTGTCCATATCTTTGCAAGTATAGCATACAGCCAGTCTACCCGCAAGAAAATCTGCGCACTATGAGGCGAACTTATTCGCTCATACTATCGAGCGCCAGCGCCAGCGCCCCGATTGCCACACTATCGACACCCAACACCGAGGCAACTACCGGAATCGGGCGCAGCATACGCGGATCGATGTACTGCTGCACCTGTTCCCCAATCTGTTGAACGAATGCAGGCCCACCTATTCGCACGACAATGCCTCCCAACACAATAATATCGGGATCGATAAGCGCTCCTATCAGAGCGAGCCGTGTTGCCAGCAGCAGCACCGTATCATCCACCACTTGCTGCCCCGCCGGGTGCTCCCCGAACACATCCTCAAGTTTGGCCGTTGCCAGACCGCGCTCGGTGACGCGCCGCAGCAGACCGGAGACCGATACCATCTCTTCAAGCGTCGGCGGCGTGCCGTTCTTATCGTAGCCCTCCAGCACCACTGTGTGGCCGATTTCACCCGCCACTGCGGTAGCACCCGGATGCAATCGCCCATTCAGCACCAGACCCCCACCAACACCACTGCTTAGATGCAGGTACAACAAATGGTTGTATGCTTTGCCCACGCCGAAGGTAGCCTCGCCAAGCGCGATCAGGTTGGCATCATTTTCGATCAGGGTCATTGCATCAAACACCTGCTCGAAGTGTTCGCGCAGCGGGAAGTTTTCCCATCCCGACATACGCGGCGATAACCGAATGCTCCCCCGTTTGGCATCGACTGGCCCACCAAAGCCCAGCCCAACCCGCAGCACTTTTTCGGGCCTGATATGCTGTGCTGCCAGCAAGTCGTGTGCCAGCGCAACAGCATCGTTGATCATAGCATGCGGACTGGTCCCCTGCACATCGGTGTACGAACTGGTGTATACCTGGTTGCCCAGATCGACCAGTGCCACCCGTAAGCCATACGCGCCCAGATCGATACCGAGGACACAACCCTGCGCACCAAGAATACGCCAGTTGCGCTGGGTCAATTGTTCCTGAATCAGTGTAGCCACGGTAGAGTCAAGTTCGGTTGGATGTAACATAGAACACCTCACTGTGTTTCATGACGATGCGATGCACGAAGGAGCTACCACATTGGTTGGCAAACGAAAGATATAAGGGTAAGTATACCATACCCCATCTCGGCATAAATGGTACAAAACAGGCTGTTTCCAGGTATCCTTTTGTGCTTCCAACCTTATTCATAGTAAATAAACGTCCTCTTTCTGTGAAGGGCTTCTTCGTTGCATTTAGAGCAAGTACGTTATAATAAAAAAGAATGAATATCGTTACAGCCCCACGAGGATACTATGGAGCTACGGCATTTACGCTACTTTGAAGCGGTTGCGCGGCACTCACACGTGACCCGTGCTTCCGAAGAATTGCACATTGCCCAGCCAGCGTTGAGCAAGCAGATCAGTCAGCTTGAACAGGAACTGGATGTGGCCCTGTTCAACCGGGTGGGGCGCAGCGTGCGCCTGACAGAAGCGGGAGAAGCTCTGTTGCCACATGCCCGCGCTATCCTGGCCCAGGTAGAGGCGGCTCGGGCTGAGATGGCGGAGCGGGTCGGCTTGCGGCGGGGCCGTGTTGCGGTGGGGACCACCCCGACGGTTGGCACCCGCCTGCTGCCGCGTGCGCTGGCGGCCTTCAGCCAGCAGTATCCTGGGATCGATTTCCGGCTGCACGAAGCTGGCGTGCAGACACTGGTTGAACTGCTTGAAACCGGCACGGCGGATCTGGTAGTGGTGGCGCTGCCCGTCGATGACCCGGCGCTGACGGTGGCTGAACTGTTCAGCGAAGAGATGATTGTTGTCACCAGTACCAGCCATCCGCTGGCGGGGCAGGCCACCGTTGCCCTGAGCGATTTGCGCACAGAGCGCTGGGTGCTCACCTCGGAAGATTACGAACTGCGGAATGCGACGGTTGCCGCCTGTGAGCGTGCCGGCTACACTCCGCATGTTGTGTTAGAAGGCGGCGAAATCGATATGCTGTTGCAACTGGTTGCGGCGGGAGTTGGTATCTCGCTGCTGCCACGGCTGGGAGTGCCCCGCGACGATAGTCTGGCGGTGTTGCCCGTAAGCGACCAGAAACTCCAGCGTACGTTGGGGCTAGCTTGGCGCGACGACCGGGTAGCGCCACCAGCAGCGCGGGCACTGCGCCAGTTTCTGGCCGAACGGCTCCGTATCGAAGCCGAGTTGCTGGCCCACGCATAGGCAGGCGTGGGGCGCGGGGTAAGCATACCCGGCGCTGAAGAAGCACCGGGCTGAAACACGAAGCCCCGCTGGGGCTGTGCTCTTGTTTGTAAGCCCCGTGCCCCGTGCCTGATATTATGATATCGCCTTCAGACGGGCAAAGCTCGCTAGCAATCGCTTTTCGCCCTTGCTGACAAAATTGACGACCACCTCTTCATCACCGTCAACGAGCTTGCTGCTGACCACCACCCCCTCACCGAAGGTGCTATGCATCACGCGCTGCCCTGGTATAAAGGCCGTTTTTTCGCCCGCTGCACCGCCTCGCGCCATACGGCCCTCACCTCGCGCACGGCCTGTTGTACTATAGGTGCTGCGGTCGGTAAACATGCGTGTCTGGGCTTGCACCAGCGACTTTGCATCACGCTTGCCCGGTTGCCGCAGCAGGTCCCGTGGAATATCGGCCAGGAAGCGCGACGGGATGCCCAGATTGGTACGCCCATACGAAGTGCGCTTGAAGGCATGCAGCAGGTACAGCCGTTCGCGGGCGCGGGTCGCTCCAACATACAGCAGACGGCGCTCTTCGTCCAGTTTGTCGCGCTCGTCGCTGGAACGGCTATGCGGCAGGATGCCCTCTTCCAACCCGATCAGAAAGACCACCGGATACTCAAGCCCCTTGGCCTGATGGAGCGTGATACACGTCACGGCATCGTTACGCTGGTCGAGGCTGTCGACATCGGCCACCAGTGCGATCTCTTCCAGGTAGGCAGTAAGCTGGTTTTCAAGCGGCACGTGCATATAGTCGGCAGCAACAGTATAGAGTTCCAGCACGTTGTTCCAGCGATCTTCGCCTTCGTCGCTGCCATACTCCCGCTCCAACGCCGCTTTGAAGTCGGTGCGCTCAACAATCACATCGAGCAATTCAACCAGCGGGCGCACGCGGTGCTCGGCAATCAGCCCATCCATCAGCGTCAGAAAACTGAGCAATACTTTGGTGGTGCGCGGCGTGAACGGCCCTGCATCCGGTTCGCTCTGCAATTCGCGCAGCGCGTGATACACCGACATACCGAGTTCAGCGGCCCAGCGCTGCAAGTCGGCAACCGTGCGCTCGCCAATGCTGCGCTTCGGTACATTGATAATGCGTTCCATGCTCACACTGTCGGCGGGGTTGCACACCACCCGCAGATAGGCCAGCACATCTTTCACTTCCTTGCGCTCATAGAAGCGGGTGCCCCCCACAATGTAGTAGGGCAGATGACGCGCCATCAGCGCCTCTTCCACGGCGCGGCTCTGGGCATTGGTGCGATACATCACCGCAAAGTCACCGGGGCGGTAGCCCTCACGCGCCATCAGATGGGTAATTTCATCGGCAACGCGCTGCGCCTCGTCGTTCTGGTCGTAGCCCTCAATCAGCGTCGCCTGCACCCCGGAGCCGTTCTGGGTCCAGAGTTGCTTATCGTGCTTGCGCCGCGCCCCGCGAATAATCGCCTGGGCGGTATCAAGAATCGCCTGGGTGCTGCGGTAGTTCTGCTCTAGCAGCACCACCTGCGCGTCGGGGTAGTCATCTTCAAACTGCAAAATATTACGGATATCTGCGCCGCGCCACGCATACACCGAGTTATGCACGACAATCTGATTAGCAACATAGTTATGTACGTTGGCAATATCCAGGTCGTACACCGGGCCATCGTAGTCTACCCGCTCAACCGATACAATTTCTTCTTCCACAATCGCGCCATCGCGCCAGACGGGAACAAGCATTGTAGGGCAGAGTTGCGAAGCAGGCTGAAAGGCAAACTTGCGGCGGTCGGTGAGCATGGCCCACCGTGCAATATCAACCGCGCCCGCCACATTATAAAGCTCGCGGGCCAGCATCTCGGCAGGTTGCACCTGCACAAAATGCCGCTCAACCCGCCAGGTATCCTTGCGCCCTACCCGCGTAGACATGGTGCGCTGTACCTGTTGCTCAAGCAGTTTGTCCGATGTATTCAGCCACACCCGATGAGCAAACCACGGCGATGCTGCAGAAGGACGGCTTCCACCAAACATGCTCAGATGCACCACCAACCGATTGGTACTGCCGCGCACGGTGCCTTTTGGTCGATAATGGGGGTGGTCAAACGAGAGGCCCCGATCCGCCATTAGCTGCTCGGCCCGCGCCTGTGTATCAACAGCGGCATACAACCGATCTATATCGACCTGAGCGAGTGCCAGCGGCCCGTGTCCATTGGTATGAAAAACCAGCGTCGGGATGCCGTAGGTACATGCATACAACTGCTCATAGTATGTTGCTTCATTCGAGCTATTGCATACATGCAGCAGCCACATTTTGTCGGCATGCTCCTGCGCCGACCGTACCCGCAAGCCGTGTGTGCGCTCGCCCTTATCGTTGAAACGTACCCCCTGCGTCTGCCCGATGCGGTAGCCTTTATCGTGTTGATACATCAGGTAAACATAGTACATATTGTCGCGCATGCCAAGCTTGGCAAAGCACATATGGTTTGGAGTGAGTGTCAGTGTCTGACCGCTCTGCAATGCAATCCGCATCACCACACCACGATACTGGCGGGTACGCACCCGTTGCACCTGTCCGCGATGAGTGCGGCCCTTCCCAGCAGCACTCCACACCACCTGCCCCTCCTCAATCTGCTCAATTGGTCGGTGTCCTTCTGGTGTGGCGACCAGTGTACCGGCGGGCAAGCACTGATCATCGTCGCCCACCACAAACAGGTTGCGCTTCTTTGCGGCAAGTTGCCGTACCAGCATATACTGCGCCCGGTTGGTATCCTGGTATTCATCAACCAGCAGAAAATGATAGCGCTCGTGGTATTTTGCCAGCACGTCCGGGTGCAACTCAAACAGGCGGGTGGTATCCACCAGCAGATCATCAAAGTCGAGCGCGTTGCTCTCGCGCAGCAATGCTTGATAGCGCTCGTAGCAACGGGCGACAATCTCATCGAAGTAGTTGCTGCGGTTCAGGCGGGCATATTCCTGCACGCTCACCAGTTCATTCTTGGCACTCGATATTTGCGCCTTGATCGCACGCGGCGCGAACTTCTTCTCATCCAGGCTCAGCTCGCGCAGCACCCGCCGCATCAGCCGATCCTGATCGTCAGAATCATAAATCGCAAAGTCACGCTCACGCCCCATATGCGGAATATCGCGCCGCAAGAAGCGGGTGCAGATGCTATGGAAGGTGCCCATCGTCAGCGCCGCTGTGCGTCCCGCACCGATCAACTGGTCGAGCCGTTCGCGCATTTCGCGGGCGGCACGGTTGGTGAACGTCACCGCCAGAATATGAAACGGGTCAACACCTACCTCTTCAATCAGGTAGGCGATACGATGGGTAAGCAGGCGCGTTTTGCCGCTGCCCGGTCCCGCCAGTACCAGCACTGGCCCTTCGACAATCTGGGCAGCACGCTGCTGGGCTTCGTTTAATGCACTAAGAATAGATGAGGTCATAAATCGTCTGTATATTTCAGGGGTCAATCCGTAGCTTGTATTATAGCAGTCTCAGCGGGTTATGGCTGCACCAATTTGGCAACCCATCTAGCATCGTCGCCGTCGAGGGGAACGTCCGGCGGCTGTGTGTGGTCGATGGATAAATCGTACCGCAATTCATCATAGACCGTATCCAGTGCAACCTGGAGATCCAGGGGCACATCTGCGTCACCAGGCAGCAGCGGCACTGGAATGCGTGGCAGGCGATCATGCAGCGCGACCGGCCATACTTCAGTCAGGGGGCGACGTTCGGCCCGGCTGAGTAACACAAAGTAGGGGGCATCGGGCAACGCCTCACGCATCGGTACCCGCACCCACCGCCGCAGCAGATCAATCTCAAGCAGGTGAACGCGGCTTCGTAAGATACGAGTACGTTTCTCAACATATTCCCCGTAACCTTCTGATCGTTTATTGCTCAATGACAATACCTCAATCGCCGTAACCAGCACCCGATGTGCGGCATCGCGGATTTCAAGGGTTATCTGGGGTTCTTCGTCCGGAATAACGGTTGCTAGTTGAAGAGGGGCGGTACTGGGCATTGCAACAGCAGCAGTACCCATTGCTTCATCTCTAGCAGCAATTAAAACATCAGGATACAGCGTACGCGAAACAATTGCAATATCTTGCATAGACTCCGCGATAAACCGCTGTTCAGGGCGCACAATATAACGCGGACTGAGCAGCGGCGCAAGCTGGCGTGCAAGTGCCAGCGCGAGCGCCGTGTGAACACTAGTCCACTCGTTACCTTCAAGGTATGGATTCATTCCTGGAAATGGCGAGGGCATGACATCTCCCCAGCATACCCTTCATTCTGCATCTCCACTGTAAAACGTCTGCCCCCATCTTGTCAAGGCAGTTGACGACCGTGCCGATTTTGGCGATAATCATAGCAGCAGCACAACCGCCCGTCTACCCGAAGGGAGCACCGCAGTATGCCAACCCACGAGCTGCACGGCCCAGAACGTGTCGAAATTAGCCAGCACGTTGTGCTACAGCCACTGCGTGCGCTGTATGGCACCGTTCGCACTGGCCTCGATACGAAGGAATCGCTGGTTCTGGGCGGGGTGGCTACGCCGCCAGCACTCGCCAATCTGCCCGACTTTGCGGCGGCGCACCGCCCGTTTGAACTCTGGACGGAACCACCCGCGCCCCTGTTTGGCGTGCCGCTGTCGCCGGGTATGCCCGACGAAAACAGCGCAGAGATGGCGATGCTTGAATTTGAGGTTGACCCTGCCGAACACGCCTGCTATGCCCTGATGCAGGAGATACACACCCCCGATGGCATCATCTACGATATGACCTTGCCGCAATCTGCCACCCCATCGGAGCCTGGCTTGGCAGAGGTACTGGGCATCAGCGCCACACCCGATCACAAACGCTACTTCCCGCTGCACCGTATGGTCAGTGGTACGCTGCCCATACCGCCCGATGTGTTTGGCAGCAGCGCAACAGCCCCCCTGCACTTGTGCAGCGGGTCGTTCATTTGCTCAAGGCACCTATCGCCAACGACCTACACCGCCGGATTGCCGAACGCGAAACACCTACCCGCGTGCTGACGGTCGGGACGGATGGCACGGTGACAGGCGAACTGCCCGATGCCGCCGCGTGGTATGCCCGCTTCACACCGGGGCAACCCTACCGCGTCCTGCTCTTTATTCACGGCTTTACCAGCAACAGTGTCAACAGCATGCCCGTGCGTTGGATCCAGGCGTTTGGTCCCGCCTACGATGCAGTGCTGGCCTACGATCATCCCTCGCTGCTGCCAACACCCTTTGAGAATGCCCGCACGCTGTATGAGATCATCCCTGCCGATCTGAACCTGAGCATGGACATTATCGCCCACAGCCGGGGCGGGTTGGTGGCCCGCAGCCTGATTGAACTGGTGCCCTCAGTACCGGGCCTGACGATTGAGCGGGTGATGATGGTCGGCACACCGAATGCAGGCACCGAGATTGCCGAGTACGAACAGTGGGATCGGTTGGTGACGCTTGGCTTTAATACTATAAGCTGGCTCGGCACAGCGGCGGGTGTGGGCGTTCAGGCCACCTTTCTGGGGGGCATCCTGAGCTTGATTCTGCGGGCGGGCGGGCAGTTTGTCTTCGACCTGCCTGGTCTGACAGCGATGGCACCCGGTAGCGATTTCCTCGACCAACTAAACATGCCCGACCATGCCGCCACAACGACCGCACGTTACGCCGCCGCCACCGCCAATTTTGACATCGCTTCCATTCCGCAAACATCTTTCCGCGAGGCGTTCCAGGCACTGGCAGCGCAGCTTTTTTCAACGAACCAAACGATCTGGTAGTACGCACTTCCAGCATGCTATCGGTTGATGCCCCGCGCAGCATCTTGCTGGGCGAACGTACCTATACGGCCAGCATCCACCATCACGCCTACTTCGATGATCCACAGGTGTTTACTTTTGCACGCCATTTTCTGAGTTGAGGCAGAAAGACCACCTATGACAACTCGCCGCCGTGACCTGCTTATTTTGCTGGGACTGTTTGTCGTACTGGTGGTCTTCACTATTCTGGGGCCAGCCCAGACCGAAGACGATACCGAGGGCAGGACTCCTACCACTCGTTCCAGCGCACCCGGTGGCGCACTGGCGCTGCTGCGCTGGGCGCAGGCGCTGGGCTACGATGCCCAACGTCTAGAGTATACCGACTTTACCATCGATAGCAGCACCGATGCCCTCGTCATCCTCAACCCGTCCCGCAATATCAACCGCACGGCAAGCCTGGAAGTCCTGACCTGGGTTGAGCAAGGCGGTACCTTGATTTTGATCGACAACCGCTCGCAACTGTTTGGCGCACTCAACCAGCTTATCGATGCGCTCGAACTGGAGATTGTGCCCTATGAAGGCAGCGACGGTGAGACAGAAATAGCCTCGGCGGTAGTGTTGCAACCGGTCTTCCAGGCTCCCCCGCTCGAACTGGTGCCCGTCAATACTGGACGTGTGATTGAGACCGAACGCCCCGACGTAGCCCATCTGGTGGGCAATGCCGATGCAACTGTGTTGATGGGGATGCAGCGCGGCGAGGGCTATATTTATGTTGGCTCTGCGATCTATCCCTTTACCAACGAAGGACTGCGCGATGAGCAGAGCGCAGCACTGGTGCTCAATCTGCTGAATACCCTGCCCGAAGGTGCGCGTATCCTGTTTGATGAATATCATCACGGCTTCTTCGAACCGCCCTCGCTGCGTGGTATCATTCTAAGCAGCGCATGGGGATGGGCGATGCTTTACACACTGGCGGTACTGGCGCTCTACCTGATATTGACCGGACGACGCTTCGGGCAGCCTGTGCCGTTGCTCGAAGAAGTAGCCCTGCGCAGTAGCGCCGAGTATGTCGAAAGCATGGCCGATCTGTTTCAACGTGGCAACAAGCGCCAGTTTATCGCCCACCACTACTACACCCGCTTTAAACGGCGACTGGCTAGGCCGTTTGGCATTAATCCGAATGGAGACGACGAAACGTTTATCGCAGAGCTAGGCCACCAGCGCACCATGATACCGCCACACTTCGCATGCTCTTGCAGCGCCTTAAGCGGGGCGCTGCCAGCGAAGAAGAACTCCTGAACACGATCACAACCGCTGACTCATTCCAGGCTCGTAGGTAACAACCTTATGCTAAATAATCGCTTTGGCGAGGAACTCTTCCGAGTGCTCAATCTGCTCGATGAAGGCTTACGTATCTATCGGCACGGCTTCGTGAGTTTTATGCTGCTTACATCAATCTGGGTCGTACCATGTGCAGTTGGCATTGGTCTGTCGATCATCTTTAGCATGGAATGGATCGGCGTCCTGGCAGTCTTGCTGGCACTCCCGCTGGCCCTGCTGCTGGTGCATGCGCTGGGGCGCGCTGTGCTGATCGTGCAGCACAATCAGCCGCTCCACCTTGGGACCACCCTGCTCAATTCGCTGGCTCCGGTTCGCCTGATCGGAATGGGGTGCTATAGCTTCATCTTTCTGTTCCTCGTCCAGATCGTGACAACCGTCATTTATTTTGTTTGCCTTTGTCCGGGCATCAGCGGCTTCTCATTTCTGCTGGGTGGGCTGGCTGGCGTTCCGAGCGATTCAGCGCTTGGCACTGGTGTTGCTATCATTGTTGGCACACTGGTGGGGGTGCTGTTTATCCTGTTTTATGCCTTCAGCCTGGTTATGAGTGGGGCAACCTATACCAGCCTTGTTTACGCGTTGCAGCCTTTTGTGCAAGATAACCTGGGCTTTGGCAAAGCAATGGAGCGCAGCATGGCGCTGGTCGGCTACCGACTCGCTAGCAACGTGCTGGCGTTTTTAGTCACCAGTATGGTCTTTGGTGCCACAACCATTTCTGTGACAGTCACCATCGGGATGATGTTACCCTTCCCACTGCTGCTGGCCCTCGGTGAAGAGTCGCTGGCGGCGCAGGGCATTAGTGTATTTGCCTGGATTGTGGGCTTGATTGTTGTTATTCCGCCGCTACCCATCTGGATGGCGCTACTCTATCAGCGCAACGTTGCTGCCTGGGAGGGGCATGATCTGGCGAAACGGATTGCGGAGGTACGTGCATGATGAATACTGATCATATTCTCTTTATTGGCCCGGACGACGACCAGCACCGTACGCTGGTCAAACAGATCAAAGAGCTTGGTTTCCGGGTGCATATTGCCAGCCACCTGCCCGAACAGTTTCATACCATCGGGTTGATTTTGCTGGGGGCCAGCCTGGAAATACTCCAGCGCATCCCCCATACACAACTTGACCAGATGCCGCCCGTGGTTGTGCTGATGCCACACGACCCGTTTGCCATTGAACGGGCACTGGCCGCTGGCGCTTCCGATTATCTGCCCATCCAATCCCCACCTAGACTCATTCGGGTGCGGCTGCAACTCTGGCTCGATCATCAGCGGGCCACCAATAGCAGCGCCGAAGATATTGAGCGGTTGAGCTATGAGCGCGAGCTTCAAATCGGTCACCAGATCCAATCTGGTTTTCTGCCGCGCACACTGCCCGAATTGCCCGGTTGGGATATTGCAACCCGGTTTGCTCCGGCCTACGAGGTGGGGGGCGATTTTTACGATGTGTTCCCCATGACCCAGCAGCGGCGTTACGGGTTGGTCATCGCCGATGTATGCGGGAAGGGCCTGGGGTCGGCGCTGTTTATGGCGCTGATTCGGAGCCTGGTACGGGCCTTCGCCAGCCAGAACACGGCCCTGCGATGGACGGATGTACTGGATGAGCGGTTGCAGCAGCGCAACGATGCAATAACACACCGCCCAGCAGCTCCGATGATTGGTACCGCCGGATTACGCAACGCCATTGTGATGACGGACGAGTACCTTATTGAAAACCACCGCAAGCCGCATATGTTCGCAACGCTCTTTTTTGGTGTGCTCGACCCGCAGCAGGGCTTGATGCATTATGTCAATGCCGGCCACAATGCGCCACTTTTGATTGGCAAGGAAGGCATTAAAAGCGAACTGGACGCAACCGGCCCCGCTGTTGGTGTGCTCCCCAAGGCAGCATTCAATATTCAGCAGGTACGCTTCGAGCCGGGTGATACCCTCTTCTGTTACACCGATGGTATTACCGAGGCCCGCAATCCGGCGGGCGAACTGCTTAGCGAAGCGGCATTGCGCAACCTGCTCTCTCCCGCCGATAGTGCAGATAGTTTGCTCGAACGGATTGAGCGCCATGTATTGCACTATATGGGGACGGCACCCCAGGCCGATGATATGACGATGCTAGCGATACGGCGGCTCGATATCTGAACGGGCTAGCATCAGGATGCCGCACCGAGGCAGGGAATTTGCCAGCCTGCATCGGAGTATTCACCAAGCACCAGCACACACGACTGAGTATCGAGCGGCACATCAAACAGCAGCGGCACACTGATCAGCGCTCCGTACGGTGGCAGTGCATCCTCAAAGGCAAGATCGCCGACGGTGCCGCGTCCAAACTGGTTCAGGTAGAGCGTGGATGCTCCAGCAAGCGGGAAGTGATAGCGCCCCTGGTCGTCCACAAGCGCAAACAGATCAGCGGGCATCTGGCGCGGCTCGCTGGTCAGGTTACCCACCGATACCAGCGCTACAATCAGCCGTCCGGTCGTGGTAATACCAATTGGCACCTCGTCCAGCACTCTGGCATGGTCGTTTTGCAGCAGCGTACCCTGCCATAATCCATAAGTATGCAGGTGTCCGGCGGGTACGGGCGACGGCTGCGGGTGCCAGTCGGTAACGGTGGGGGTAGGCATCTCAAACATCTGCGCCAGTGCTGTCGCATCCAGCGGCCTGGATGAAGGGATACTTGCCGCCGACTCGACAACCTGCTGCACCTGTCCCTGCTCGATGCCCAGAATAGCAGCCTGAATAATCACCACCAGCAGCGACACTATAACGCTTGTTATCACCAGCAACCGCCATGGCATCTGGCTGCTTGGCGGGGCGGCAGGCTGTTCGAGATTGTGCACCCAACCAAGCGCATACACACGTTCGCTAGCTGTCTCGGCAAGTGCGGCCCGTTCGCGCCACCCCTCGATCTGGTCGGGGTACTGATGGGTCAGCGCCCGTAGCAATGCCCGCGCACCCGCCAGATCGCCCGCAGCAGCGGCGGCACGGCTGCGTTGGAACAAGTGCTGAAACATAACGGGTGGTCGGGAATCTCCCGCCACCCGCTTAGTTTGTTGCTCGGTCAATTGGGGTACTTCGTCGGACATTGCAAGCCTGATTGTATGCTCAGCGCAGAGTGGCGAGCTTACTGTACATTACTCAACACCACCCAACCCTGCGCCGGATTGCTGCGGGCAAAGAACTGCAAATCCGTTGCATCGGGCGGCACATCAAACACAATCGGCACGCTGCGGGTAATGCCATCAGCAGGCACCGGATCTTCCTGGCTCAGATCGGCAGCCACACCGCGCCCGAACGCATTCAGGTAGGCAGTTGAGGCCGACGGAATTGGATTGTACACGCGGCCCTGTGCGTCCTTCAGCACAAAGAAATCGGAAGGTACTGACTGCGTTGTACCCGAACGATTAGCAACAAACGTCAGCACTACAACCAATCGCCCCTGCTGCGGCTGAACGTTCCCAACCGGAAAGGCAAAGTACGTTGCAAACTGCTGCTGCTGGAAGTCGTACAGCCAGCCATTGCTTTCCAGTGGTGTGTTGGCCGGTACAATCTGCGGGTTGGCGGCTGCCGGGTCGGGCACCGGACCATTCCCACCTGCCGGTTGTTCGGGTTGCGGTTGCTCAGGTTGTGGCTCGGTTGGCTGCGGCTGTTCGGTGCCTGGTGTTTCGGTGTCGGTGACACCCTCAACTACGCCGCCTTCAGCGCCCGGTGTTTCGGTATCGGTGATAGTATCGGTCGTGCCGTCACCTGTTTCGCCGCCCGTTTCAGTCTCTGTATCCCCACCACCCAGCACCGCATCGCCGCCTTCTGTGCCTGCCAGCGGGGTTGCAGTTGGGTCAACCATCGGCTGCTCAGCAACTTCGTTGCCGCCACCAAAGAAGCCCAGGCGCGGCCCACCAATCAGCAGAAAGAAGACCAACGCCAGGATCAGCGCCAGCGCCAACAAAATATACCGCCCATAGCGGCGCAACCCATCAGACATTTGCGACATTGCACTTTCATCCTTCTGTAATCGGTTTCCGCTGCTTGAGAAACGAGACGAGCGCGACGACGAGGATGCTGCACTGGGCGTAAAGCGCGACCGTTCACGTGGGGTACGGTCGGAATCGGCGGCACTGGCGGCGGCAGCCCCGGCAATTGTGGCTTCGCGGGTTGGGTCGGGCATCGCATCGGCACGCCGTACCGCGCCCGGATCTTGCTCAAATACATCGGACAGGCCATCCAGTTCGGCAAACGGGTCGTCATCGTCATACGTCGAGGCGGCAGCAGGCGCAGGACGTGCGGCCGGCATGTCATCTTCCGGCAATTTGCGAGTCTGGTTATTGAGCGACTCAAGGCCCTGACGCGCCAGATCGTTGGTTGGATCGAGCGCCAGCACCCGTTCCAGCGCCTGCCGACGTTCGGCCTGCGTTTCGGCAACACCAGCCAGCCACAGCCACCCGTTGACATTATTCGGGTCTTCACGGGTCAACAGGCGGAAGAGGTCGCGGGCATCATCATTGTTGCCCTCTTTTGCGGCCTCAATGCCGAGCCGCAATATGCTTTCGGGGTCCGTCATACGTGATACTCCATCTCTATCAAGCACGGCGAGGATACCGAGCAACACAATCGAGGATTCATTGTACCATAGACCTGATCATATAGCAGAGGACGTTGCACGTCCATGATAAGTTCCATCCAGGATGCGCTTTAATCCAGGTATCCGCGCAGCTTCTTGCCCAGGTGCGGGTGGCGCAACTTGCGCAGGGCCACCGCTTCGATCTGGCGGATGCGTTCACGGGTGATACCAAACTCAACGCCGACTTCTTCGAGGGTACGATAGCGCCCATCCTTCAAGCCGTAGCGCAGTTGAATAATCTTGCGCTCACGTTCGGGCAGCTTCTGCAATACTTCTTCAATCTGCTCACGCAGCATCGAAGCAGCAGCGGCTTCGGCAGGCGTTGCAATGCGGTCATCCTCGATAAAGTCGCCCATCCGCCCTTCGCCATCCTGACCAACCGGCATTTCCAGTGAAAGCGGGTGCATCGAGGCTTCGAGGGTGCGGCGTACTTTGTTGGGGCTGATGCCCATTGCATCGGCAATTTCTTCGGGAGTCGGTTCCCGTTGCATCGACTGCTGAAGCTTGTGTGAGGTGCGCTTCACCTGGCTGATAGCTTCGCCCATATGGACGGGCAGGCGAATGGTGCGGCTCTGGTCGGCGATGGCGCGGGTGATGGCCTGACGAATCCACCAAGTGGCGTACGTAGAGAATTTGTGACCTTTGTGGTAATCAAACTTCTCGACAGCACGCATCAGGCCGATATTGCCTTCTTGCACCAGATCCATCATCGTGAGGCCATACGAGGTATACTTTTTAGCAATAGAAACTACCAGCCGCAGGTTCGCTTGAATGAGGCGTTGCCGTGCTTCGCAGCCAATCAACCAGAGACGCTCAAGGTGATAAAAATCATCAGGGGTCATATTATGGCCATGCTCTTCGAGGCGGGAGCGCGCATGGTCGCCGTCTTCCATCTTCTTGGAAAGCTCTACTTCTTGTTCAGCCGTCAGGAGCGGAACCTGTCCAATCTCCTGGAGATACATACGTACTGGATCATCAAGAGCAATATCAGCTAGCTCGGGGAAGTCGTTCAGAACCTCATCTTCTTCGTTTTCATCGCCCGATTGCGCGTCATCTTCGAGATCGGCACTTGATTCTACAACCTTGATTCCTTCCGCTTGCAGGTCGGCATAAATGCGGTCAATGTCGCCAACGTGCATTTCTGGTTGCGGGAATGTTTCGAGAATATCACTGTACGTCAGATATCCTTGCGTGCGTGCGATCTCTAGCAACTGCTCCATCATTACACCCGACTCCTGTCTTATCCTGTACCGCCTATCAACACGTGGTGATATGCACGGCGTATATTGTGGTAGAATACAGCAAAGAGTTCTACATCCTGCTTATGCAGATGGTTCCGCTTACCATCCTCCATCCGTGCACCTAACTGCACCAGCGCAGCTATACGGGGTGTATGTGCTTCTGCTTCAATGTAACCGAAAAAGCAGGCGCAAGAGAATCGCTTAGCTCTTACCCTGCTCCCCTCACCTGCGAGACGATGAGCTATCGACGCTTATCATATGCTGAACGTGTTGCACACACAACCCGAATCATCACGGCGTAAAATGACATAACCTGTACCATCTCCACTCTTCGATTGCTACTATACATTAGCCAGGGGTTAAAGTCAACCCCCTTGTGAGAGATTTTTCAGTTTCGAATGCATAATTTGCATGAAATGTGTATAGCACGCGCTGAACTGCAGGTGTGCCAGCCTTTCCGATCAGATGTTCATATTCTATTAAAAGACTTGACAATGCCGCAAAGCGCTGCACGTTATGGCTGTGCCCGCCGCAAGTCTTTAATATTCAGTTGCAAGTTTGCCGTACCATTCCAGGTATGTGCCTCCAGGGTGTAGGCAATATCAATCAGCGGGTGTCGCAGCAACGGCTCAGCCAGGTGCCCCAACCCGAACGCTATCCCCTCAAGCGGACGCGCCACCGCTGGCGCATCGGGCGCAGTGAGCGTGATCTTCAGGTGCTTGTTATCGCTGCCGAGCGTTTTTGTGCTCTGCACACGTACCCGCCGCGTCATCAGTACGGGTTGTGGGTTGGCCTGCCCAAATGGTTCAAGCAGCGCCAGTTCGTTGAGCAACTCCCACACGAGCGCCTGCAACGGCACTTCCGCATCAATCAGCAGCACGGGTTGCAGCATCGCATCGGTCAGTGTGTCAGCGGCCAGCGCTTGCAGGCGGGTTGTCAGGAGCGGAATGTTTTCATTGGCAATGCTGAAGCCTGCCGCCAGCGAATGCCCACCGAACCGGATGAAAAGATCCTTGCAGGTATTCAGCGCATGGAAAATGTTGTACCCTGACAGCGACCGGGCCGATCCACGCGACTCGGTTTCGCCCTGCGCAATCAGCACCACCGGACGCGCCCAGCGCTCAACCAGCCGCGAGGCGACCAACCCGACAATGCCCGCCGGGTAGTCGTCGCGGGCCAGCACAATCAGGCGTGGCGGCTCCTGCCCGGCTTCTTCCAGCGCTGTCAGTTGCTCTTCATACTGCGCTGTAGCAGCTTCAAACACCGAGCGGGTTATCTCCTGGCGTTGGCGGTTGGCGCGGTTCAAGTCGCGGGCTAGGTCGTGCGCGGTTGCCAGGTCGTCGGCTAGCAGCAGGTGATACGCCCGTATCGCATCGTCCAGCCGCCCCGCTGCATTGATGCGCGGTCCCAGTCCAAAGCCGATAGCGGCAGCATCGATGCGTGGCGTGCGCA
>JAAUSQ010000045.1 GCA_012033195.1 Chloroflexaceae bacterium
GTGGCGCGGCGCGGTGGGGGTGCGGGTGGCGCTGGCACGCCGGGGCGTACCGCGTCCGGCAAGCACTGGCTCAATAGCATCGACCAGCAGGAGCGCCTGCATCGTGACATGATCGCCTGATTGCCAGGGGAGCGCTTGGGTGAGCAGGGGCCAGTTTTCGGGGGTAGCATAACCAACGCGCTGCGGAATGCCTGCCAGCAATGCCAGCGCCGTGCCCCACCAGTGGTCGTCACGCAGCAGCAGCGCCACATCGTAGCGTCCGCTTCGCAGCAACACCGCGTATTTTGCCAGCAGATAGTAGGGCCATAGCCGCGCAAGTGGGCGCGGCAGGCGGGGGGCGTTGCGGTCAAAGGCCGGGAAGGGGAGCATCAGCAGGGTGTCAATGTCGGGGTTGTGTTCAATAATGCCAACCGACCATGGGCCAGCCAGCATGGTGATATGGGCTTCGGGGCTACGTTCGCGCAGCAGGCGCAGCGCTGGCGTGCAAAGCAGCATATCACCCAGGTGGTCGGGCTTGATCAACAGGATGCGTTGATAGTGCGTCGGCGGGTCGGGCACCAACCAGCGCCCAACCCACCCGATCAGATAGAGCAAGAAACGCCGCAACGTAATCATAACTCTTGAGCGTAGCCCGAATACCCGAATGAGTTGGTATACAATTGAAGGTGCAACAGTAAGCGCACCCTGCCTTCCACCTTACACTATGTACCTAAAACAGCATTGCGCTGGCTTCGCGGGCTAGTCGTCGCAACTGCTCGGCGATCGCCTGGGTGCCGCGTTGTTCCTGGTCGTCTGCCAGTTCGTTGAGCTGTGTAACAAACTCCGGCGTGACCAGCGCAGCATTGTTCCGCAGCGTGCGCTGGCTATCGCGGGGCGTTTCGGCTGCCAGCAGTTCGTTGATCAAGCGCTCTTCGGGTGTCATATTCTCTTGCAACACCTCAAATGCAAGCTGACCAAGCGCCTGCAAGCGAGCGGCCACCTCGCTCTGTCCGGTGCGTTCGGCTGCCGCGATGTTAGCGGACAGCACCATCATAAACGCCTCGTCCAGCCTATCGCCCAGGCCCTGCAACGCGGCGCGAGTATCGTCGGCTTGTAGCACTTCTTCGAGGGTCGTCGCACCCGCCTCGAACATCGCCTGCGCCTCGCGATCCATCTGCTCCACCAGTTCGAGGATCTGCTGGCGGCGCTGTGTCAGGCGCTCAGCGGCGGCGGTGTCGCCTTCCTGCTGCAAGGCCTCAATGCGGGTCGTCCACGCCTGGAAAAAGCTGTAATCAAGGTAGGGGCGCACCTCGGCAAGCTCGGCGGCAAGCCGTTCGTCGGGGGCTTCTTCGATACGCTGCAAGACCTCGTTCAGCTCAAGCTCATCGCCGCCTGTCTCGCTGTCCATCTCGTCGCCTGCCTCCAGATCGATACCAAGCACTTCGGCAAGGCGCTGCTGCAACAGCGCCAGCACCTGCGCGGTTTCGCTGCGTTGCTCACGGGCGCTGGCCTGGATATAGGCACCAAGCATACCAAAAAACTCCTCGTTGAAGGCGGCGCGGTTCGCATCCACAAGCTGCTTGAAGCCCGCTTGATCGGGGAGCGCTTCGGCAAGCTGGCTGATCAGTTCCACCACACGGCGCTGCTGTTCGCGCACTTCCTTCGAGATGCCCTCGGCATCCAGCACGGCATCAATCAGCGAGGCCATCGACAGGAAGCGGCGCGGTGTCAGCAGGTGCGACTTCGAAGCCTGTTCGGGCAGGCTCTGCATCGACAGCGTGGTCACATCACCAATAAAGCGCTCCTGCATTTCGGCAGGCAGGCCCAGTTCGGATGGGATATAGACCAGAAACAGTTGTTTGGCAGCATCGTGGTAGGCCAGCGGTGTGCCGAGCATCGAAACAAAGCCACAATTGGGACAGACCGCCACGTTGATCTGACCTGCCATCAGTGCCCGCTTCAGTTCGGGGTGCTGCGTAACATCAACCAGACTAAATACTTGTGTTTGATAGGGCTGCCGACAGTTGGGGCAGGTAATCTGCACCGTCTGTGGAGCGCTTGAAATGGGCAGTCCAGAAGTCAACGCACCAGTCCTTTCCTCCCGACGTATCGGTATAGATCTTCTTCTTTTCTCAACCACGTTCGTAACGTTCGCTTGCTATCTGGTGTTTGTGTTGCCCCATTATAGCACGTCCGTTGTGCGGTATCCGGTCACAACATACAGCGGGTCGCCCCACCAGCGCACTGGCAGCAGGTCGTGCAATTCGACGCGGCTGTAGGCGGCGGTATGCTCAAAATAGCTCCGCACTAGTTCGCGGTGCTGCGTGTCATTGGTGGCGAGCCAGATTTGCACGGCTTTGCTTGGAAAGCAGCGATTGGAAAAGCTCACCACCAACGGCGCACCCGGCTTCAGGACGCGGGCGACTTCGGCAAAGACTTCGACTGGGCGGGTGAGGTATTGCACCGATACGGTACAGAGTGCTGCATCAAACTCCTCATTGGCAAACGATAGGCGCGGCTCTTTATTCAGGTTCTGCACCACACATTCATCAAGTTGTGGATTCTGGCGCATTTCCTCGGCATTCATCCCCAGGCCCATCACTCGCGCAGTGGGCAGGGCATCGGGCAGATGGGTGCGGTAGCTGCTCATCAGGTCGAGGATAGCGGCTTCGGGGGGCAGGGTGCGCCCCAGGTAGGCCCGCAGTGCACCAATGGCGCGGTCATCGATATGGACCGTCAGGCGTGGCTGGGTATAAAAAAGACCGTCGTCGTTGTCGTCGTAGCGGATAAAGTAGTGCGATGGAAACGGGTTGCTTGCAGACACAGAATACTCCTCTAGCGGTGTGTTATCCAGCGTTCTTTTTTAGGGCTACAGTAGTATAGGCACAGGTTCGGTTGTGGCGCAAGCGAGACCGGCGAGGCGCACACAAGGGCCGCCTTACTCGGCAATCCGCAGCATTGGTAATACAACGCTGCCGTCATCGTGGGGGACATTCTGCGGGGGCAGCCGTGCCCATGTTGACACGTCGTACAGGCCAAGCTGCAAGATATACGATCCGGCGGGCAGTGGTGGTGGGGTGATCATTGGCGCGGAGGGGTGCGTCACGCTGTGCCATCCGTTCGCCCTGCTTATTCAGCACCTGGATAAACAGCCAGTAGTCGTGCTCCGTATGGCGGCACAAAGGTTGGTTCATCGACGTGTTCGACAAACGGCAGGCCCCAGCCGAGGGTCTGGATACGCAATAGCAAAGCTCCTCACCCAAAATACGCAGGAGCGTCAAACGACGCATTGTAAAAGCGCAAAACAACACGCCCCGCTCGCTGTGTTACAGGAGAGGGGCGCAGATTGGGGACTAGAAGGGCAAACGCGGCCTACCACACTGCCAGCACACGGGTCGGGCCGCCAGAGCCAGTGGCGACCTTCGGCGCACCAACAAAGGCCGTGGCACCGCTCGGTGGGATCTGGTTCAGGTTGGCGAGGTTTTCGAGGCCCCACCGACCGCTGCCGAGGAAGTTGACATGCACATCAAACGTCATCGAGTTGCCGGGGTCGAGGCTGAGGGTATCAACGCCGATGCCGGCAATGTTGCGCTGTGCTTCGAGGAAGTCGGTTGCTTCGCGGCTGAAGCCGGGGTAATGCTGGATGCCGTCGCCGTCGAGGTTGACAAAAGCGGGGATGCTGTTGAAGCGGCTCGCCCAGCCGGAGTTCATAAACACGCCTGCGTTTTCGGGAATGGTGCCATACTGCTGTTCGTAGGCCAGAATGTCATCGAGCGTTACGACGGTGTCGGGGTCTACGGCGGCGCGGGCACTGATATCAATTACGGCAATCGGCACTACCAGCGCGGATGGAGCAATCTGATCGACGTAGATGCCACCCACGGCGAAGTGGGCCGGGGCATCCATATGGGTACCGGTGTGCTCCCAGTATTGCAGAATGTTACCGTAGAAGCCATTTGCTTCAATCGTCACGTGAATGTTGATGCTTGGCTCGGGCGAGCCGGGGTAGAGCGGGGTGTTGGTGCCAAAGATGTGGGTCAGGTCGGCGACGTTGTTAAACGATACTGACTGGGCAAAGGTCGGGCGTACCTGGGTTGCCGTCAGCGCGGTGGCGGTGGCAGCGGCAGCACCGAGGCCAAACTTGAAGAAGTCGCGGCGGCTGGTAGCCTGACCAGCCACGTGCTCAAAAAATTTCGGTGGACACATGTTTGCTTATCTCCTTTTCTAAAACTCGTCCTGGAGCAACAACAGAAATTTGGAGGAATGTAGTTGTATCAGTGTACACAGCATGCTACACTCGTGTCATCGTGTGATTTATACAAAGATTCAACAATCTTAGCAAAAAGGAGTGTTTGCAATGCCTACCCTGCCCAATTACCTGGATTACAAGCGCGGCAGGCTCGATGCCCTGCGCGAACATCTGCGCTCGACCGATACGCCAGCCGTGCCGCTGGCAGTAACGGCGCGTGTTGCGGGTGGGTCGGGGGTGCGCCCGGTGCAGGTGCGCGAGTTTACGGTGGTGACCGACTCAAGCGCTGCGCTGGCGGGCTACAACCTTGGCCCCACCTCGCCCGAAATGCTGCTGGTGTCACTGGCAAGCTGTCTGGCGCACACCTTCCTGATTATCGGCGTGCAGCACCATGTTACCTACGATACGCTCGAAGTTGAAGTGAAAGCCGAGATCGATTTTCGGGGCATGTTTGAGATGGAGGGAGCCGCTGCGATTTCGCCCTATAACATCCGGTATGAGGCCCGCATTGCCTCTCCTGCCAGCGACGACACACTGGCAGCCGTGCAGCGCGACGTTGAGCGCCTCTGTCCGGTTTTTCTGGCGGTGACACAGCCCACACCTGTGAGCGGCGGGATTGTTCGCAAATGACAACACCCCTCACCCCTGGCCCTCGCCCCCCGGTGCTTTGTGTACCAGCCGGGTGCTTCAGCGTTGGGTACTGCCACCGCGTGCCTGTGGCCCGATTGGTACGCTCGGAATATTGCACCCTTTCTCACTGAATGTTAACATAGGGTCGTCTGATGCACGGTATGATCAGGGTGAATGATGATGTGCACATGTCGTATATTATGGGAGTTGTGCTGTAATGATTGATGAGAAAGAACGCAACACGATGCCAGACGATAGTAACGCATCGGCAGCGCCAGATACAGCGGATGATGTGATCGAGGAGCAGGTCGACGATGATTCGTCGGGGCAGGGGAACAGTGCCATTGCTGCGGTGCTTATTACCGGCGTGCTGACGTTTTTACTCGGTATAATGGTAGGCTACTTCGGGCGGCCCCTTGTCACGGCGCAGGTGGTGAATATAGCAACCGAGCAGGAGAATGCGGCCAGTGTCGAGGTGGTTGGTGGTAACGAGGTGGCCGCCGCCGATGCTGCCCGCCTGCCGCCGCCGCGCCACCCGCCCAGCAGGGGCCAAGCGATGCCGAACGCGAAGCGCTGATGAGCGAACTGATTGCCCAGACGCGCCACTTTTCGCGGCGACCTGGATGCCCCCATTACGATGATCGAGTTCAGCGATTTTCAGTGCCCGTACTGCGGGCGGCATACCGTCGAAACGGTGCCGCAACTTGACGAAGCCTATATCGAGGCCGGGTTGGTACGGTTGGGGTACTATCCGCTGGCCTTCCTGGGTGAGCAATCGCTGTGGGCCGCCGAAGCCGGCGAGTGTGCCGCCGACCAGGATGCCTTCTGGTCATATCACGATTTCCTGTTCAATCGTATGGCGGTGGAGGGGCAGCGCGACTTCACCCGCGAAAATCTGAAGCTGTTTGCGGAAGAACTACAGCTTGATACCGAGGCATTTAATGCATGTATGGATGAGCAGAAGTATGCCCAGCAGATTATGAACGACACCAGCAGCGCACAGAGCCTTGGCGTGCGCAGCACACCCACCTTCCTGATCGATGGATGGGCTGTGGTCGGGGCACAGCCATACGAGATCTTTAGCGCAACGATTGACGATCTGCTAACTCAGCAGCAGCAGTAAATGCTCCACCGGGCGATAGGCAAGGGGCATTACTCCACTTACCTATCGCGCCGTGCGCTTATCGCCTGCTCTTCAGCGGGCAGCCCACCGCACCACACGCGGCATAGCTGGCAGGGCGGGCCGTGTCAGGCGTGGGGTGGTGTTGCCCGCTGCGACAACCGCTAGAAACTGATCTGCTACATTGTCCCAGGTGTACTGCTCGACGTGTGCCGCGCCATATGCACCATACTGCGCCTGCACGTCGGGCTGTTCCAGCAGTTCGATCAGTGCGGCAGCCAGCGCGACGGGTGCAGCAGGCGGCACCAGAATGCCCGCCTGACGGTGGGGCACCACTTCGGGAATGGCGGCGGCGGTAGTACTCACGATGGGCAGGCCGCTTGCCATCGCTTCCAGAAACACAATGCCAAAGCCTTCCTGCACACTCGGCAGACAGAAAATACCACTGCGGCGGTACCACAGCACTACCTCATCATCGGCAAGCGCTCCGGTAAAAACAACGGCAGCATTGAGATGGAGCATTGCTGCAAGGTGGCGCAGTCGGGCGTGCTCTGGCCCATCGCCCACGATGACCAGCCGCGCCCGTGGCACCCGCTGCCGCACCAGCACAAAGGCGTGCAGCAAGTCCTGCACGTGCTTGCGTGGATACTGCCGCGCCACACACAGCACCGTGAACGGGTCGCGGGGGATTGTGAGACGCGCCTGCACCCGCCGCCAGCCAGCCAGATCGATGCCTTCGGGCACCAGCCGCACCCGTTCGGTGGGTAAGCCGTAATGGTCGCCAATTTTGCGGCGACAGTACGCGCTGGTCGTCAGCACAAGGTCGGCCCACTGTGCGTTGATGCGTTCGAGACGCGAGAGGCTCCAGAGCAGCGCACGCACGCCGCCGCGTTCGTGGCGGGCTTCTTCGGCAATCACGCCCTTGATGCTGCATACGTAGGGTGTAGCGGTGGGCTTGCCCGACCACAAGAAGCCGTCAATATCAAACCCCACGACCAGATCGTACTGAAGGCTGCGCAGCAGCGCGGGAAGCTGGATATTATAAAGAAGACGGCGCACTGTCAGGGTGTGCGGCCATGGCTGGAACGGTGTAATGCGTACTACCGTATGGCCGCGTTGCATCAGGGCGCGTTCAAGGCCACCAATTGCGGCAGCAGTGCCGCTGCCATCAACAACCTGCTGAAGCCACGAATCGAGGAAGGCGATTCGCAGGGGACGGTTGGCGGCAAGCGGAAAAGTAACTGGCGACTGTTGCTGCTTCACAATGCAATTCCTTTCAATGGGTGATATCTTGCCTGTTTAAAGGCTAGTCCGAATTGCTGAGAAAAGCAAGCCCGTGCCCACGCTGGGCAGGTGTTGTGGCGGTCGCGGATACTGGCACGTCTCTTGCTGAATATACAGTAGATACATAGTAATGGCAGGATGATAAACGAGCGCAATGAAAGGTCTTTCTATGATTGAACAACAATATATTCAAACTGATTTTAAATGGCCGCTTTATGCCGACGCAACACTGGCGGGGCTTGCGGCGTTGTTTCCTATTCCGCTCGTCGATATGATGATTGAAGACCGCTTCCGGCGGCGCATTCCGGGCGCGGTGGCCCGCTATCACCATCGTAGCCTGCCCACTGGCGTAGCGGAGGAACTGAATCAATCGCAGCGCGGCTGGTTTGGCACCACGGTGCTCTTTCTGGCGCAGCTTCCCTTCAAGCTGATCCTGCGGTTGTCGCGCAAGATCCTATATTTTTTTGCGATCAAAGCAGCAACCGATCAACTGAGCGAATACTGGCAGCGGGCCTTCTTGATGAACTATATGCTCAATGCTGGTCATCTCGAAACACCCAAATCGGCAGCCCAGGCCCGCCGTGCAATGGACGAGGTCATCGAGCGCTCACCCTCGCCGCTGCTCAGCGTGGCGCGTGTGGTTGTGGCAAACGTGGGGGTGTGCTTGGCGCGGTGTGGCGTGCGCGGCGCGGTGCGCATCAGACAGCCCGGACCCAGCAATCATGGAACCTGATCCAGCAGCAATGGGACAATTACCGGGCGTTTCTTATCTCGCTTGCCGAGCAGTACACCGAGGTTTATCATCATCGCATGAACGGTCATATGGTGTAACAACCCGCACCCCTACCCCCGTCCGTTCGTGGGCGAGGGGCTTTTGTGTCTCAGGCGTGGCGGATGCCCTGCTCGAACAGGCGCAACCCCAGCATGCCCTTTTCGCCGCGTCGCCAGCGTGGGTGCTGCCACACAAAAATATGGTCTTCGGGGTGCGGCATCAGGCCGAGCACATTGCCCGCCGGGTTGCAGATACCGGCAATATCCAGCGCCGAGCCGTTCGGGTTGGCCGGGTAGGGGGCTTCTTCGTGGTCGCTGTCATAGGTCAGCGCAACCAGGTTACTGCGCCAGAGCATCTGCAAGGCGGTATCGCTGGCCGCTAAAAAACGCCCCTCGCCGTGTGCGACCGGGCAGTAGAGTTGCTCAGTCAGGCCGTGCGTGAACAGACACGGGCTTGCGCGATTGGGTTCGAGATAGGTCCAGCGGCATTCAAATTGCCCGCTCTCGTTGGTGGTGAGGGTGACGCTGCGCCGTCCATCCGGGTGCAGGTCGAAGCCGGGCAGGATGCCTGCCTTAATCAGTGCCTGGAAGCCGTTGCAGATGCCCAGTACTGGCGACCGCTGCTCACAAACTGGCGCAACTCTTCTTCAAGCCGCTGCTGGAAATCAAGCGCCCACAACCGCCCTGCGCCCAAGTTGTCGCCATACGAGAAACCACCCGGCAGCACCAGCATACCATAATCGAGCATGCTGCGTTCGCCCGACAAAAGCTGATTGATATGCACAATCTCAGCATCGCCGCCCGCGTGATTACAAGCTACTGCCGCCTCACGGTCGCGGTTGGTGCCGTTGGCATACAACATAAGCACACGCGGACGCGTCGTGCGCGGCATCAGCGGGGCCGTTGCAGGCCGCGAGCGCAGCACAGCAGGCCGATGACGCGGGGCCAACGTGCCACGCCACGCCTCTTCAAGATCGCTCACCAGCACATCAATCACATATTCGCGGCGCTGCCCGATAATTTGCAGACGCGGGTGATCAAGGCCGCTGCCCTGCACAATGCCAATGCGCCCGTGGGGAACCTCGCGGAAGTACTCCTGGAAAGAAACCGCATCTTCGGGGCGCACCTCCACCAGGAAGCGGCCCAGTGTTTCGGAGAAGAGCAATTCTTCATCCTGGAAAGGAATAGCGCTGACCTTGATCATTTCGATATGGGCACCGAGCCGACCCGCAATGCACATCTCGGCAAGGGCCACGCCGAGGCCTCCCTCTGAGCAGTCGTGGCACGATTGCACCAGACCAGCCTGGATCGCCTGATGCAGCGCTTGCAACCGGGCACGCGGGCGCGGTGTTGGTTGGGGCGGGCGCTGTACCTGCATTCCAAACTGGCCCGTTCCTTCGTCGTTTTCATCGTTGCTATCGGGGATGGGATCGGTATAGTTCACAAGGTGGTAATGACTGCCGCCAAGTTCAACACGGGTTGAGCCAATCATATAAATGAGGTTGCCCGGCTCCTTAAAATCCATCGTGATGGAGCGGCGCATATCGGGCACAATGCCCACCGCCGAGATAACCAGTGTACCGGGGATAGCGTGGCGCTCGCCGTCGGCACCGGTATAGTCGTTGTTCAAGCTATCTTTGCCCGAAATAAACGGCGCTTCATAGGCCAGGGCTGCATCGTAGCAGCCTTGGGCACAGCGCACCAACCCGCCCATCTGCTCTGGAACAGTCGGGTTGCCCCAGCAGAAGTTATCCAGCAAGGCGATGCGGTCGGGGTCGGCACCCACACAGACTGCATTACGGATTGCTTCATCAACGGCGGCCCACGCCATCTCATACGGGTCGATGTTGCCATACTGTGGGCAGATGCCACCGACAGCGCAATCGCTTGCACCGGGCCGCGCCCCTGGGTATCGGCAACCACATCAAGCGGCACAATCACGGCAGCATCGGCGGGGCCATGATCGGCAACACCCACCAGCGGCCTGCCCGTGGTGCCGCCCTGTACCTCGTGGTCATAGCGCCGAATAATATGCTCGCGGCTGCGAATGTTGGGATGGCCAGCAGCTTCAGCAGCAGCGGCGAAAGGTCTTTGACGACTAGCATCTCCGGGCGCACGCTGCGCACTATCGGGTTCGGCTCACCGATTCCGTAGGGGCTGAGATGCACCGCTTCGAGCACGCGCTGCGGCAGGCCATCGTGCAGAAAGTCCATCGCTAGGTCGCTTACCAGCGTATCGCCATAATACAGTTGGAGCCGTCCGGTTGGCTCGAAGGTGCCAATCGCTACCGCCTCAACATTGTGCATAGAACAGATAGTACGCAGGTGTGCCCAGTTGTCTGGTGATACGGCCAGAACCATACGCTCTTGGGCTTCGCTCAGCCAGATTTCCCAGGGGCGCAGACCAGGGTACTTGAGCGGCACGGTGGTAAGTTGCACAGAGGCCCCGATGTGTTGGCCCATCTCTCCGACGGCAGATGCAAGGCCACCCGCGCCACAGTCGGTAATAGCGTTGTAGAGCCGCTCGTTGCGGGCCTGCAACACAACTTCCTGTACCTGCTTTTCCTGGATCGGGTTGCCAATCTGCACCGCACTGCCCGCTACCTTGCTGCTGGTATCGTCCAACCCCATGCTCGAAAAAGTGGCCCCGCGCAGGCCATCGCGCCCGGTACGCCCGCCAATTACTACGATCAGGTCGCCCGCCTGTGGATTGGTCGGGTGGCTGTTGCGTGGCAGCAGGCCCAGACACCCGCAGAAGACCAGCGGGTTCGACGTATAGCCGGGGTGATAAAACACTGCTCCATTGACGGTGGGAATGCCCATTTTATTGCCGTAGTCTTCGATACCATGCACCACCCCCTGCTCGATGCGGCGCGGGTGCAGCACACCAGCAGGCAGCGCGTCGTCGGGGGTGTCGGGCATCCCAAAGCAGAGAATATTGGTATTGGCGATGGGCCGCGCACTGACGCCCAGAATATCGCGCACCACGCCACCCACACCCGTATGCGCCCCGCCGAATGGGTCGAGCGCCGAGGGGCGGTTGTGGGTTTCCACCTTGAAGGCAATGTCCCAGGAATCATTGAAGGCAATGACGCCTGCGTTATCCACAAAGGCCGAACGCACCCACGGCTTGTTAAGCTTCTCGGTCACCGAGCGAATATAGGTTCGTAGGATGCCATCGATCTGCTCGGTAGACTCGGTGATCTCAGCATCGACCTCGCGCTGGTCGGCCATGGTAAAGTTCACCAGCGCCTTAAACGTCTTGTGGACACAGTGCTCGCTCCAGGTCTGCGCCAGCATCTCCAGTTCGGCATCGGTCGGGTCGCGGCTCTCCTGCTGGAAGTAGGCCTGAATTGCCTGCATTTCGGCAAGGTTCAGCGCCAGCCGCCGCGCTTTGCTCACCGCGAGCAGGTCGTCATCGCTGGCATTGCGGAGGGCAATCATCTCGACCGTATCATCGGTAGGTTGTGTTGGTACAAACGGCGCAGTCACCGGGCCGTCGATGCGCATCTGCTGAATAACTGGATTGGCAAACATGCGCGTTGCCAGGTGCTGCAACTGGTTGGGGGTGGCTTCGCCATGCAGGGCATAGGCGTACCCGGTGGCAACCTGCTTGATACCCGTAATGCCGATCTGGTGGATCGCCTTGAGCAGATTATCGGCCTCCGGATCGGTAACACCGGGGAGCAGTGTTGTTTCGATACGGTGGTCGGTTGCTTGGAGCGGGTCCGATTCGGCGGATTGCACAAGGCTGTATGTTTCAACCACGGGATCAGCCAGCAGATAGGTTGCAATATAGTGCAGGTGCTCGGAAGACACAGTACCGCTCAGAAAAAACAGACGTACCGATATACAGGCCGTGATACCCGTTGCACCAGCCTGATGAATCCGAGCAATCAGCCGCTCGCTTGCAGCGCGACTATATTCTTCCGAACGGGGGTAGACTTCAACGCGCACAATGCCTTCCATACTCTACGGCCTTTCTTTCCTGAGCTTGTGCTCTACAGCTCCCCTGCACAGCATCGTCAATTGTAGCATACCGCATCGGCGCTTACCAGCTAGTACGGCAGGTAGCGCATCAGGGCGCAGACAGGATGGCACGCAGGTGCTCCAGGCGGTCGCTGAGGGTTTGATCATCACGGGTGCAGAGCGTGATGTGACCCAGTTTGCGACCGGGGCGCGGTGCCTTGTTGTACCAGTGCAGTGCAGCGCCCGGTACCGCCAGCACACGGGCCACATCGGGAACGCTCCCGATCAGGTTTAGCATCGCAGCGGCTCCCCGTGGGGCGGTGCTGCCCAGCGGCAATCCCAGGATCGCCCGCAGGTGATTGGCAAACTGACTCGTTTCCGCCCCTTCAATCGTCCAGTGTCCAGAATTATGAACGCGGGGGGCCATTTCATTTGCGAATAATTTACCACCAACTTGAAAAAACTCGATAGCCAGCACCCCAACATAGTCTAGCGCAGTCAGCACGCGGCGGGCCGTCGTTTCTGCGACAGTTTGCAGCGGGTCGGGTGTGGTGCCGATGATAGAACTGCTCAGGATGCCATTGGTGTGGGCATTTTCGGTCAGTGGATAAAAAGTTATTGTACCATTGGTCGAGCGGACACCGATGACCGAGACTTCACGCTCGAACTGCATAAAGCCTTCCAGGATCAGCGGTACGGTGCCCATCCGCTCCCAGGCGGCTTCCACGTCGGCGGGGTCGTTCAGCACGGCTTGCCCCTTGCCATCGTAGCCCATCCGCCGCGTTTTGAGCACGGCAGGCAGCCCGATCTGCTTCAGCGCTGTCTCCAGTTCAGCATGGCTATCGACTGTGTGGAAGGGCGGCGTCGGAATGCCGAGCCGCCGAAAAAACGTTTTTCGTGCAGACGGTCTTGCGCCACCGAGAGCGCCATCATCGGCGGATAGACCGGGCAATGCTCTACCAGGGTACGGGCCGTTGCAACAGGTATCATTTCGATTCTAGGTAATCACGTCCAACCCATCGACAAAGCGGGCCAGCATTGCAGTGTCGTCGTAGGCACCGTAGATCAGTTCGCCCACCTCGCCAGCGGTTGCATCGGGGGCTGGGTCGAAGAAGCGAAAGCGCAGACCAAGCGGGTAGCCTGCCAGCGCTAGCATGCGCCCCAGTTGCCCGCCGCCGACAATGCCAATTGTTGCATTCATGCTTGCTCGCGGGGGTCGGGGTAGGCCAGCACGTGCTGGGTCTGTTCCATGCGATAATCTTCGAGCGCCACCCGAATAGCCGGGTATTTATTGCCCAGCATCGCCGCTGCCAGCAGTGCCGCATTGATTGCACCCGCCCGCCCGATGGCGAGCGTGCCGACGGGCACCCCGGCAGGCATCTGCACAATCGAGAGCAGCGAGTCAACGCCGTTCAGCACAGCCGATTGCACGGGCACGCCCAGCACAGGCAGCACCGTTTTGGCGGCAGCCATACCGGGCAGGTGCGCGGCTCCGCCTGCCCCGGCGATCAGCACTTCCAGACCACGGGTAGCGGCGGCATTGACATATTCAAAGAGCAGGTCGGGGGTACGGTGTGCCGAAACCACGCGCACCTCGTGTGCGATTGCCAGTGCTTCAAGCGTGGCAACGGTGTGCTGCATCGTCTCCCAATCGGAGCGCGACCCCATAATAACACCGACCAGCGGCTGCATAACGTGTCCTTTCGTGTCTGTAAGCTGTGTTATGTCGTCTCGTCCCTGGCCTCTCGCCTCAAGGTTGCACTGCCAAGACACGCCGTACCGCCTCAACAATCAAGCGGTGTTCGGTGGCATGCATACGTGCCTCGAATGTGTCGAGCGTGTCATCTGCCACAAATGGTACCAGCGCCTGCACCACAACTGGCCCTGCATCAACTTCGGGAATGGCATAGTGTACCATACACCCGCTGTGGTCGAGTTCGCCACGCTGCCACGCAGCAAAGGCGTGCTCAATCGCGTGGGTACCGGGGAACGCCCCTGGCAGGGCCGGGTGCAGGTTGATCACTTTGCCCGCAAATCGGTCGAGAAAAGCCGCGCCAAAAATATGCATCCAGCCGGCCAGGACAATCAGGTCGGGCGCGTAGGGCGCAAGCTGTGCTGCAAGGTGGGCATCGTAGGCGGGCCGTCCTGCGCCGCTCTCCAGAAACGGCTTGAGCGGGGCATAGAGTGTGGGCACGCTGGCTTGCTGCGCCCGTACCAGTCCATAGGCCGCCTTGCGGTTGGACACCACCAGCATAATCTGAGCCGGGAGCACTCCGGCGGCGGTAGCATCGAGCAGGGCTTGCAGATTGCTGCCCGACCCGGAGATGCATACAATCAGACGCGGCAGGCTCACGTAATTGCTACTCCCGACTGACCAGCCACCACCTCACCAATCACCGAAAGCTCAACCGAGAGCGTTGCCAGGGCACGGGTTGCCTGTTCACGCGGTACAATCACAACCATGCCCACGCCCATGTTAAAGACGTGGAACATTTCAGCGGTGCTGATGCCGCCGCGCTGCTGAATAAAGCCAAAGATCGGCGGCTCGCGCCACGCGCCGCGCTGCACCGTTGCGCCCAAGCCTTCGGGTAGCACACGCGGCAGATTGTCGATCAAGCCGCCGCCCGTGATATGCGCCATCCCGTGAATGGTAATGCCCGCTTCCAGCAGGTCGCGCACCGGGCGCAGGTAGCTGCGATGCACCGCAAGCAGCGCCTCACCAATCGACTGCCCGCCGAGTTCAACATTGGCACTCTGCCAGTCGTAGGGTTCCAGCACGGCCCGCGCCAGTGAATAGCCATTGGTGTGCAGCCCTGTCGCGGGCAGGGCCAGCAGCACATCACCCGCCCGAATGCGCAAGCCGTCGATGATGCGGCTGCGCTCCACTACCCCGATCAGCGTGCCAACGATGTCCATCTGTCCCGGCGCATAAATACCGGGCATTTCGGCAGTTTCGCCACCAATCAGCGCACACCCGGCCTCGCGGCAGGCCAGCGCCATCCCCCGCACCACCGAGGCCACCTGTTCCGGTTCGAGCACACTGGCGGCAACATAATCGAGGAAAAAGAGCGGATAGGCTCCCTGCACAAGAACATCGTTGATGCAGTGGTTCACAATGTCGCGCCCGATTGTTTCCCAGGTACCCATCCGGGCGGCGACTGCTGTTTTGGTGCCAACGCCATCGGTGGATGCAACCAGCACCGGCTCGGTCATCTGGAGCAGGCGGGCCGCACTGTACAGGCCCCCGAATGCCCCGATCCCGGCCAGCACTTCCGGGCCATAGGTTGCGCGCACGGCCTCGGTCATCAGGGCGGTGGCCCGTTGACCAGCGGTAATATCAACCCCTGCCCGCTTGTATGACTTGTTTTGTTCGTTCACCGCTGTGTCCTCCGGTGCGTTGTTGGCAATGTTATTTCAGGTTCTGCCCGATGTCGCGGCGGAAATGCATCCCCCTGAACGCAATACAATCAACGGCGGCATATGCGCAGCGCAGTGCTTCGTTCAGGTCGTTGCCATATCCGCTGACTGCCAGCACGCGCCCGCCACTGGTCACCACGTCGCGGCCCTGCAATGCGGTTCCGGCGTGAAACACCATAACATCGGCAGGCACCTGTTCCAGTCCGCTCAGCACTTCGCCCGTCGAGTACGAGCCGGGATACCCCGCCGAAGCCAGCACAACGGTTGCACAAACACCCGGTCGCACCTGCACCAGTTCGGGGGTCAGGTGGCCCTCGACGCAGGCCAGGATAACATCCAGCAGGTTGTCGAGCAGCGGAATAACGGCCTGTGCTTCGGGGTCGCCAAAACGACAATTGAACTCCAGCACCTTTGGCCCGTTGCTGGTCAGCATAATGCCCGCATACAGCACGCCGACATAGGGCGTGCCCTGCGCCGCGAGTGCGGCAATCGTCGGCTGGAGAATGGTCTGCTCAATTTGGTGCAGCAAGGCGTCGTCTACCTCGGCAACCGGCGCATACGCTCCCATGCCGCCCGTGTTCGGCCCATGGTCGCCATCGAAGGCGCGTTTGTAATCACGCGCAGGCGGCAGCGCCACGGCATGCACCCCATCGCAGAATGCAAGTACCGAAACTTCTGGCCCACTCAGGCGCTCTTCCAGCACCACACAATCGCCCGCCGCGCCAAACAACCGCTCAACCATAATATTATGCAGTGCGGTCACCCCCTCGGCGGCGTTGGCACACACAATCACGCCCTTGCCCGCTGCCAGTCCATCGGCCTTGACCACCACCGGGTAGGGGTTGGGGGCCACGTTGCGGCCTTTTTCAATCAGGTACTGGCGTGCCGCTTCATAATCGGTAAAGGTGGCATACTCGGCAGTGGGGATGCCGTGCTGCTGCATAAAGTCTTTGGCAAACGCTTTAGAGCCTTCAAGCTGACTGACTACTTTGGAGGGGCCAAAGACGGGTAGGCCAGCAAGCTGAAAGGTATCAACAATGCCATGCACAAGCGGCATTTCTGGCCCAACAACTGTGAGATCAATGGCATTGTTGCGGGCAAATGAAAGCATACCTGGTATATCGTCGGTTGTAATGGCGACGGTGGTTGTGGTGGCGCGGCCCTCGGCGGCGGGCCACTGTGTCCCGGCATTGCCGGGTGCCACATAGATATGCTCAATGCGTGGCGACTGCGCGAGGCCCCATGCCAGGGCATGTTCGCGCCCGCCGCCACCCACAACCAGCACCTTGAGTTGGTCGCGTGTCACGCTTCAATCTCCCCATATTGCTTCAAACAGCAGCTTTTCGCGGTCGTTATCAAACAGCCATTCGGGTATGGTGATGGGGTAGCGCCCGGAGAAGCAGGCCGTGCAGTGCTCCGAGGTTGCGCCCGAAAGCGTTTCCTGAATGGCAGCTTGCATTCCTTCCAGGCTCAGGTAGGCCAGACTATCGGCCCCGATATGCCGACAGATGGCATCGATGTCCATATTGTGGGCGATCAGCTCTTTATAGGTTGCCATATCCACGCCCATAAAGCAGGGGTTTTTGACGGGTGGCGACGAGACACGCACATGCACCTCGCGTGCCCCGCCATCGCGCAGCAGCCGGATGAGTGGGCCGACGGTGTTGCCACGCACAATCGAGTCGTCCACCAGCACAACGCGCTTGCCACGCAGGTTGGCAGTCAGCGGGTTGTACTTGAGCCGCACGCCCGCCCGTCGTAGCTGGTCATCGGGCTGAATAAAGGTGCGCCCAATATAGCGGTTTTTGGTCAGTCCCTCGGTGTAGGGCAAGCCCGCCTCGCTGCTATAGCCAATCGCGGCAGGCGTTGCCGAGTCGGGCACACCCACCACAATATCGGCATCGGCAGGCGCTTCGCGGGCCAGGTGCCGCCCCAAGCGCTGCCGTACCGTATGCACCACCTGCCCTTCCAGCATCGAGTCGGGACGTGCAAAGTAGACATACTCAAAGGAGCAGAGCGCACGTCGTCGCAAAGGGTGGCCTTCCAGGGCGGTCATGCCGTGGCGGTCGATGCGAACAATCTCGCCCGGTTGCACTTCGCGCAGGTACGTTGCACCTACTGTTTGCAGCGCACACGACTCGGACGCAACAATATAGCCGCCATCGTCCAGGTAGCCCAGACAGAGCGGGCGCAAGCCGTAGGGGTCGCGCACCGCATAGATCGCGTGGCGGGTGAGGATGGCGAGTGAGTAGGCTCCTTCAGCCACCTGCATCAGCGCCCGAATGCGGGCCACCCACTGATCAGACTCTGGGTTATCGGGCGGCGTGGTGGTGCCATTGGTCCAGACGTGTGGCGGGGCCGCCAGAATCTGCACAATCACTTCGGTATCGGTGGTGGACGAAAGGCCCACCCCGCGCTTGAGCAGGGCACCGCGCAATTGCAGCGCATTGGTCAGGTTGCCATTGTGCGCCACACCAAGCGGCCCATCGATAGTTTCGATCAGGTAGGGTTGCACATTGCGCAGGTGCGACGCGCCCGTTGTGGAGTAGCGTGTGTGCCCGATTGCCATGTGTCCAAGCAGTGGGCGCAAATTATCTTCGTTGAACACCTGAGCCAGCAGACCCGTGCCTTTGTGGGCATAGGTAGCGGAACCATCACAGGTGGCAATACCCGCGCCTTCCTGCCCGCGATGCTGCAACGCATACAGACCAAAAAACGTTAGACGCGCCACATCGCGCCCCGGTGCATAAATGCCAAAGACACCGCACGCTTCTCGCGCACCAGTGCGAATCTCTGGATATTCACCCCCCTGCTGCATAATGTAACATTCCTCCCAGTTTGAAGTCATTCACCCTTGTATTGTAACGTATAACGGCTGCTTTGTGGGGCACACGCAACATCTCAGCCGTTGGTCTATCGTGCATCATTTGACATAAAGCCTCTAGCGCCATCGTAGGTGTGGCAGGCGCAGCAATGCTTTCCTGATAATTTTGTGCAATAAACATACTGCACAAACCTGGTTGTATCGTTCTATAATAAAGCGTAAACTAAAGATTAAGGGAACGATCCCCCGACACAGTTTATCTGCAAATCTAATCATCACCCGGAGGCTTCTCTATATGAACCGAACGCTGGCATGGAAAGTGACCGCGACGTTCGTTGTCTTCTTTGTCCTCATCGGTTTTGCTGTAGTAAGTGTGACTGTCAACCGGATCCGGATCCGCACGACCGTCAATTATATGAATGATTTTGTCCAGCGTGAAGCTCAGATCTATAGTAACTTTGATGCCAATTTTCAGCGTCTGATCGGCGAATTGGTTGCATTTGGTGCGTATGGCAATCCTGTATATGCGAATGAAGCAGTAGAGCTTATCATCGTTCTGGAGCGCACCCTTGCCGATGCGGAGGCACTCCATACCGAATTCGAGACTGTGACTGACCCGGCGCTACGTGATCGTTTCGACTTTGCCGCACATGAAGAACTTGAGCACGAGCGTGCAGAACTGCTGGAAGAAATCAAAGCCCGTTCCGCTACAATGTTTGCCGCTGGCTCCAATATTCCGGCAGCGGAACAGGCCAATATGCTCAGGTTTCTGGAAACTGTTAAGGCACGCTCTACCATACTGCAACAGGAAGCTGCGGCTATGGCACAGCGCGAAGTCGATCAGGTGCTCGTTACACTCACCACCGAGTTAAGGAATGTTATGCTCATTCTGGTAGGGATGCTGCTACTACTGTTGACCACCATGGCGGGTGCCCTGTGGCTGACGCAGCGCCAGATTGTACAGCCCATCAAGCAACTGGCGGTCTCTGCGAACGCAGTTACGGCGGGCCAGTTCGATCAGCAGGTACGTGTGACCAACCACGATGAGATCGGCACCTTGCAGGATTCCTTTAATACCATGGTCGCTAGCCTGCAAACGCAGCAACAGGCGTTGCGCGAACAGAACGAAGCCCTGCAAAAAGAGCAAGCCGCGCTTGCGCAGGCCATGCATGAGCTAGAACAGGGCGCACAGGAACGGGCGACCTTGCAGCAGCAGGTGATTGCCGCCCAGCAAGCTACGCTGCGTGAGTTGTCGTCGCCGCTCATCCCGATTGCCGATCAGGTGGTGGTGATGCCGCTGATCGGGGCGATTGACAGCCAGCGCGCCCAGCAGATTCTGGATACCCTGCTCAATGGGGTGGAGCAATATCGGGCGCGGGCAGTGATTATTGATATCACGGGCGTGAAGACGGTTGATACGGCGGTGGCGAAGGTGCTGTTGCAGGCGGCGCAGGCGATCCGGTTGCTAGGGGCGCAGACACTGCTCACGGGCATTCAGCCGCCGATAGCGCAGACGCTGGTGCACCTGGGGGTGGATATGCGGACGATAGCGACGTACAGCAGCTTGCAAATGGGTGTGGCGGCGGCGGTGGCAGCACGACGCGGTGGCAATTGGTCACGGACGCCACGCGCACAAAAATTAGAATAGCTTTGGTCAACTAAAGCTTAACTTATTTAGTCAATATTGGCTGTTGTATTTTGGGGCATTTGGTATTATCATATCATCTAAGATGTTTATAAGCCAGAATCCTGCATGATTTAATCGAGCACTTTGCTCGAGGCAGTTACCAAATTCCAGAAAGCACCGGAATGAATAATACCCTTGCTCGGAAGGTCAGTCTGATTTTCCTCGGTTTTTTTGTTGTCATTGGAATAGCCGCAGCTACCATCAGTGCTGATTTACAGTACATTCTACAAGGCATGCGCTATTTAAATGGGTACGTGGTTGAAGAAACATTGATCAGTTCCCATTTTGATGCGGATCTGCAACGCCTGCTGGCTGAGCTTGCCACCAGTAGCTTCTATGGAGCGGAAGAGGGCGAAGCAGAAGAGGCGCTTGAACTGCTTGAGCATATGCGCGAGGACCTTGCAGAAACTGATATGCTCAATGCTCAGTTTGCCAACATCCAGGATCCACACCTGCGCGACCCGCTGCTCTATAAACAGAATGAAGCGCTAAAGGAAATGCGCGAAACGCTGGTCGAACGTATTGCTGTGCAGGCCGCGCAATCGCTGCCATTTAGCAACGATCTGTCGCCGACTGAGCAGACCACGTTGATCGAGTTCCTCGAAGCAACCGAAACCCAGGCGCAATCACTCCAGGAAGATATGCTTCGGGTTACCCGTCAGCAAGCCGATCTGGTCGTGGGCACCCTGCAAAGTGAAGTGAGTAGCGTTAATATAACCATCATAGTTCTGTTTGTGGTGCTGGCAGCGGCAATGGTGGGGACCCTGTGGCTCACGCAGCGGCACTTTGTCCAGCCGCTCAAGCAACTCGCTGTCGCCGCCAGCGCGGTGACCAACGGGCAGTTTGATCAGCAGGTGCCCGTGACCAACCGTGATGAGATTGGCATGTTACAGGACAACTTTAATGCGATGGTTGCCAGCCTGCGAGCACAGCAGTATCAACTCAAGCTGCAACAGAACACCTTGGAGCAGCAAAACGAAGCATTGCAACGTGAACGGGCCGCGCTGCAACAGGCGATGCACGAGATCGAACAGGGCGCACACGAGCGCGTCGCCTTGCAGCAGCAGGTGATTGCCGCGCAGCAAGCTACCCTGCGCGAGTTGTCGTCGCCGCTCATCCCGATTGCCGATCAGGTGGTGGTGATGCCGCTGATCGGGGCGATTGACAGCCAGCGTGCCCAGCAGATTCTGGATACCCTGCTGAATGGAGTAGAACAGCACCGCGCACAGGTGGCTATCATGATATCACGGGCGTGAAGACGGTTGATACGGCGGTGGCGAAGGTGCTGTTGCAGGCGGCGCAGGCGATCCGGTTGCTG
>JAAUSQ010000401.1 GCA_012033195.1 Chloroflexaceae bacterium
AGCGGCGGGCATCCGCGCACTGGCGATAACCAGTTGCACGCCTTGTGCTTGAAGTTGGCGCATAGCTTGTTGCGTCGCTGGCGAAATGGTTTCGGTGCTGGTGGCGAGTGTGCCATCCAAGTCTACTGCTACGATGTCGAACGGAAACGTGGACATATTACCTCACCGCCCGCTGTGCAAAGCAGCAGTACATCTTAATTTGATTGTGTACCAGACGGTTGCCCAAGCGTCTGCAACGAGAAGCGAACGAACTTGGTTTCTTGTTCGTAGGGTGGTGATGCCAATACAAGCATGCCCGAATCAATATCATCGAAATAGAAAAAGTTTGCAATGTAGCCGTTGAGATTGCAGCCTCCATGAATGAAACGCTGTTCTTGCAAGCGAATAAAGATACCATTTCGTATAACGATGAGATCTGTTCCCAGGATGCTCTTGACAGAATGTGCCAGAACTTTCTCAAGCAACTCATGACGAGTCGGCTCACCGAGTTGCAAAAAATGTTCGTTTTCACCGAAATAGTCGAAAAAGTAATTAAATACCTCGTTGAATTCGGTGGCCGTTATCAGTTTCATTTTGAGCGTGGGCAGTTGTTTCAGCGGTTGCTTCAAACGCTCTTCTCTGATTTTTCGATGTGGTTTCATGCTTCTCTTCTACCTTCCAAATACTATGGAGCATATGCTTACGGGGGTGTTTCCCCAGAGAGGGGGATACTCCCCTCATATACTCCCTATTGTACCAGATTATATATCCTGATTGTTCACCAGGGTGGCTACTCCCCAAGAAGTTCTTTGTTCTTTTTGGCACCAAAAAGTATTGTGCGGGACGAAGTCATCCGTGTCCCATCTGTGATACCCTGGGTACTCGCCAGGGCTAGTACCCAGGGTATCGTGCTACAATGATCGTTATATCATCGTGTGGCTCTGCGTTGCCAACAAACGCACGACAGTGTCTTCTTGATATGTTCAAGCATTGCGTGGGCACTGTGTGTCGGTCCCGTCGCAATTGCCTTCTCCATCATTTCAAAGCCAAACATCTTTGCTGTCGCATTGTGCGCTTCGATAATGCCATCGCTAACCAGTACAATTATATCGCCTGGACGAATCTGTACTTCGACTTCCGAATAGCCCGATAGACTTCCGAGGGTTGTGCCCAATGGAGCACCACCAACATCTACCATGTCAACAAGTCCGTTTGTGTGCTTGATAAAGGGAGGAATACATCCGCCGTTTGCAACACGCAGACACCCTTTCTTTTCTACTTGTAGTGTGATCTGAACCTGACACAGGGCGCAATTGCTTTGGTTGGATTGGGTATATGGGATAATAGTCTCATTTAACAGTTTGAGAAGCTCAGCAGGTGAATGTCCATGATGCACAGACGATTGAAACAATGCCAGACTGATGCCCATTAACAGGGCAGCAGACATACCTTTGCCCGAGATATCTCCTACGGCAATCGCATAGCATTGTTCACCCGATGGAGTTTCATCAAATTCGTAGTAGGCATAAAAATCACCGCTCATTTCATACGCCGGCTGGTTGTAGCAGATCATATCCAACAGTGCCCAATCTGGTTCTGGTGGCAAGAGCAAGCTCTTTTGAATATCTTTTGCCAGCACCAGTTCATGCTCAATTGCGGAGAGTCGCACGCGTTCGCGGACGGTTTGCTTATATTCGGTAATATCTCGAATGATGCCTTGATACAACACGTTGCCATTTTCTTCACGCCGCACGGTTGCCGTTATCAAACAATCAAGCTGTTTTGCACCGCGTTGACAGAGTTGCATCTCAAAGTCGTGTATGGTTCCTTGTTGCTGGAGCTTGTGGCTAAACTGATCATACATATCGCTCTGGGAGAAGAATTTTTGAATGGGAATAAAGACGATATCTTCTTTGGAATAGCCAAATAGATTGGCTCCAGCCGGGTTGACATCAACAATGTGCCCTTCGGGAGTGGCGATAAAGATGGTATCTCGTGATTCTTCAAAGATAGCGCGATATTTCTTTTCGCTCTTCTCTAGACCTTCGTACAAGACGCGCAACTGGCCTATCATTTGATTGAAGACTTGGGCAAGAATACCGACTTCATCTTTCGTCAGGACAGGGGGCGGTGGGATGACAAATCGCCTTCTGCAACACGCACGGCTGTCCGGGTGATTTCGAGGATCGGGCGAGCTATCTGGCGAGCAAGTGCATAGACTCCGACAGCCAGCACGCTGACTGACAGGATACCGATAAGCAAAATCGTCTGTGCCATTGATGCGCTGGTGCAAACGCTTCCGCCTGACTGATTTCGGCAAGCAATGCAAGGTCGCGTTCACTTAGCCATTGGTAGACCCCGATGACTGGAACGCCATCATAATTGTCGTACAGGCCAACCCCACTTTTTCGTTGTAGGGCTGCATCAATACCGTTGGTGTGAACTCCTTGTGGCGAGACAAAAATCTGTTTGCGAAAACGTGATTCCGAAACAAATTGATAGTCGCTATTTACCAGATAGGTCTCGCCACTTTCTCCCAGGCCGGTGCGGTCCAGAATAATCCGATTGACTCGTTCGACATACAGGCGAGCAACCAGTAGTCCATAGCGTTTGTCCATAGGTATTGAACACTGGCACAACTACACTCATCACAGGCTTGTTGGTTTCTGGTGATATGGAGATGTTCTCGACATAACTACTTGATACAAACAGCAGGTTCATACCCTCGTGGTAGGGGCGTGTGTGGGCCAGATTTGTCCCCGTATGCTCGTCGTTGCTAGACATAATGACGGTGCCATCAAGATTGAGCAACAATAACTCTTGCACATCTGGTCTGTGAACGAGGGTCTGTCGCAAATTGGCCCGCAGAGATCGTGCTGTTGCGGGATAGGTTGGTGATGTGCGAGGTATGCTGGTCAGGATGTAGCCATCGGTTGAGATAGCTGGAATCTGTGCGATGAACACTACATCGCGCACCTGGTCGTTGACCCACACGTTGAGTTCATTTGCTTTGAGCGTTGCTACGGCATCAAGGCGTTCAAAGACTGATTCCTTCAATGCTTCTCGTGCCTGGACAAAGGCAATGTATGCGACAACGCTCACGGTAGCTATAGAAAGTAGTAGGAAGTAGATGACCAGCCGGGCCATCAAACTTTGTGTCCAGAAACGTTTTAACATGGTTGGTATCTGTTTTGTGTGTCATTCAGGGCGGTAGCCCCACTACCTTTCAAATAAACGTTGCAAGCAATGCCTGCGCCGCTCAAGCAGGGGGCGCGGGGGACGC
>JAAUSQ010000402.1 GCA_012033195.1 Chloroflexaceae bacterium
GATAAAGCTATCAACCAGGACAAACGCCAGTTCGCTGATTGCCAACCCCACTAGCGACCAGCGCAGCACCCGCATTGCGGGCACGGCTTCGAGCAGATAGCCATACGAGAGCGGCGCAATCGCAAGCGGCAGCATGGTTGCTGTAATGAGCAGGGCCGCGTCCGACTCGCTGATGCCAAAGCGTTCGGACAAAAAAGGGCAGCAGCGGTTGTGGGGCGTAGAGCACACAGTAGGCTAAAATAGTTGCTACGACCAGCAGCGCCAGTGTTCCCGGCTTGAGGGCACCCTCCACTTGCAGCACGTGCTTCGCCTCTGCAACTGGAGAAGGTAACCTGCTCACAAGTGTTGTCTCCCGGTAGCCCTGCCGACAATATGCAGGGCATCGGCAATGCCTGCTTGCAAGGTACCACGCGTTGTGATATCGCTCAGATCAACGCCCAGATGGATCAGGGTCTGTGCAATCGAGGGCTGAATGCCGGTTAGCATCACCCGCGCACCGAGCAAGCGCACGGCCCGCGCCGCCCGCAGCAGGGCATCGGCAACCTGCGTATCAACCACCTTCACCCCGGTAATATCGAGGATAGCAAGCTCGGCTTGATGCTGGGCTACCCCTTCGAGCAGCGTTTCGAGCACCTGCTGTGCCCGTCCACTATCGATGCTCCCAATCAGCGGCATAATCACGACGTTATACGAAAGCGGTATCAGCGGCGTCGAAAGTTCGCGCAGGCTGGCCTGCTGTGCTTCGATAATCTGCTGTTGCAGGGTGGCGCGTTCCTTCTCGGCGGCGAGTTGTTCGGTAATATCGCGGATAAACGCCCCCGAACCAATTGGTACACCATTGGCATCAAAAATGCCAAAAGCAACCCGGTAGCCCATAAACAGGCTATCATCGGCTCGCCGAAACTGCATAACGCCCTGCACACTGCCGGTCCTGCGGATTTCTTCAACAAACGCAGCAATCATAGTATCATCTAACTCGCTGAAGATGCGCTTTAGATCAATGCCGATGATAGTATCACCATACCCAAACATACTGCGCAGTGTATTATTGGCGTAAATGATACGTCCCTGATGATCTGCCATTGCCATAGCATCGGGAGAATTATCAATCATGCGCTTGATCAAATGAAGCTCTGCAACCTGTTGCTTGCGCTCGGTAATATCACGTGCTATTCCACAGATATACCTGCAATCTGCAATCTGTAACGGGCTGATGACAACTTCGGCAACATAGGTACTGCCATCTTTGCGGCGGTGGCTTGTCTCGAACACCACTGAGCCGTGCTCAAGCGCTGCCTGCCACAAATCTTCCGATTCGTCTGCGTTGAAGTCTGCGTCGATGGCGAGGATGTTGCCGTGCAGGAGTTCTGCGCGGTTATAGCCGACATTGCGACAGAAAGCATTGTTGACGTAAGCAATGTTACCATTCAGGTCGTGCCACACAATCCCAACCGCCGCCTGCTCAAGCGCTTGCTGGCTGCTCTGCGCTTCGGTCAGGGCGTGCTCTAGCTCGGCGACCCGCTGCCGCAGATACGTAAGTTCTGGCTGTTCATCGTTGAATGATGTCATAACTGAAACTTTCTAACATACGTTGACTGATGCTTCTGTGCACGGATTGCATAGTTTATTCCGTTCGAAAGGCTGCCCAGTGTGGTGATGCTGCTCAGGTCTACCCCAAGATGCACCAGCGTCTGGGCAATCATCGGCGCAATACCGGTCAGGATAATATGTGCTCCCAGGAGCCGCACGGATTGTGCGGCGGAAATAAGCGCCCCTGCCACCTGCGTATCGACCACACGCACGCCCGTAATATCGAGGATGACATGGGTTGCGTGATGGGTAGCCACCCCTTCGAGCAGTGTTTCAATCACCTGCTGAGCGCGTCCGCTGTCGATGGTGCCAATCAGTGGCATAATCAAAATATGATCTGAGAACGGAATAAGTGGCGTTGACAGCTCGCGCAGGATGGCCTGCTGTGCTTCGATAACCTGCTGTTGAAATGCCAACCGTTCGGCTTCCATACGGTGTCGGTCGCCGGTTTCCATCGCCAGCGTCAAAATATCGGCCAGCAAACGCGCCACCGCCTGTTCATCCAGTGTCCAGTAGCGTTCGCCGCCGCTGTTCTCAAGGCACAGTACCCCTACCGTCCGACCATTGCGCCAGATCGGGACATTAAGCATCGCACCAATGTTATATTCGTGTAGATACTCTGCAAATTCTTGTGTTGCCGGATCGGAGAAGGCATCGTGCGCGGCGATGACCTGATCGGTTTCGAGGGCGTGGAAGTAGGCGGGGTAGTCGGCAGCATAGACTTCCATACCCTGTGTATAGGTACTGGTCAAACGCTCATACAGGTTGCTACAGCGAATGCCTGGGGTAGGCTCGGTATATACCCACACCCCCACGCGATCAACATCAAGCATTTCGCTTGTGGTCTTTGTTAGTACCGGCAGAAATGTTTCCAGGTTGGAGGTTTGCTGTTGCTGCTTGACAAGGCTCACCACAACCGAGTGATGATACCAGCTTTGCTCTTCACGCTGCACCGATAGCGCATGCAACGCTTCAAGCGCCTCGACCCGGTCTCGAAGCCACTTATTTTCTGCACGTAACTCGTCAATACTCGTCATAACTCACATAGTTTTCTAGTTCAGTATCATAAAACGATCCTGTCCGTACCCTTAACGTGGTACTTCGACCCGCGCCATAATGCGCCCCATGGCGGTATCTGCATTCAATCCTTCGATTTCAGCTTCGGGCTTGAGCAAAATCCGGTGGCGATAGACGGGGCGCACTAGATGTTTTACATCGTCGGGGCTAACATAACTACGTCCATTCATGGCGGCAAAGGCCTTGCTGGTGAGCAGCAGCGCGATGCTGGCACGCGGCGACCCGCCCAGCACCAGGTCGAGGCTTTTGCGGCTTTCCTGTGCAATATCGGTAATATACTTCAAGATACCATCTTCTACCTGGATGGCAGCAATTTCACGCTGACATTCTGCCAACACCTGCGGCGTGATGACCGGCTGGAGCTGGACGTTCTGCAAGTTCCGTGCATCAAAGCCATGATGATAGCGCCGGAGCACTTCTATCTCCACCTGCTGCGGGGCGTACTCCACAATGATCTTGAACAGGAAGCGGTCAAGCTGTGCTTCCGGCAACGGATAGGTGCCCTCGTACTCTATCGGGTTCTGCGTGGCGATGACAAAAACGGGAACGGCAGCGGCAGGCGTTCGCCTTCAATTGTCACCTGGCGCTCT
>JAAUSQ010000403.1 GCA_012033195.1 Chloroflexaceae bacterium
TTGCGTCTGATCTGGCGATTGCTCATCCTGGCGGTGCTCTTTGTTGTCACCATAACCATTCTGGCTATCAGCATCAGTGTTGGCTTCGAACATGGCACGCGCATCCTCTCTACACTCCCAGGAGGCAGTCTTATCAGCCTGCTCGCAGCACTTATCAGTGTGTGGCTCGCTGCACGCTTTATAGACCGCCGGCCGTGGGCAGACTATGGCATGCATCTGAACTGGCACTGGTGGCTCGACCTGGGCTATGGGTTGGCTCTGGGAGCCTTTCTAATGACCATCATCGCGCTGGCCGAGTGGCGCATGGGGTGGATAACCATTACCACGACATTTCGGACACCTAGCCCCGGCGATTCCTACTGGATCGAGATACTCTTGCCATTGCTTGGCTTTCTCTGTGTGGGCATCTACGAAGAGCTGCTGTTCCGTGGCTACCTTATCCGCAATCTAGCCGAAGGATTCACCATGCCCCAGATTGGAGCACGCTATGCCCTACACATCGCATGGATCCTCTCATCGGTTATCTTCGGGTTGGCTCACGGCGCAAATCCAAACAGTAGCAGCATAAGTTCTATCAACCTCATACTGGCGGGGTTGGGGCTTGGGCTGGCCTATGTCTTGACTGGCGAGCTTGCCATCCCTATTGGCATACACATCACCTGGAATCTCTTTCAAGGGACGGTGTTCGGTTTTCCCGTCAGTGGACAAGATTTTTCGCAGACTACACTTATCGCCATAGCACAACACGGAGATGAGCTATGGACCGGTGGCAGGTTTGGTCCCGAAGCGGGAATCATCGGCATACTGGCTATGGGAGCCGAAGTTCTCTTGATTCTTACCTGGGTCTGGCTCCGCCATCGGCACATAGCACTCCAAACAATGCTAACAACGCGATAAATTGTACCAAAATCCTTTATAATACGCGTTAGTATTACAGGGAGTATATGTTGATCGTGAACAAGACAAAATTCTATCGCTGCATCGTTGCACGAGGTTAAATCATCATGAGCCTCATCATCATCCGAGAAGCTTCGGACAACCCAGAAGGCACCAATGCAACTATCAGTTTCGACAATGGCCCAGACTATCCGATTACTCTCATCAATCCATTCACAGACAACGACGAAGCCCACCTGTCGAACTATAGTGTGAATTGTCTCCAGCACCCCTTTGCCTACCAGCATGGAGACGAAGAGCTATTTGACAACCTGAGACGCTACGGCGAGCTCTTATTTGAGCATGTGTTTGCCGATATGCAGGTCTATGCTCATTATCAGGAACTCATTGCCACCCAACTCGACGAGCTTCACATTGAAATAGCGGGAACAGCACAATTTCATTGCTTGCGCTGGGAACTGCTCAAAGACCCACACCATGCAACCCCGTTGGCTCTCGACATCCCGATTGTGCGACGCAAGCTGAATCCCCAATGGGTCGGCTCAAGCCTAATACCTTCGCCAACAATCAATGTGTTGATTGTTACCGCTCGTCCCTTCACCAACTCCGCAGCTGCGTATCGCACAATTGCACGCACCCTGATAGAGCAACTCCCGATGCCCTCTGTTCCAGTTCAATGTGACATCCTGCGTCCTGGAACCTACCCCGCATTCGTTGAACATCTCGAAGCCATTCATAACCATCACGGGAGCAGATACTATCAGTGTGTTCATTTTGATATACCCTATGAAAGCCTTACGTATGAGGAACTCGATGCACACAACGCAAGCCAGAGTGGGCACCATCGCTACATCTTGTACAATCGTCTCTACCGCGACCCGATTCAGCCCTTTGAAGGACACAAAAATTTCTTCTTGATGGAAAGCGATAGACACAATACTGCTGACCTGGTTGATGTGCTTGAAATGGCTGACTTGATTGTGTCAAACCAGATACCAATTGTCGTACTCCACACTCATCAAACAGAACCACGCCAGCACGAGCAAGAAAGCCATATCTGTTACGAATTGCTTGATACTGGTATTCCCGTTGTCTTAGCAACCGGCGACACGACGAGCACGAGTACAACCCAACTGGTCTTTCGTACATTCTATCATCACTTGGCAACTGGCACTACCGTATCACATGCAGCCCGCCAGATACGCACTAGAACTTGCCCACAACAAAGACGTATAGGGTTCTTCAACCAGGCAGTTCAACGTGAAGATTGGTTTCAAATCAAGCTCTTCCAGAACCAGGACCGCCGGCTGGAGATGCGCGAATGTACCCCGACGAACTCAAAACATTTGACGAACGGCATACCATACGCACATCGTTTCCCAAACCAGCGTATACCTTTGTCGGACGCGAACTGGATACCATCCAGATTGAAAAACAGTTGCTTGCTCGCAATATCCTGCTCATTCGGGGAGTCGGTGGATCTGGCAAAACGACGCTGATACACTACCTTAGTGCATGGTGGCAAACAACGGCCCTGGTTGACCAGGTATTTTATTTTGGCTACGATACACAGGCATGGACGGCTGCTCAGATTATTGATTCCATAGCCCAACGCCTGTTTAGCCGTGCCAACTACTACCAGCGTGTTTTTCGAGACCTCAACCCCGACGCGCAACGCTCAATGCTCATACGCCGACTCCGCACCCAGCGTCATCTGCTTATTCTAGACAATCTCGAATCAATAACCGGCCAGCACCTTGCTATTCAGCACACGCTACCACCGCAAGACCAGGCAGATATACGCCAGTTTCTCACCGACCTCGTGCCGGGGAAAACCCTTATTGTGCTCAGTTCACGCGGGCGCGAAGAGTGGCTCATTTCAGCGACAGCACTAGCCCCTGGCTTTGATACGCTTGATGTCTATACCCTGCCGGGGCTGGATGACGAAGCACAAACGCACCTAGCAGATGCTATCCTGCACGCGCAAGACATCACTGACTACTATATTCATGACCACATTCGGCAGAGTGTCCAGGCTATCCTGAAATTGCTCGGTGGCTATCCATTGGCAATGGAAGTTATCCTATCTCAACTCTGCGAGCACACACCCGCAGAGATGTTGACTATTCTTCAATCTGGCACGCCCCAACAAGGAAAGCCAGATCCGACACACCCCATAGCCGGCGTGCCAGATACGTGTGCTCTAGGTGCGGATGTCGCCAACAGACAGCTCATTTTGCATTGTGTTGAGTATTGCCGGAGCAATCTGTCGTCTGATTTGCGCGAAAATCCTCGCCAGCCTAATCCCCTTCACATCAGTTATCAATCAAGATATGGCAGACATATACATTGGCTA
>JAAUSQ010000404.1 GCA_012033195.1 Chloroflexaceae bacterium
CGAAACCGTATCCCAGCGTCCGAGTAAAAGGTCAAGGATGTCTTCGTACAGGCGGGGGCGATCACGGGCAACTGGCTCTTGTTGTAGAGCACCAGGGCCATCATCGTCAGCAACAGCGGTGTCCCAGCCATCTCGGTCAACTGACGGCTAGCCGCGATGTGCTCGATAAGATAGCGTGTATACTGTCCTGCCGCTTCGGGTGACAATGACGTAGTTCGGATGAGTTCGGTATACCAGGCCGGGACGAAGTGGCGTACTTGCCCCATGGTGAAGGGGGCCAGCGTCTCAACCGGCCAGGCCAGGCAGTCACGCAAGTCTTCGGAAAACGCCCGTCCCCGGCATGTGAGCACGATGGCAACTGGAGCGTGGTGGTGCTGATTAGTAAACGCACGTACCGCTTGGAGTGTTTGCAGACGGCTGGCACAGCCGACGGCTTCCTCCGTGGGCACCTCGTCCAATCCATCAAACAGCAGTAGCACGCCGCCCTGTCGAATAGCCTCGTGCAGCAGCGTGCTGGCGAGTTGCATGGGATGGCTACCCATCGCCTGCACCAGCGCTGCAACAACGGCCTCCGCCGTGCTGCCCGCCGTTGCGATGTGCTGGGCAAGACGGCGCAGCGGGAGCAGGATGGGTAGATAGGCCGGAAAATGGTCGGGCAGGGCTGTGGCGTCCACCTGCAGGCCAAGCGCACGGCGCGCCAGCATCAGCGCGAGATGGCGTACGAAGGTGGATTTGCCGCTGCCCGGATCACCCAGAAGCACGAAACGCTGATTCTGAACAATCGCCTCAACACATAGCATTGGGCGCTCGAGGGTCCATATGTTTCGGTGGGGCCATTGATTGTTATTGGTAATGCCAACAATTTGATTGTGTGGTACAGCGTGATCAATTGAATATTCGGGCCGCACATAGCGCATCCAGGTATCGGCACCTGTTTGGAGCACCTCGGAGAGTTCATGCACAGAACCACTAAAAAACCGTCGGAGCGCAGAAAGCTGTCCACGGGCGAATGCAACGGTCCGCCCGCGCTCTAACGCAAGTATGGTATACACGCTGGAGAGGGACATACCGCGCCCCTGTTGATCGAGGCGTTGCTCGATACCTTGCAGCGGCAGTTGGTCGAGCCGTCTGGTCATGGTGTCAAGGTAGTAGACAAGCTGCCGCCGCTCGTCCTCGCTGGTGTCACGCCCATACATGAGCGTCCCCAGGTTGATAATTTGCGGCGAGTTGACGATATCGCGGCCCGCCTGCTGCCCCTGGGTGGTTCCTGCTCCTGCCGTCGGTTGCTGCCCACGCAGGGTGGCCAGAGAAAGTGTCCTGATCAATCCGCGCAAGCCTGCCCCCTGCTCCTGCCGCAAGGCCGCAATCCCGGCATCCACTGCTGCATCACCCAGCACGGCACGCATTGCCTCAAGCTGGGCGATCTTCGCCTCAATGTCATCGCTCATCGGCATGGCTCCTCATAGCACACCTCGCGCAACGCCCCTGTCGGGCAACAGGCACCTGCACCGCCCATCGGCCCCAAACCCGTACCGCTGGCAAGGGGCGCGGCTTCATCTGATATCGTAGCCCCTGTGTTTTGCTCAGGCCCTATCCCCTGTTTCCCCCGATTAAAAATCAGCTACAATAGCTCGTATATAAGTAACTGCTGTTGTTTCAGCCGCAGGTGCGCCACCACCAGGGCACCGCCACGGAGCTGTCAGAAAGCGAAGCACCCCGAAGAAAAGGAATCTCTGATGAGCAATCAGCATGAGCAACTGGCAGCGCTGCGCCACCTCCGCGCCACCACCACCGACCCGACCCAACGCGCCGCGCTCGATGCCGCGATCCAGATCCTTGAGTCGGCCCCGACCCCTCCCGCATCGGCAACCCAGGCCGCCACCGAGAGCCAGCAAGTTGCCCAGGCTGCCATGCACTCCCACGCGCGGCAGGCAACCGTCAGCGCCAGTGCGCCCACCGGGGTGGTCAATCAAGGCGATATCGGGCGCAACCTGTTTACCGGCACCGTGCAGAGCAACAACATTGCCGAAGTCATCAACATTTACAAACAGACCACCACGACGCCCGATGTTGATTACGGCAAAGCTTTGCAGCAGTATCTAGAATATCTCTATATTCAGAATTCCCGGATTGACTTACGTGGCATTGATGACCGCCCGATGGATATGCCCTTGCGCGAACTTTATGTTTCATTGTCCCTGCACGAGCCACCGCCCGGTGAACTGCGCGGACGGGGTGGGCTGCGTCGTTGGATTGCCGCGCTTGCTGATCGGCTCACCACCAACGACCCCTCGCCCGCACCAACTGCTTCTGCATTCACCCTGCCGGAGTCGCCCAGCATGGAGCCGGTTGACTGGTCGCAGGTGTTGCGCCATCCGCAGGTGGTCGTGGTGGGGGCACCGGGCAGCGGCAAAACAACGCTCTTGCACTACACCGCCGTACGGCTGGCCGAGATCCTGGCCCACGATACCAATCAGCAGCTTGCTAGTCTGGGCCTGGATGACTGGTATCGCGATTGGCAGGGACGACCGCCAATCCCAATTTTGCTTGCCGCTGCGCGAGTTGGGGACCTACCTCCAACGCACGTCAGCCGTCAGCGCCTGATCCATCCACGCATCCTCCTCGAATGCATCTTGCATTATTATAATGGGTTTGATCTCAATCTGCCTACCGATTTCTTTCAGCGCCTCTGCAAAGCGGGGCGGGCCATGCTGTTGCTGGATGGTCTGGATGAAGTGCCCCGTAGCGATGACCGAATCCTGGTCAGTGCGATGGTGCGCGAATTTGCTATGCGGTATCCGGCGTGTCGCTACGTGGTGACCTCTCGCACCGCAGCCTACGAAGGGGATGCCCGCATCGGGGCCAGTTTTCGGATCTGTACTGTAGCCGAAATGCGCCCGCAGCAGCAACAACAATTTTATCCTCAACTGGAGTCGCAGCCTGCATCGGCTGATGTATCAGGGCAGTGCAGCGGCGCTCGAACGCGATACGAAGCGATATGCGCGGGAGTTGTGGCACGCGCTCCACCTGAACCCACGGGTACGTGCTCTCGCCACCAATCCGCTGCTCCTGACCGTGGTTGCGGTGATTTACTACAACAACTATGTGCTGCCCGAAGATCGCGCCTCGTTGTATGAAGAGTGTGTGGAAGTGTTGTTGCGTGGTGGACGCGGCAAAGCCGACCGGGCGGGGCAGGAACGGATGCACTACACCGGCAACTCCAACGTGCGCATGGGGCTGAGTCC
>JAAUSQ010000405.1 GCA_012033195.1 Chloroflexaceae bacterium
TCTTTCAAGACATTGACGATGAATGGCAAACATTACAGGACTTTCTGTGTTATGCTACTATTACCAAGCCACCATTTTTTGAGCGAGGATTGTTCTAACAATGGCAAATCATCTCACAACAAAAGATGTGCAAGCATTACTCGCAACATATTGTGAATGGCTTTCCCAAAATACCGTTCTTACCCAATGTGGCGAGTGGGTCGAAGTGTCTGTGCCTTTCCTGGACCGCCATAACGACTATGTCCATTTCTATGTGCGGCAAATGGGTAATAACTTCATTCTGACAGACGAAGGCGCAACCATTGCAGACTTGCGACAATCGGGCTGTGAACTAACCTCAAACAAGCGCAAAAAATTGTTACAAACAATACTGAATGGGTTGATGATAGAGGAAGATCATGGTCAACTAAAAACCACGGCAACATTGGAAACGTTTGCCAGAAAACAGCACGATCTCATTCAAGCAATCCTTGCTGTCAATGATCTTTACTATGTATCTTCTGCAAGTGTACAAAGTTGTTTTTGAGGATGTTGCTATGTGGCTCGACTCAAACGATATTCGCTATGAAATGGAAGCCACCTACACTGGACGTTCTGGACAATCACAAACATTTAGTTTTCTTCTATCCAAAATGAATGGTACACCACCTCAATTGCTCCAGGCCGTTCAATACCCATCTCTTGATACAATTAACAGGCTTACTTTTGCGTGGGGAGATGTTGTTGATAGTCGTCCACCCGAAGCATGCCTCTACGCCATACTCAATGATGAACGCGGGAAACCTAAATCACAGGTTTTCAACACATTGTCTGCCTACGATATAGGAACTCTTATGTGGAGTGAACGTGACACATACGCACACAAAATCTTTACACCATCTCTGCACAGTAGTCTTGTCGCTGGCAATGGAGGAGTCATGTCAGGGCAAACGACAGGCCACCAGGACATACTACCATTTCAAGATGACTCAAAATCCTATACATGAGGGAAAGTTTTATACCGCATTCGGATTGAATATCTGGAACATAGAAAGGCCGGATAGAAAACCACTAATAGTGACTTTAACTTCATTGAGGTAGCGTCGTATAAAGCCCTCATCCATTTCCAGATGAGCAAGCCCTTCACGAAGCTGCTTGCGAAATTCAGGGATGGGAATGGCGGTTTCTTTCGGGTCCTTCTCCGGATCGGCACGATGGGCATTGATGGCAGCACGCAGAAAATTTGCCACCGTAACACCCGGCACAACAACCGGATACTGAAATGCCAGAAACACACCGAGCTTGCTCCGTTCATCGGGTGCAAGGTCAAGGATATTCTGCCCCTTGTAGCAAATCTCACCCCCCGTTACCTCGTAACCTGGATGCCCAGCAATAGTATTTGCCAGGGTGCTCTTGCCACTGCCGTTTGGACCCATAATCGCATGGACTGTGCCGGTTTGAACAGATAGATTCACGCCTTTGAGAATTTCTTTGTCTGCAACGCGTACCCGCAAGTCTTTAATTACAAGATTGTCACTCATGTGTTTGTTTCTCTTCCTCCTTCTCCCCATTTCGTAAAATGAAAACAACAATGGTGATCACCAGCTAAAATTGAATGTTCTTGAATAACTTTTTTGCCTAATATTTGTTCCAGCATATGTTTTTCCATGTCACACACTTCGTTATGCTCATGCGCCACATCAAGATAGGGGCACGAAAAGATGCGGATGCCATCGCCGGTAGGTTGGACTTCCGATGCAATCCCCTGAGATTCGAGACACCGGCGGAGTTCAGCTAATCGTTCTTCAATATCGTTCGCATTCATCCGGTCTGAATATTCTTGGGCAAGGCGCGTACTGATGCGGTGCAGCAAATGCTCAACCTTTGCCAACCCCTCTTGCGTGGCTATTTCCTGGAGCAACAGATTGATAAGCAGGTCGTAGTGTTTGGGAAAAAGACGCTGGGCTTTTTCTGTGAGCGTATAGACAAGGCGTGGCCGCCCCGGTCCATACCGCACAGTATTTGACGTAACCAGAGAGTGCGATTGAAGGTGCGCGAGATGTTCACGCACAGCAGTCGTGCTCACACCCAAGACACGTTCTAATTCCTTGATGGTTGCCTGCCCATGACGACGTAAATGTTGTAACACAATGTTGGCCGGGCTGGTAGATGAAAACCCTAAGACTTCCATAGCTCTACTCCTTCGTAATGTGACGAAGTATAGCAGGAAGTCTTAGTTTTGTCAATATTTCTAATAAAAACAGGAGAAAACTCAATAACTCAGAAATGTCGCCGTGGCGTGATGTATGGACCACGCGCACCAATCCCCGATGATGCCGTATTTTGCAAGCCGCCTGTATGTTTCTCACTGCTCAGGCTCACACTTGGCATCTGCGGATCATTTCCGGCCCCTGAATTGCCACCAACCTCGGCAGCACGCAAGCGTTCGGCCTGTTGGAGCAATTCTGGCGCGGCTTCATAATAAAATTCCAGTTCTTCACCATACTTCGCAACGCCTGTCGTAACGACATAGACCCGGCTCCCTTGCGGGATGCCTCCCGAAGCCAGCATATCTGCCAGCGGAGAATCCAAGTGTTTCAGCAAACATTGACGAAGTGGGCGAGCACCAAAGCGCGAGTCAAATCCCTTTTCAAGGAAGAACTCTCGTGCTTCTGGTGATAGCTCAATCTGTATTCCCTGGCGCAAATATTGCTCGTTGCTTTCATTGATCATGCGCTCGAGCACCTGACGCAAAATATCGCTGGATAGCGGACGAAAGGCAACTATCTCATCCAGGCGATTGATCCATTCGGGAGAAAAGACTCGTTGCAACGCTTCAAAGCCAATCTGATAAATCTGCTGACCAGTTGATTCAACATCTTTATGCGGTGTGCGGAATCCTATGGTGCGCTGGTCAAGAAAATCAACCATTTCCTTTGCGCCAAACATTGGTCGTCAGAATGAGGATAGTTTTCTGGAAGGATACTCGCCGCCCACCATTGAGCAGCAATATCTCACCATCTTCCATAATCTGGAGCAGCAGGTTCCACAGCTCAGTCTGCCCCTTCTCGATCTCATCAAACAACACAACGCTGTTCTCTTGCTCGATAATATCAGGATTAAGCAGCGGTTTCTGATCACGACCTACATACGATGGTGGTGCGCCGACCAGGGCAGATACTTCATGACCCTGACTGAAAATAGAGCAATCTACCTTTAAAAACGCATCTCCTTCAGGCCGGATCATCTGAGCTAATCG
>JAAUSQ010000406.1 GCA_012033195.1 Chloroflexaceae bacterium
GAGACACCCTGGCTGGTGCGCTCATTCCAAACAAAACGATCATCCAGATAATCAAATGTCTGTGGGGGAGTTTCTATCTCATTCCCATCAGAATCCCGAATGATCCAGCGATAGGACAATTCAACGCCCACCGGCATATGAAACACCTGAGTATCAAGCTGGTGTGTTGCGTCAATCTGCTGACCAGGGGCGAATGTTGCTTGCACGATTGTGAGAGATTCCGATTTTGTTGTGCCATAGAGCAGTTGCACGTCAGTAATCGGTGCTGCTGTACTTTCGGCAACCAGCGAAAATGTAATGGAATCGGGAAATTCCGGCTCGGCATCGCTCTGTATCACGGTAATCGGAGCAGAATCCTGGGCATGTGCAACAGATACGATGCTCAGAACGAGCAACAATACCAGCCCAGTTCTTATGATACGGGTGAAGAATCTGGAAGTCATAGCGTGTCCTCCGTGTCATTATCTCTCGATACATTCCAGCGCAAATAGGCTTCAATAAACGGGTCGAGCGATCCATCAAGCACCATTCGGACATCGCTGGTTTCATGATCGGTGCGGTGATCTTTCACGAGCGTGTAGGGATGTAAATAGTATGTCCGCATCTGGTTGCCGAAATCTGCTTGACGATATTCGCCGCGTAGCTTCAACCGCTCTTCCTGCTGACGTTGCAATTCGCGTTCAAGCAATCGTCCACGCAAGACCCGTAGTGCCGTTTCTTTGTTCTGAAGCTGAGATCGTTCATTCTGACACGTTACAACCATACCCGTTGGCAGGTGGGTGAGCCGAACCGCCGAGTCTGTCGTATTCACACCCTGCCCACCATGCCCAGCGGCACGAAAGACATCAATACGCAAATCGTCCGGCGTGATAACAACTTCCGGTGCGTCGTCTACTTCAGGCACTACTTCGACTCGTGCAAACGATGTCTGGCGAATATTTGCCGAATTGAATGGAGAGAGCCGAATGAGCCGATGCACTCCAGCTTCGGCCTTGATATATCCATAGGCATAGGTGCCACGAATGTCAAACGTAACACTCTTGATGCCGGCTTCTTCACCGGGGCTGATATCTATAATGCTTGTCTTCCATGCATGGTGCTCTGCCCACCGCATATACATGCGGAGCATCATCTCTGCCCAATCTTGGGCATCGGTGCCACCTGTGCCGGCCTGAATAGAGACAAACGCATCGCTATCATCATATCGCCCGCTCAACAACAATCCTGTTTCCAGTGTATCAATCTCGCGGATGGCACTAGATAACTCCGACTCAATATCATCGGAGAGCGACGAGTCACCCTCTTCCGCTGCCAGTTCGATCAACTCCGTTAAACTGTTGAGTTGATTATCCAACTGGTTCATCTGCTCAACTTCTTGTTTAAGCCGTGCCAAACGTTGCAACACGCGTTGGGCTTGACGCTGGTCGTTCCAAAGCAGCGGGTCGGCTGCTTGCTCTTCCAAGAGTTCTATTTCTTGTTGTTTTTTCGGTAGGTCAAAGATACCCCCGAAGCGGTATAAAGCGTGTACGCAGGCTTTCTAATTCGCTGGATAATTCTCGCATAGGTTGTATATCTCCTTCAATGGTGCTTTTGCTCAAGCGTGTCTATCAAAATAATTATACCATGCGTTACGAACGTATGGCTATAAGGGAATTACGTAATCCACGGCTCGTGACTGTTGACATTCGTGAAGCAAAGCGGGGCGTGGGGGTGCCAACCCCCACAAACGGGGTTTGGGGCGAAGCCCCAAGAACATCTCCCCGCCGTGTGAACAGGTACCACGGCTCATGCTATTGGCATACTTTGGTAGGTATGATATAATGGAAGCGGGTTTATGGACATAAACATAGACATAAGGATAGATACACGAGTATACTATACGCAATGACACAACGATGGCAAACAAAGACCGAAACCAACGGTACTACTCTGTACCGAGTTTCCGTTATATGTGTGTGCTTCTGCACCAATGCAGAGTACCAAACAGACACAACCATGTCTGAGGAGGCATTACGTGGCACTTGACAAGGATGAGAAGGTGTCCCTAATAACTGAGTATCAAGTTCATACCAGCGACACTGGCTCACCTGAAGTTCAGTCGCAATTATTACTGAACGAATCAATCAGCTTATTGATCACCTCAAGTTTCACATTCACGATCATCATTCGCGTCGCGGCTTGCTCAAGCTCGTTGGCCGGCGGCGACGTATGCTAGCCTATTTAAATAAAAAAGATAAGCACCGCTATCGGGCACTGGTTGAGCGTCTTGGCCTGCGCCATTGACACGTTTCTCCCAGGGCTACGCACAACCTGGAGACAACTTCATACCTAGTAGAGGAATACGCTAGCAGCACCAGCGGAGATTTTCTTCCTGGTGCTTTGTTGCTCTCTCATTTCTACATAACCAGAAATACCGCACACGTTCAAGGAAGGCCAATATATGTCAGAAAGAAAGAAATATTCTGTTAGCACAGACATTGCCGGACGTACACTAACACTAGAAACCGGTACACTTGCTGAACAGGCTGATGGGGCAGTGTCTGCACGTTACGGAGATACCTTGCTCCTTGCGACTGTGGTCGGCGCCAAAGAATCTCGTGAAGGGGTTGATTTTTTTCCGCTCACCGTAGACTACGAAGAAAAAATGTATGCCGCGGGCAAGATCCCCGGCAACTACTTCAAACGCGAAGGAAAACCAACCACGACAGCGATCCTTACTGCTCGCCTGACCGATAGACCGCTCCGCCCACTCTTTCACAAAGAATACAAAAACGAAATACAGGTTATCATTACGACATTCTGTATTGATATGGTCAACGATCCTGGACCACTCGCTATCATCGCTGCTTCAGCCGCACTCTCTATCAGTGACATCCCATTTCAAGGCCCCGTTGGGGCTGTTCAAGTTGGTCACATCGAAGGGCAATTTGTGATCAACCCGATGATGAGCGAGATCGAGAAAAGCGCACTCGACTTGTATGTCGCCGGCAGCAAAGATGCCGTGTTGATGGTTGAAGCAGGAGCCTACGAACTCAGCGAAGATGATATGCTTCAGGCAATTCAGCAGGGTCACGACGAATGCAAAAAGATTGTGGCGTTGCAAGAAGAACTGGTGGCTCTCTGTGGCATTCCCAAGCGAGAATTTATCCCTCCCGACCCAGACACATCGCTAGAAGAAGCCATTGCAAACTATGTACGCACCCGTTTGCAAGATGCCATCAACCACCCGGATA
>JAAUSQ010000407.1 GCA_012033195.1 Chloroflexaceae bacterium
TTCGCCGCAAAAACCAGCACCACAAAGAAATTTCTGTGGGGTTGGCACCCCCACATCCCCGCATTTGCGGGCACAATCCTTTCGCTTCATGCGTATGGGCGAAACCGCCGCCACACCCCACACACGGAGTTGTGAGGGGCTGTCGCACCTCAAGCCCCCCTTTACGTGGTGTACTCATGATACGTGTCAGTATTGTCGCCCCAACGCCGGCCTTGCGAGCCGGGCTGCAAGCCATGCTTGAGCCAACACGCCTAGATATTGTTTCCCAGCGAACTGTGCTTGAAGAATGTGCGCCCGATGCGCCTGATGGCATTATCCTTGCTGATGACACCTTGCTGAGCGGCATAGAAGAAAGCGATCTCGATATATCGTCGCTGGCACTGGTTGTTATGACCGACTCCAGCCAGATAATTCCTCTCATTCGCGCTCTCCCACTGCGCGGGTGGGGCATGTTGCCAACTCACAGCACGCCAGATGAACTTGAAGCGGCTATGATAGCCGCAACCCAGGGACTCATCGTGCTATCGCATGATCTCGCCAACCATGTGCTCGAATTACCCATCGCCACATCGCCTGCAGACAACGATGATCCAAACGCCGAACCGCTGACACCGCGTGAACAGCAAATTCTTGCGCTGCTCAGTCAAGGGTTGGCAAACAAGCAAATAGCTCGTACCCTCACCATCAGTGAGCACACGGTCAAATTCCATATTTCATCGCTCTATGCCAAATTGGGGGCTTCAAACCGTACCGAGGCTATCAGTCGCGGCGCACGCCGCGGACTCATCTCATTCTAATCAAAACGCACAGTGGTATCATAATTTCGTACAAGGTTGCGACTATTCAACGCCACCGTCCCACCATCCGCATTATATATATTCAACACATACGCAGAATGATTATCGCTTACAACGCTCGAATCGTTTAATACAACACGACCAGCATAGTTGACCAGACCGCCACCATATTCCTCAGCACTATTGTCGCTCACAACACTCTCGCCATTCAACGCCAGTTCGCCACCAACCAGTGAGACTCCGCCACCATAGATAGCTTGGTTACTAAACATCGTCGTGGTTTTAAGCTCTATTTCACTTTCGTAGGCAGCGATGCCACCACCAAACTCGGCAGAGTTCAGAATGATAGTGCTATCAACAATGGACACCACACCATGCACACCAGCAATCCCTCCACCAAAATACTCGGCCGAATTTTCCACCACCGTACAGTTATCTATGTGCAACGACCCATCAGTGACAAAGATAGCCCCGCCATCATTGCGTGCCCTATTACCAACCAGTGTACTGTTGAAAAGCTCAACACGCCCACCGTCAATAGCAATACCGCCACCATCGCTCTCTGATGCACCATTATGCAAAATAACATTATCTAGGCGCAATACGCCGTTGCCCCGAACAGAAAAGAGCCGAAAGGCACGCCGGGCCGATGCGCTGCGTTCAATAGTTGCGTTCTGACCATTGATCGTGATATGATGTTCAATAGGCGGTAAGGCAACCCCGTCTCCATCGTATTCGTGCTCCAACGTATAGACACAATCGGGAGACAGATTGATCTGACTATCATCGTGCGCCAGACGAAGAGCCTCTACCAGTTCATGTGCGCTCTGTTCAGAACAACCAACGGTGACGACACCAGCATGCGTTGTGGGTGTGTTCCCAATACAGAGCACGAATAATGTCAGACAGACAGATGCGAGAATGTTTTGTCTCATAAGAATCTTGATAACTCAAGGTTGTGATGGCTGCCACAAAGTATACCGCGTTGTATTGATATGTCAAGCGACAAGTTCAAGGAACAAGCGATGAGTACAAACGAAGAAACTATCGAATCTCTGCGTAGCGAGATAGCCGCATTGAAGCAACAGATTTCCCAAAGTGAATTGATTCAGTTACCCTTCACTATCCTAGTTGCTGGGTCTACTGATTGCACATTTTGTTTGTAGAAGGATTCTATTTTACCGATTGTAATGAAGCATTCCTGCGAATGCTCGGAGGGTCTAACAAAGAGGACCTGCTCCCGCTCAGCCCGGCCGATATCTCACCAGAGTATCAACCAGATGGTCGTACCTCTGAAGAAAAAGCCCGAGAAGTACTCCATCATGTGTTACAAGAAGGGAGCGTTCAATTTGAGTGGGTTCACCGCCGTTTCGATACGACGGAGTTTCCTGTCGAAGTTTCACTCAATCGCGTCACGGTAGGAGATCGCACGTTTATCTATGGCAACTGGCGCGACATCTCTGAACGCAAGCGGATCGAGGAAGAAATACGTATCTTTAAATCGCTCTGCGATAATGCTCCCGATGGCATAGCTGTTGATAGACAGGGAAGAGTCATCTATGCCAATGCTTCATTACAAAAGATGCTTGGCTATGACGAAGAAATGATCGGGATGCACGTAAGCGATTTTCACCCGGAAGGTCAGGAGCAATTGCTTGAAGAGGTTATGGAATCTGTTCAAACCACCGGCACATGGCAAGGAATACTTCCCCACAAGCATAAAGATGGCAGTACACGTCAATTTATGTCTTCAGCAACCTTGATCTTCAACGAGCACGGTAAGCCAGATGCTATGTCCGCCATATTCCGTGACATCAGCGACCTGCAACGTGCCGAACAAGAACGCATGGACCTGAAGGAACAGGTTATCGCAGCACAGCAAGAAGCCTTGCGTGAATTATCAACCCCCTTGATACCGCTCTCGGATCATGTTGTTCTCCTGCCACTGGTCGGGAGCATAGACACCGGGCGTGCTCAGCAAGTGATGGAAACACTGCTGGAAGGCATCGCCGAATTCCAGGCAGATATCGCTATTTTGGATATTACCGGGGTCTCTGTTGTAGATACCCAGGTTGCCCAGGCTCTGCTCCAATCGGCCCAGGCAGTCAAACTGCTTGGTTCGCAAGTTGTTCTCACTGGCATTGGTCCCACAATGGCTCAAACGCTCATCCATCTAGGAGCCGATTTGAGCAGCATTCGTGACGCGCAGTACATTGCAAAGCGGTATCGCCTATGCTATGAATCATAAGGGAACATTCCATGCATAAAACAGACAAGGGCAATGTTTTTAGCGGTTTTTCAGCTATATAAGCTACAGAGACACACATGTCTAGTTAGGAAAAACTCGTGTCAGAATACCTCTTTCCCGATGTCCGTCCCCGCATCCTCGCTGTGCTTGCCCACCCAGATGATGAATCGTTTGGCATGGGAGGCAC
>JAAUSQ010000408.1 GCA_012033195.1 Chloroflexaceae bacterium
GTGCAGGAGCAGACGGGGAAGGCGCTCGATCTGTTGCAATTCATGGCATCGTTTATCACGGGACTGATTCACGGTGGGGGAGGCGGCTACGGCGTGCAGATCACCGAGACGACCGCGCCGGAAGAACTGCCAAGTATGTTCGCAGGGACGGACGATCATGCCGACCCGACCGAGGCACGGGAGAACTTCAGCGCCGGTATGGGTGACCTGTTCGGAGATGATGATGAAGACGACATTTGGGACTGAAGTATCGTAGAATAGGGAAAAGGCGAGGAGTGAGTATGATGGTATTTGATGACGTGAAGAAAGCGGTGGACCGTTTTTCCCCGGAAGAACTGCGGCGGCTGCGCGAGTATATCGAGAACCGGGAGCAGACGCTCAAGCTGCAACCGGGCACAGTCGATATGGACAGCTTACTGACGGCACTGGAGGATATTCGGGCTGGACTGAGCGATGAGGAATTCGCCGAAATCGAGCGGGCAATGAACGAGGAATACATCGAACCGCTGGATGATGAGGCATGACGGTCTTCGTCCTAGACACCAATGTCATCTCGGATATGGTGGCTCCGAAGCCCAATCCGGATGTGCTGCGCCAGCTCGCCGCGCAGCGCCAGCAGACGATCTGCCTGTGCGAAGCGGTGGATTACGAGGTGCGACGGGGTTATCTCAAGACGAAGGCGACAACTCGGCTGCGCGTGTATGAAGAACGGATCAAGCCGCAGTTTCAGTGGGTACCGATCATCGAAGCCGACTGGCAGCAGGCGGCGCAGTTCTGGGCGGATACGGTCAGCCGGGGTCTACAGTTATCGGATGTCGATCTGCTGGTGGCCGCCGTCGCGGTACGGCTGTCAGGCATCATCGTGAGTGCTGATGACGACTTTGACGCGCTGCCCGTGACACGTCAAAGCTGGCGGGCAACATAACAGTTCACCATCACCGCAAGCCGGTTATCCAGCGATTCATTCCCCTCCCAAAAGCCAAACGAAACTATAACAGCAGACACCTTTACGGGTGTTTGTTTTTTGTAATATAATGAGGATACCCGAACAATAGTTCGTATTTTTGATTCGGTATTTACATCAGGACAACGTGTATGAGGTAATTCTTGTGATGCAGCATCAGATCGTGATTCTCGACAACCAGGCGCTCTCACGCAACGGCTTGCGGGCGCTGGCACAACAGGCCGGGGTTCCGGCAGGGCAGGTGCATGACTTCGCGGAACCCGAGGCGCTGGCGGCGTATCTGGCGCGATCGTGCGCCCGTGTGCTGCTGCTGTCGGATCAGCTTCCGGCAGGCGTGAACATCGTCCGGCTGGTGCGGGCACTGCACCAACGCCATCCCGGACTGGCAGTGGTTGTAGTGGGCAGCCGCCTGAACACGGCATATATCGGAGCACTGTTCGCGGGTGGTGCCAGCGGTTATGTCTATCATAAGAGCAAGCTGGAGCAGACCATCCCGGCGGCGATTCGCAGCGCAATCAGCGGTGAAACCTTCCTCTCCCCGGAAGCGCCGCGCTGCCGTATCATCAGCGCGAGATTGATGACCTGGGCGAGCGCGATCTGGAAGTGCTGGCACGCCTGGCGGCAGGGGAGTCGGTGAAGGACATCGCCCGGGCACTGGGTGTCACGCGCCGGGTAGTCTATCATGTCCGCACACGCATCAAGAAATACCTCGGTGTCACCACCAACGAACAGATCATCCCCGCCGCCCTCGAAAACGGTCTGTTGACCGAATAACCCCTCGCTTTTCCCACAGCCCGTTCGGGCTGTTTTCATAGAAACTGAAAAATCGACAACCCCCATGTCGAAATTGACAGCCCTGATGTCGAAATCGACAGCCGACGTAATCTGTTCCTGGCTGGCATCCCGACGGAAGTCATCCGGCAGAATCTGGGGCATGTCGATGTCAAAACGACGCAGGATTACATTGGTGTTCTGGATGGTTCGTCCCGTGCGCCGGTGAGCGTTTATGATGCATCACCAATTCTTAAGCGTCTGGGTCAACAGGAGTGAGATTATTCATTGTTGACTAGGTTGTGTTGACATTTCAGTGCAACCAGATCAAAACGCCGACAAAGTTCAGAAAGCCAGAATATGAGCTATCCAGCTTGTCAAACCGTGAAAAGATGCGACGAAAATGCTTGATCTTGTTGATAAAACATTCCACCAAATGGCGCTCCCGATACAACCAGCGGTCGTATTCGCGCAGAACGGTGGTGCGTCGATGGGGTGGGATCACCGCTTGGATGCCACGTGCCAACAGATAATCGATAAAATCGGCGGCAGCATAGCCACGATCTGCGATCAGATGCTCAAAATCAAACCCATCCAACAAGTATTGGGCTTGCGTGATGTCATGACGATGCCCCCCTGTCAAACGCAAGCGCAAGGGATTCCCCAAGGCATCCACCGTGATGTGAATTTTACAGCTAAAACCACCTCGACTACGCCCCAAGGCTTGCTCACCTCTTTTTTTGTGCGCCAGCGGCACATGGATGGGCACGCACAACGGTACTATCAATCATGCCGTTCTCCATATCGGGATCATCGGCAAAATAGGCTAACATCCGTTCCCAAACCCCGTTCTCACACCAGCGGCGAAAACGCTTGAACACGCTGTTCCAATGGCCGAATTCGGTGGGCAGTAGACGCCATTGCGCTCCACTGCGACTGATCCACTTCACGGCTTCGACGAAACGACGGCAGTTGGCCTCGTTGCCCACATAGGCATGCGGATCTTGCAACAGAAAGTCCCGCATCTTCGTCCATTGATCGTCAGTCAGTCTCACATCTGTCATATGCAGAGTTTAGCTGACTTTCACCAAACGTCAACACAACCTAATCTTCTTCCGGGCAATGATGTGCTTCTTTGAGGGTATGGCGTGCCTGTGCAAAGTCCAGCACCCTGCCACCGAAACCCTGCTGAAAATCGGTGGCATCCTGTTTGTCGCAAATGCAATCACGCTCGGTTCGCAGCACAATGCCACGCGACACTCAACGACGAAATAGGCCTGACGTACATTCACAATCCTGCCATAAATGAAGTCACGCAGCAGCGCCATCGCCACATCCGACTGCAAAGCAAGCAGCATGATTCCACAGTGAGGGCAGCACGCTCGGAGTGTTTGTCCCGACTGGGTCGTAATGACGAACTGCAACGCGGTTTCACTGGCATTTCGCATAAGTGACAGGTATCCCGTGTGACCTTTG
>JAAUSQ010000409.1 GCA_012033195.1 Chloroflexaceae bacterium
CACGGCGTCGGCCACTTCCGCCGCCAGGGCGACCTGGATCAAGTAGGATGAGGGAATTGATTCGGTACGCCTCGCGAAAGTCGCGCGTGGCCCGATGGGCTGCACGCAGGTTGGCGATCTCCGTAGCGCTCAGTCGATAGCCTTGCATGATAGGCAGTTTAGAAGCCGCACCGATCGGTTACAGGCCGAGGTTCAACCGAAAACCCACATGAGATCAGTATAAGAAACCCTATGCCGATTCGATTGCTTCGGCACAGGGTTAGTAGCGTCTAGATCACTTGCTGAGCTCCTCTACCTTTTTCTTCAACTCAGCCATTTCGCGGATCTGGGTATTTTGGTCTTGAATCTCCGTATAACGACGCATCAACCTGGCCCAACCTTCAGAGTAGGTGAAGCCGCCTGGGTTAACATGCATTAAGCCCTTGTAGTGCTTAATCAGATCATGCTCCCACATCTCGGCATGGGTACGGTCAACGAAACTAGGGTTATTACCTTGGGCGAAAAATAGTCCAAAGAAATCACCCGGGGCGTCTTTTGCAGGCTCAGGTGGCGCGGGGCGGTTCGTCTTCTGACCCACGAGCAGGCCATCATCATACAATTTCTTTACGATCTGTTTTGCTTCTTGTTCTACATCGAGACCTTGAATGATGCCTTTGTCTGCGGTATCCAACCACGTTCTGGCGAAGCTCTGAGAGTGACACTGAGCACAACTAGCGACCCACGCGTCTTTGCGTTCTTCAAACCAAGGATGATCGAGGTTCTCCGCAATTTCAGGGGTTGGATTAAAGGCCCAACGAACCTTACGTACTAAGTTGTGTGAATATTCACCTTTGTACTCGAAGTGACAAGTAGCACAGGTGGGTGCAGTGTAATTACCTGCGACTAGGTGATCTTTCAATGGAACTTCAAAGTTCCATTTGTCTTTGCCCGTTGTCTCGTAGATTACGCCATGCTTAGACAACATGTAGTTCTCAAACTCGTTGTGATCGACACCGTTATGGCAGGTAGCACATGCCTCCGGCTTACGGGCCTCGGCCGCAGAGAAGGTATGGCGAGTGTGGCAGCCATCGCATTTGTTTTGTTGGTAGTGACACATATCACAACCTTGGGCCACTTCACGTTGTGACATTCCGGCCCAGATGGCGGTTTCCACATTCGCCTTCCAGTCCATAGCATGGGATGGATGTCCATCTGGCCACTGTCCTTGCGGCCATTTCTGCTCTTTCTCCGATTCAGCCTCGGCAAACTCTTGTACGTGACACGCACCGCACATGGCGCGGTCTGGCATCTTCAGCTCAGTTTCGTGCTGCACCGTGGTTTTACCGACCCCACCGTGGCAATCGATACAACTCACGCTCTCAAGTCTTTTGCCCTCTGCCAGAACACCACGTGACTGTAACTCTTTCTCAATCTCTTCGAGCTTGGCCTTCTTATAGAAACGCGGATCATCATGTCCTAATTCGCGTATATGATCCAAATTAGCATGGGTGCTGCCTTTCCAGGCATGCACCCAACCGGGGCTGGTGGTTTGGTGACAGGCGATACATTCTTCCGCATTGAACGTACCTACTGGGGTATCAGGCGGCTCATAGAAACTGACTGGATTCCAGTATTTTTCTATCGGGATGGGTTCCCAAAAGTCAGCGTATTTCCCTTTTCCGGGATGATCAGCGTAGTACTTGTCTTTTAAAGCTTCATAGTCACTAGCAGCATAAACGGAAGCACTGGTGATTACGAACAATAGACCGGCGATTCTAGTTATCATCGTATTAAACCTAGTGTTGTGGTCAAGCCCAACCGGACACCCAGCTAGGCACATTTTCATGCGACGATCCAAGTGCCAACCAACCACCCGGAATTTCCGATCGATCACCACCACCAGATACGCCCAACCCGAAACGTCCAGAGGTAGGTGATCTCGGGCAACCATACCCGGTTCTTGTCCGTCGCCGAAAAATCTCGGTTCAACACATCCTCTGGTACCGGCGGGCATGGTTGCTGTCCCGCGTCAGCACGAACCGTTTCTTCCGCTTCACCACCGGATCCATTTTATATCAGCTTACGGAGGATCCGGAAGCGCCCAATCTCAAAGCCTTCGCTTTCTCTCCGTCGTCATCTTTCACCCCGGTCGGTAGCGTTACCACCTTAGCGAGTTCTCCGGGAGGAGTAGACGACTTCGCATTATTATCGGGCAAACCGGCGCGGTCAACCTGATTCAGTGCTGGCTCGTACGTGCCGGCAACATCACCACATACGCTGTAGCCGACCAGTTCGCCATCGTCGCTCCACCATTCATCCACGATTCCCAGGTCGGAGTTATGCACATGGCGAATGCTGCTGCCCGCACGGATCGATCGCTCCGGCGGTAGCGATTTGATCTGGCAGGTGCTGGATTTAACAAGAATCATCGTCATACGTGACTCGAAGCGCCGCTTGCCATCACCACAAAGCTGATCCACGATCACGGCAGCCTGGCGATTGATAGGCTCGACGAATGAAAACACCTGCCCCTTGTGTTCAGCACAATCACCGAGAGCGTAGATATCCGGGTCGCTGGTACGCATGGTGTCATCGACAATGATACCCCTGCCAACATCAAGGCCCGCTCGGGCCGCAAGCTCGACGTTGGGCTTCAGGCCGATCGCCGAGATCACGACGTCGCGCTCCATGGTGCGCCCATCTTCGAACCGGATCTGCAGCCCACCGTCTTCTTTGACGACATCGTTCATCGTGGTGCCGAGTAAGAACGCGATCCCGTTCTGCACGTATCGATCGTGAACGCAGGCGGCAACACCTTCGGTCACCACGGCCGACAGCAAATACGGGGCTCTATCGTTGATCGCAACCTCATGCCCGGCACGAGCAAGGTGATCGCCCAATTCACATCCGATCAAGCCGGCACCCAGAATCAGTACCCGCTTGCTACCGCTGTTGAGCAATTCCGTCAGTGACTCATACTGATCCAGGTCATTCAGCTGATGGATATGCTGCTGGATACGACGATCGTAGAGACGGAACGGCACAGCGCCCGTCGCAAGCACCAACTTGGCGTACTCGACCTTGCCTTTGTCGGTTAATAGAAGTTTTTTCTTCCGATCGAGACCAATCACCTGGGTACGTAGCACGACAATGTCCACGTCCAGTAACCGTGCGCGATCCGGACCTTTGGCCATGATCAGATCAGACACGTGACTTTGCTGGTAACGGAC
>JAAUSQ010000410.1 GCA_012033195.1 Chloroflexaceae bacterium
GAACCTGCCCGCGGCGCCGGTAAAGGCGGGCGTTGGCCGGCAAGGGTGTGGGATGCGATTCCAAGGCCGTGCTACAATAGATGGAGCATAACGCTGTCGTACCAGGAGTAAGCCGTATGGATATGCGTACCGCGACACGGATGGATAAGCGCCATTTTTCCATCGTATCGTTGTCCGAGGAGTCGGACGAGGATGCGTATTGGCAGCAGCAGCCGCCGCTCGATCGAATCGCCGCTCTCGAATTGATGCGCCAGGTGATGTATGGCTACGATATTACTACCACCCGACTTCAAAGAGTTCTTACAGTTGCTGAACGACCATCAGGTTGAGTATCTTCTGCTTGGCGGCTATGCGGTCGGGTATCATGGGTATCCGCGCGCGACGGGCGATATGGATATTTGGATCGCGATGCACGCCGACAATGCGGAGCGGGTCGTCGCGGCGCTCCACGCCTTTGGGTTTGCGGCACCGAGTGTGACGCCAGATCTGTTTTTAGAAGCGAATAAAATCATTCGGATGGGTAATCCGCCCTTACGCATCGAAGTATTAACGAGCGCTTCCGGGGTGGAGTTTGCTGCCTGTTATGCCAAGCGCACGATTGCCATCATTGATGGAGTGGAAGTGCCCATTATTGCGCTTGATGACTTAAAGCAGAACAAGCAGGCAAGCGGACGACTGAAAGATTTAAGTGACTTGGCGAATCTTCCGTAGCGATATGAGCGGCCACGATGGCTCCAGAGCAGTACGGATATTTTTCACTGTTCCCTCAAAATAAAGCGATAGTAAAGGCAAAAAGAAATTCTGGTGTAAAGAAAGCCTTGCCAGCCAACATCGCCTTGTACCCGGACGCGCTGGCGCGGCCTGGAAACTGGGGCGAGTCTGGGTCGCAAACCGCGGCGCGCTCGTGCCATTGGCAGCGGTCGTGTCGTCGTGCTGCGTGGCAACCCCATTCCACAACCCGAGGGGCGCGCATCCGCAGTGTGCTGGCGTGGGTATCGCTCGAACCGCGTCTCGATCTATCAAATCTGCCAGCGGCGCCGGTAAAGGCGGGCGTTGGGCAGGTTTCGGGGCACGACCTGTGCGAGAACCTGAGCAAAAAATATACAGTTAATAAAGAAATACGCTATACCAAAGGGGTATTACGTGATATATCGTAAAATATATACAGTATATCAAGAAATACGTCATTACAGCCAGTAACAGGGGTGGAAACCGTAAATATATACAGCATATCAAGAAATACGTCATTACAGCCAGTAATAGGAGTGGCATCCGTAAAATATATGCAGCATAGCAAAAATACGGCATGATGGTCGAGGATCATTGCAGAAATGGTAAAATATATACAGTACATCAAGAAATATGCTATAATAATAAGGAATAACAGGAGAGATCGTAAAATATATACAGCATATCAAGAAATAGGTTTTAGCAGCAGAAAATAGGGGTAAGAATTGTAAAATGTATCGACGCTATCGCTCGCTCATCACCGTCCATGCACGACGAGACATGCTGGTAAACAGCATACACATTATTACATAATTCATCATTCCTACAAGATATAAGGGTAGTATATGTAAACGATATAGTGCTGATCAAACGCGTTCATACGCGCAAGAAATACGCGTGGTACGCTTCCCCGCAGCGTATGCTTATCCCCTTTGTCAAGACCACTGAAGGACGAAAAGAAGCACATGGGTGTAAATGGTTTTGGGTGTGTCCTGGCGCGGTCAGGCAGCCTTCAGCAGGCCGAGTCAAGACCAGGTGTCCCGACACATCCCACCATGGAGCGGGTGGTCTTGACCGGTCTGCTACGCTGCGGCTGCCGCGCCAGGTCCGCCCCTGCTTAGCCTGCAGCATAGACGGCTGCGGGCGTTCGGTACGCGAGGCTCTGGTGGAGTCGTTGCGTGTTGTAAAAGTGCATGTAGTCCCGCACCCCGGCCACGACCGCCGGCACCGACTGATAGTCGTGCAGATACAGATGTTCGTATTTCACGCTCCGCCAGAAGCGTTCGATGAAGATGTTGTCGAACACCCGCCCGCGACCGTCCATACTGATCTGAACGCCGGCCGTCTCCAGGCGACTGGTGAACGCCTGAGCCGTGAACTGACTGCCCTGGTCGGTGTTGAAGATGGTCGGTGTGCCGCGCACCAGGGCGCGATCCAACGCGGCGCAGCAGAAACTGCCCTCTAGGCTCGTGGAGATCTCCCACGCGATGATGAACCGACTCCACCAATCCATAATCGCCACCAGATAGACGAAGCCCAGCGGCAGTGGCACATACGTGATGTCGGCGCACCAGACCTGATTCGGTCCATCAATCACCTGATCGCGCAACAGATAGGGATAGATCCGATGGCCCGGCGTGCTCGTCGCGGGCCGCTTGCGCAGCATCACTGCCTGGATGCCGAGTTGGCGCATCAATCGGCGCACGCGTTTGCGATTAACCGCATAGCCCTGCGCCCGGAGCACCGCCGTCATCCGCGGAACGCCGTAAAACGGGGTCTCCAGATACTGCTGATCAATCCGGCGGAGCAGGTCGAGATTCAGCGGATCGATGGGCTGGGCTTGGTAATAGTACGATGCGCGATTGAGGCCGAGGAGCGCACACTGACGCCGGATACTGAGCTCCGGATGATCGGGTTCCAGCAGCGACCGCTTGTCCTCAACCGAAACGGTCAACTTTTTTTTTCACCCATGCCAACTCCATTTGGAGCCGGCCAATCTGCTCGAACAGTTCCGCTTCACGCGCCGTTTGGGCCTGTTGCTCACGCACTTGCTGCTGGCCAAACAGGCTGCTGCCGCTATCGAGCAACTGCTTCTTCCATTGGGTAATTTGGGTCGGATGGACTTCATATTCGCTCGCGAGTTGGCTGAGCGTCTTCTGCTCCTTGGCCGCTTCGAGGGCGAGACGAAACTTGAAATCAGCACTCCGGCGTTGGCGTTTCTTGGTCATACTCCCCTCCACAATTTGGTGCAAACGCTTTACAGCGTAGTGTGTTTCTTGTGGTCCAGTTTCTAGGGATAATTATAAACCATCAGGCGCAGTATAGCATACCAACTCCGCATCTGCGATACGGGCAAAAGGCAAACGGTGGACACGCATGCTTCTCGTAGTTTTCACATAGGTTCCATGGTAGGCATTTCATGATGTCATGTACCGTATCCGCATCGACGGAAGGACGCCCAACGCCCCGCGTTAGCC
>JAAUSQ010000411.1 GCA_012033195.1 Chloroflexaceae bacterium
GTGCGGCGCAGTTGCGTATCGAGGCGTTGCTGCCGTTCGGCGAGGGCCGCAACCATCTCGTGATAGCGCTCGGCCACCACAAGAAATTCATGCGGCAACTGCGTGTCGAGCCGCCGGCTGAAATCACCGGCTTGCACCGCTTCCAGCGCAGCGGCAAATGCGAAACCCGCCGCCTGCATCTGGCGGCGCAACAGATAACGAACGCCGAACACCACCACGGCCGCTACCAGACTCATGGCGGCGATCAGCCGACTATCGATTGTGAGATAACCGAGCAGATTGTCTACACCGGCAAGCCGGCGCGTGATATCGGCGCGATATGCGTTCAGCGCCGCCGCAACAGCCTGGATCTCGGCGGCAGTGGGCGGCAGACCGCCAGGGTCGGCGGCGATTGCAAGCACCTGAGCAGCCAGAATCTCCAACTCATCCGCCAGATGCAGGGCGGCGGGGTTTTCGGGGGTAGCGGCGCAACATCACAACTGCACGCTGAAGATGCTCGCCGCTATGGTGCAGCGCTACCGGATCGCGCGGCAGCGTCAGTTCTTCCTGCAAGCGCACTAACTGATCGGAGAGGAACGCCGCTTCCAGATCAACGATCTGCACAGGAGTCAAAGCGGCCAATTCGTGCTGAATAGCACGACTACGCTGATAGGTGAAGACGCCGTACAGCAACAGCAAGACGATCATCCCACCAAAGACAACATCCCAATGAACCTGATAGGAGCGTTTCATAGGCAAGCGCCACGGCCCGTGCGGCCGAAACGTGGATAGACACGGTGCAAATCGTACCCGCACTATAGCATTCGCGCACTACCAACAACGATTGCAACGCTTTGATTGTGAAATGGTTATGGATTTGTTGTCTACAATCCGATCGACAAATCTATACTGAACTCATCAGAGCATAACGGTCGGCCCGATGGCACAGCTAGTACGCTCAAGCGTATGTACGTCTACGGCGCACATCGCACGGTGACGGCCTCAAGGCCGTTACAAATTCTCGACGGACGTAGGCCGACCTGTACTAGGCTGTACAACAACAACCCCTACACGGGCGAAAGGAACATGGTATGAGCTCGCGACAAGAGCAGATTGCAGCGGCACTTGATCGACTTACCGTCAATGTCGGCAATGATATCGCCGGAGCGGCTGCGGTGAGTATGGACGGCATCATCCTGGTTTCGAAAATGTCGGCCGAAGTCAATGCCGACCGAGTCGGCGCAGTTGCCGCCACCATGATGGGCGTGACCCCCGAGCGTGCCGCCGATGCGCTCGCTCCGCTGATGCGTGACACGGGGATGGACATGGCGAGCGTTGCGCTTGGGATTGTGCGTATCGCCAATGCCGCAATGGAACGCGCATTGCGGACCATATCGGTGGAGCGCGGCATAGACCCGCGTGATTTTACGCTGGTGGCGTTTTGGCGGTGCGGGGCCATTGCACGCGGCGTATCTGGCAGATGCGCTAGGGATAAAACAAGTGCTGGTGCCGCGCTACCCCGGCGTGCTCTCAGCTCTTGGCATGATCACTGCCGACATGAGCCGCGACTCGCTGCACTTTCTGGCGCAACCGCTTGCAACGCTCACACCCGATGTGCTACTGCGCCATATGACGCGGCTGGCACAGCAGGCGCAGGCAGAGTTTGCGGCAGATGCCGGAGTGGGGAGGTGCCACCAGTCGCTCCGCGCAACGTTTACGCTCGATTTACGCTACGCCGGCCAGTCGCATGAGATCACAACGCCGCTGATGGTTTGGGAAGGGATGCAGCCACAGGTTCCAGACATCGCGCAGGTAACACAACGGTTCCACGCATTGCACGAGCAATACAGCGGCCACGCGATGCCAGACCACCCGATTGAGGCAGTGGTGGTGCGGCTGAAATGCACCATGCCACAGGGGTATAGGCTTGCTGATATGGCTACTGCCAATACACCGGGGACGGGGGACAGCACTACTCCCAACCAGCCGGCGACTCCCATAGCAACCGTGCAAGCGGCACTGGCAGACGAATCGCCTCAGCAGATGCCCACCCGCGATCTATGAGCGGGCTACGCTGCGCTGCGGCGACATGATTGATGCGCCAGCGATTATCGTGCAGTTTGACACAACGTGCGTGGTGCCTCCTGGCTGGCAGGCAAAGGTTGATACGTATGAGAATGTGCTACTGCAACGGGTATAATACCAACTCCGGACAAAATAAACCACAGATACCCATGCGCTTCGCGCACAAAGTAGGATGAAAATAGACACGGTATCGTGTTAGAACGGTTTATTTACATGTAAGATGAGTGCTTTTAAACCGCAAAGAGTGCAAAGACCAGACAATTTCTATAACTACTCATCTTGAATTGGCATCATACTATTGATTATATCATTCTCATGTTATACCAAATAGGAGAGAACAGGTATACAAAATGGTTCGGTCTTTGTCCGGTCTTTGCGCCTTTGCGCCTTTGCGTGAGTCGAACTCTTTACCCGAAGTTGGTATGAACAGGTACAAAACAATAAACTTCTCAATTTCAGCACATAGATGTGGTATAATGAGGGCGTACTATGAGCTATTGGGGTATTCTATGATCAGGTTACATAAACTTTCTGCACCTGATCACAACCATGAACATCAAGAATTGCTCCAATCGCTGCTGGAGCAAGCACCAGAAACGTCAGACCAGTTGCGTCCTGTCACGTTATACTCGATAGAAGAAGCACGTCGTCAGGCACTCAAATCATTCAAACAACGCACATGGTTTGATAACGCATTGTATTATGCCGAACGGCTCCTTGTTAGCTTGCTCGGAGTTTTTTTGCTCTTCTGGTTTCTTGATGGCTATGGACGTGACTGGCTCTACGAGCACGGATATATCAGCTACGAGCATGCAACCGGCATGCCAGGTGTAGACGACCCAAACCAGACTATGCCCGACACGAATATGTCGCCGCATCAAACACACAATGTGGAACTACCAAACCAACAGACTATGTCGCTACCATTCACACAACCCGATACCAACCGACCAGCTACGACAGCCGATTACTTTGTCCCCCAGTCGGTCACTATTCCTGATGAGCCAGATGATACGCGTCCCTACCATATGCTCATCCCAGCACTGAACCTTGATACACCCGTCAAGGAAGTATTTATCCACAACGGAGTTTGGGAAGTAGCCGATTATGCAACAGGCTATCATCATGGGACAGCA
>JAAUSQ010000412.1 GCA_012033195.1 Chloroflexaceae bacterium
AGGCCGGAGACGGCGGTCTCATCGACCTCGGGCGGATGGTCGACCGAGCAGGCGACCATGGCCCTGGCCAGCGGCGCGTCGACCAGGTTGACCACGAGCTCGCCCAGGTCGCGGGCGTTTGCGGGTGGTGTCCTTGGGGCCGTGCGGCCGGTCCTGCAGGCCGAGAATCAGGAGCGGCGGGGTCTGGGCGAATGGCACTTCGTCATCCGCCACATGGTCTTCCTGGGTCCGGCGCTGGCGGTGATGCTGGCGGTGTCGCTGATGACGCCCCGGGACATCCGCCGGCTGGCCATCCTGCTGCTGCTGGCGGGCGTCGTCGGCGTCGCGCTGATCGCCGCCGTCCTGTGGCTGTTCGGACCACTGCTGGCCTTCCTGGAAGACGACATCATCCGCGCCGCCCTCGAACAGGCCCGCACCGCGCGGCTGCATATCTTAAAGTCCATGCTGCTGACGCTCAACCGGCCGCGCCGATTCGCCGGCCAGCAGCGTTGCCTCCGTCATGCATCCTCCTCCTGCTGCTGCAACACCCGCCGCTGCACCCAGCTCTGCTCTGGCAGCGGAAACAACTGCACATTCGCCGCCCGTCGCCCAATCCGATCCTGAATCACACTGAACAACTCACGCTGATGTGTGCGGCTCAAATCCCCCACAAACGCACTATACTGCACCCGCTGCAATCCATAATCTAGGCACGCATCCGACACCTTCTGGCGTGCCCGATCATCCGGAATATCGTATATCAGCAATACCTGCATCCCAACCCCTCCCTACCACCCCATCACAAATGGCGTATACGCCGCGCGCTCCCCCCGCAAATACGTCGCCAGATGGCGGGCCTGCATCTGCACACTATGGCGTAGCGCCGTGCGCTTCCCCTCATACACCTCCTGACTTTCCAGCCGCTCCATCACCTTCTCCACAATCCGCTTCCGGCTTTCTGCCGTCAACCAGCCCGCCGCATCCCGCTCAATCTGCCAGCCCCGCGTCACCTGCCCCAGCAGCGGCCTGTCCACCACCGCCTGCCGAAACTCCTCAATCACATCCAGCACCAGCGACGGCTTCCCCGGTCTATCCGCATGCAAAAAGCCCGCATACGGGTCAAGCCCCGCCAGCACCAGCGCATACTCCACCTGCTTATACAGCACCCCATAGCCATAGTTCAACACCTGATTAAACGGATCACTCGCCCCGCGTGTCTCCCGTCCCGGCCATTCCAGTTCCGGCGGTAGCAACGGTGCTAGAGCCTGCCAGTACTGCGCCGCATAGCGCCCCTCCACCCCCAGCATCTGCTCACGGACATCATCCACCGTTGCCCCATCCAGCCCCTGCAACGCATGCACACTCTCCACCACCGCCCCGCCACCGCCATCAACGCCGTGTAGCGTTCCGGGTCCGTTTCCTTGCGATACTTCGCCACATAGCGCAGCAGATTGGCCTGGTTCTGCACTTTGCCCTCGGCAAACGCCCGTGCCAGCACCACACTCTGCCCCGTATCATACGCCCGCAATTGCGCCCGCCGCGTCAGCACCGTCCCCGTCAAGCCCGCACTATACAGGCTGCTATACGGCGTGCCACTCTGCCCCAGAAAATGGATCGGTATTCCGGCATCGCTACACGCCCGCACCGCATCACTGCTAATCCCAATCCCCTTCCCACTGATCAGCACCTGTTCAAGATGCAACAACGGCATCTCAGCCATGCGGGTCTGCTCGTGCGTCACCCGCAGCCGCCCTGATGTTGGCGACAACGCCCCCACCCTATCAACCAGAAGATACATCGCCCCTCCTTGTGTGCTCGCATGCGATTGCTGCCGACAATCGTACCCTACCGTGGGTCAGCGCAACGCTCACCACTCCAGGCTATACCACCCATCGCCCTTCACTGCATTTTTGCCCACATGCACCAGCCATCCCCATACCAGCAACTCACGCAACGGAGCCAGGTTGCCCACCAGCGTCACCGCACCAATCAGCCCGCCAATCGGTGTACTGCGCCCCTGCCGGGTCGAATGGCTCACTACATCAACCCAGCGTGTGCGATCACTGGCGACGTGCACCGCTGCTGCCTGGGCCAGAACTTCCTGCCACGGCAGCGCAATCGACCCACTCCCATACGCCATACTCAAGTCGTCCAGCCGCCGCATCAAACGTTGTATCAATGGGCGCAGCGCAAAGTGCCGCACCAACTGCCCGTCGTCCACCAGGCGCAGCGGGGTCTGCAACCGCAGGGTTAGCCGATCTGTTGGTAAGGTCGCCGCATACGCGGTTACGTCCGCCGCCGTCATTGGTCGCCCCGGTGCTTGCACCAGCGGTACACCGCGTTGATACAATACCTGTGGAACGCTGTCCATCGGGGCCACGGCGCTAATGGTTTCCACCACCAGTTTGCCCCGCCGCTGGCCGAGTTCGGGCAGTTTGCGCCCCATCCCATGCTGTTCCAGGTCGTGCGCTGCCAGCACCACATACGGAAACAGCTCCGCCGCTGCCCCGAACAGCCCGACCCCAAACGTGAATCTATCCCCCGGCGCATACCGCTGTGGCCCTCGTTGCGGTGGGCGGATCACATACGGACGCGGGCGCTGGTCACTGCCTTTTTGCTCGTCGTCACGCAAGGGGGCCACCAGTGCCGCCACCGGGCAGCGCCGTATCAACGGGCACTCGGCACAGGTTGGTGCCGTCTTGTTGGCACAAAAGCGCCCCCACAGCGCTCCTGTCAGCGCCCCACGGATGGCGCTACCGCTCTGGGTATCCAGCGCTAAATCGGTCGTAGCGCGAACGGCGAATTGCAGATGATGGGTTGGTAATGTCATGCAGTGTCATCCTTTGCTTCATATAATACTAAGCCGAGGTCCGGGTCATACCGCGCCGTCGTGATCGGCACACGGTCAAGCGGGTCATCGGAGGTGCGGTCGCCCGACCGAATACGCCCCGCCTGTTGCAAACTTGCATACTGCCAGTAGGCAATGCTAACCAACAAGCTCTGCGCTTCCACAAACGCCTGCTGATTCATCAGTGTCATATAGTCTTGCGCGAAGATCTGCGGCAACACATCAATGCTATCAAATGCACGATAGAACTGCCCTTCCAGGTCGGGCATACTTTCAAATGCCATCAGATCACCTAAGATATTATCAAACGTCTTTTGGCGGCGGCAGTATAGGTGTGCTGCCATTCTTGCACATAGTCTCCCGTAT
>JAAUSQ010000413.1 GCA_012033195.1 Chloroflexaceae bacterium
TGGGCTATCTTGGGCAGACAGATGAAGCGATGGACGTGTTGCCGTCAACTCGCATGCACCCCGCACGTTGATGCGTGGGTGCGGCGTACAGCATATGATAGCTTGAAGCGTCTCGTTGGTGGGGTCGGTGCGTCGTAATGCCGGATGCAGTACGCCACCGCGGGATCTTTTCTGAGGCAAACCCCCACAACCGCGCTGTACAAAGCGGTAATCTTCTTTCCTTGCTGTACTCATACCAAATACAGGTGGACAGTTATACAAAATATCCGGTCTTTGTCCGGTCTTTGCGTCTTTGCGCCTTTGCGTGAGTCGAACTCTTTACCCGAAGTTGGTATCATTATAGAGGTTTCCTGACAGCAGTGCCGGGTCGTCGTGGGTAGACACCGGGTGTTGCGACGGTTTTTTCGATAACTACGAGTGTGCGTGGTTCGAGCTGTGGAATAGTGACAGGCTCAATCGCAATGATCTGTCCACCGAGGCGTGCAAGGGCAGTGTTCGCAGCAGCTACTTCGTCTGTAATGGATGCTCCTTTAGGGGCGAGCATACGCCCACCAATCCGCAAGAGTGGCAGGCAATATTCTGCCAGCACTGGTAGGCTGGCGACAGCACGAGCAATGGCGACATCGTAGGCTTCGCGGTGTGGTGGTTGGTGGCCGACAGTTTCGGCGCGAGCATGCAGTATCGTTACATCATTCAGCTTGAGCGTCTCGGCGATATGTGTAAGAAAAGCTACTTTCTTGGCGACGGATTCGATCAGCGTGATGTGCAGCGCCGGGAATGCGATCTTGAGCGGTATGCCTGGAAATCCGGCCCCACTCCCTACATCCACCAATGTGTGGGGGAGAGAAGCCCCCCACGATGTAGCACAGCGGAGCGAGTCTAGGAAATGTCGCCTGATGATATCCTCACTGCTTGTGATGGCAGTAAGGTTAGTGTGGGCGTTCCATCGTTGCAATTCGTCCTGGTAGGTACGCAATTGTTCAACGTGTGTAGACGTGAGCTGTATATTCCATGCCGATGCCGTGTCTATCAGCAACGTGGTCAACGAGGTGGTAGGCATAGGCTCCTGTTGCTTACCGCTTGTATAGCTGGTGGTACTCAATGTAGGCAATGACGGTATCTGGTACCTGATAGTAGATGGGTTGTCCTTTAGCGACACGCTGTCGGATGTTGCTGCTTGATATGTTTAAGTGTGGGCCTGTGATTGTTGTCACACGCTGGCTACGTTCTGTTTGCAACGCGCTAAGGAGAGTCAGATCGGCCGGAGTGCCTGGGCGTTCGACAATAGCCAGATTTGCCAGCGTAAGAATCTGGTGCGCCTGATGCCATTGCGGCAGGTTGGTCAATGTATCACTGCCCATAATAAACCATAGCTCAGCCTGATAGTTAAATTGCGTATGAAATGCTTTGATCGTATCTATCGTGTACGATGGTGGTGGACGTTCAAGCTCTACCTCTGATCCGACGAGATTGGGGTTGGGAAAACATGAAAGTTTCACCATCTCATATCGTTGCCAGGGTGCAGCAAATGGACCCTGATCTTTCAGAGGTTGCCGGGTATTTGGGACAATGTATACTTTGGACAGGTTGAGTTCCCAGCGTGCTTCTTCTGCAATCGCAAGATGTCCATTATGGATGGGGTCGAAAGTACCACCAAGAATGCCGATACGTTCACTCATATGTTGGGCTATGACTCCATTGCAATATCACGGGCATCCTGGAAGAGATGCCAGATCATCCAGTGAATAGCTTTTTGATCGTCGGTGGTCAGGTCATCTATGTATGGCGCGACGAGTTCAGCAATGTCAATACGGTGTAATCGGAGCGCACGTTTGCCGAGCCAAGCATGAATCTGGATAGCGAGAATGTCGGCTAGTTCGTACAGTTCGTGTTGTGCGAGGCGTTTGCCTGGCTTGGCCTTTTCCCGCCTGTCTGTTGGAGAGAGTGCTATCATGACGGTTCTGAGTGACTGCTAAAGTTATCCTGCTTGTCGGGTTGTTGGTCCACAGTTGGTGTATGGTTTAAACTGGTTGATTGACGCGTTGTTCCTGGGCGTGCCACGGGCGGGTCTATTGGTCGCGTCGTGTGCGATTCGCTGTGGCGTTCATTGCCGTAGCGTTCGGTGCCGCGTTCATTGCCGTAGCGTTCATTGCCGTAGCGTTCGATGCCGCGTTCATTGCCGTAGCGTTGAACATCGCGCGTATCCCATTGTTGATCATAGTGTTGGTCTGACATCTGCGGGTGAGCCTGTGAGTCGACAAACTCATTGTTTGTCAGAGTCTGGTGAATATAGTTGAGATATTCTTGAATGTCTTGGTTGTCTTGCAAACTGTTGAATGGAACGGTGGCACCACTGACAGTTTTAACGCTTTGACCGATGTCTTGGAGAGTTCGGTCAATACCTCCAACGAGGCCGCGCATCGCATCGGCGAGCTCGGCACGTTCAGCGATGGTGAGATTTGCAAAGCCCTTGAGTGCCTTTTCCTGAGCACGCATAAGTGTCTCACGCAGAATCGCTATATCGGCCTGCGTTTGCAACTCGTAGCGTTTGACGAGGTGAGCTTGTTTCACCTGTTCAACCAGCTCTTCAGATGTGACAGGTGTCCAGAGCAACGCTGGGATGATGATGAAGCCGATAATGCCGATGAGGACTTGCTGGAGGATAAGCCCCGTGTCAGCGACCACTTGCTGTGTTGCCCACCAGCTATACTGGATTTCAAATGAGTAGTAGAGCAGGTAGAGTGCGGCAGCGATGATGACGGCGTAGCCCCAGGTTTTTGCATTGATTTTTGCAGGAGCATCCCTCCTGGCGACCAGGGAATGAGAAATGAGGTAAGAACCGGAGGGGCAAGCACGAGAATGGCAGTAAAAGCGAGGGCCATCATCGTGTTATTGGTGAGTTCACTTTGAACCCCCCACCAGTAGACGGCTGAGCCTATCATTGCAATAATGGCAAGTAGCCCCAGAACGGATTTGGCGGTAAAGAGTTCGCCACCTTTGCGATACCGTTGGCCTCGTATCATGTTTAAATACCGACTACCCATATAATATCCCTTGTGTGTATCTAAATGTTTTATGGTTGTACATTTTCTGTGAGCAAGATGTATGCTTCAACCCATTCACTATACCCGGCTTCGTTCATTCGTTGCACGAGTGATGATGAAATTGCGGTT
>JAAUSQ010000046.1 GCA_012033195.1 Chloroflexaceae bacterium
CGTAGCCTGCTGGCGGGCCTTCGGCAAGTTTGGACTCGTAATCTCGCTCAGCATTCGCCAGTTGTTCCTTAACGCGGTCGGCATCTTTCAAGCTCTGCTCGATGCGGTTGGCCCGCGCCTGGAGCATATTAAAAATCGGCTTGTAGAGCAGCATCCAGAGGACAACTGCCATCACGCCAAAGTTGATGATTTGATAGATCAACTTGGGGAGATTTACGCCCAGCGCTTCCATTATATACTCCTTTCCAACCGCTTAGAATGGTTGGAGAATACCGAACCCGATCAGGAACGAAATCACCAGACCGAAGATAGCGAGTGCCTCCGCAAAGGCGATACCAATGAACATATTGGTCACGATGGTACCCTGTGCTTCGGGGTTGCGACCAATCGCCTGCAATGCGCCCGAAACAATGATACCTACGCCGATGCCAGGACCGATAGCACCCAGACCAATTGCGAGAGCGGTGGCAATCATCCTCAAACCATACTCATCCATACCGTGTCAATCCTCCTCATCAAAATGGTTTCTGAAGGGCGATTCTGCAAAATATATCCGATGTGCCAGATGGCACTAAACCACACAGGCTAGTGATGGTCATCGTGGGCGGCTGTTTCGATAGCGATAAAGGCCATCGTCAGCACGGCAAACACAAAGGCCTGGATGAAGCCGACAAACACTTCGAAGAAGTAGAATGGGAGCGGCACCACCAGCGGCACCAGGAAGATCATCACAATCAGGAGTACTTCACCTGCAAAGATGTTGCCAAAAAGACGAAAGGTGAAGGCGGGGACGCGTGCGAGCAGACTGATAAACTCAAGAATGCCAACAAACGACATCACACCATTCAAGTTGAAAAACTTGCCGAAGTAGCCAACCCCCAGCTTGCTAAGCGAGAGATACAGCGTGTAGACGACTGAAATCAGCGCCAGTGCTAGGGTAAAGTTCAGGTCGGCACTGGGGGCGCGGAAGAGTGGAATGATGCCTGCGTCTTCCAGGCTACAGCCCAGGTACTTGGAACCTTCGGCAAAGGGCGAAGCGGGCAACAGGCCGTCGACTGGTGAACTGACGGCGAGGCGCAGGTCTGCGGCAGCCTCTTCGCCATGCGCTTCGTGACAGAAGCCAACCGAACCGACTGAGGGCACTAGGCCGAACCAGTTGGAAATAATAACGAGGAAGAAGATGGAGGCAACGATGGGGAACGCTTTGCGTGCATAATTGGGGCTGATCCCACGAAACAGGTTGTAGAGCGACTCAATCGCCCATTCCATGAAGTTCTGCCAACCACGGGGGACTTCTTGCATATTGCGGGTAGCAGCGACTGCCATAACAATCAAAATAACATTGACAATCAGGCCCACCAGCATCGAGTTGGTGAAGAATTCGCCGATCAGATTATCGGCGCGTACTTCGATAGCCAGTGATTCCATGGGGTAGATGATACGACTTCCCACAGCAAGAATCAGGAGACCGACGGCAATGGCGATATTCCGAGCCAAGGTAATACCTCCTAAACAAGCTGAACACACAGCCTGTGGTAGCAAAACACGGCTACCTTCCCGTACATCATACACAGTGCGGGTTGCATGACAGGCACACCGGATGGTTGCACAGGAATGCTTGGGTGTGCCTCACACCGAGTTTGTTCCGTTCTTCACAAGAAGTGTAACCCGAAAGCGTGAATTACGCAAGTACGCAAGTGGTTTTGTACATAAAAAATAGAAATTCTTTTGAAAACGTCAAAGCGCTCGCTGCCGTGCGGAGTATAGCATAGCTCCTCAGAGAGTGCAAATCATGTTAGGGCATCGTGCAGCTCACGAATAGCGCGTTTGGTATTGACCCACACCGCACCTATTTTGGAACTAGCAACGGCCTTGTTGAAGACCAGCACCAGCAGAAAGCGTTGTGCAATATCAAAACAGTACAGGTCGTAGTTTACGCCCTCGTGGATATAGAGCGTGGTGGCATCCTCTTCGCCAAGCTGACGCGCCACTTCGCCTGCGGTCGAGAAGCTCGTGGAGAGCAGGGGGAGCAAGATCATGGTCGGGAGGTTGTCGGTGGTGCCAACTTCGACCAGCACCATACCGGCGCGGTCGGTCAACATAATACACTGTGGCCCTAGTTCCTGCGAAAGCTGGCTCATAATCGTGCGGATCGGAGCGAGATTATCAGCCGTCAAGACCAGGTTACCCCAGCGCTTGCGTGCGGTACCGGCGGGTTGGGCCGTCGGTGCGAAGGCGGCTTGCTTTTCGGCGGCACGTTCGGCAATCGAAAGGCGGCCACGCGACGATGCTGGTTTCTCCGGGGCACGTTCGGCAGGGGATGTGCGCGAACTGCTTGCACGTTCCCGCTCACGCTTGGTGGTGTCGCGCTCGTGGGTTTCATCGGAGGTGGTAGGGTGCGGCTCTGCCACGGCAACTTCGGGCACGGCAACGGGTGCAGCCGGGACGGGTTCGGGTGCCGGGGTTGCTTCTGCCTCGGCAGCGGCGGCGGCTTCTGCTTCAGCAGCGGCTTCTGCCTCGGCAGCGGCTTCTGCCTCACTGATCGATGCATCGATGACGGTGCGAATAATCGCCTGCATCTCGTCGGGTGACACACTGCCCTGCACAAAATGGATACCCAGCGCCTCCGCCTGCTGCTGCACCTGGCGGTCCGGGTCTTTGCTCCACAGCACAACCCCGGTTGTGACCCCAAAGTTGGGCAGGATCTCTGCCATTTCCAGCCCAGTCATATCGGGCAAGTTAATATCTGCCACAATAGCCTGCGGCGGATTGGTCCGGATTTCCCAGAGCGCATCGTTTGCTGTATCGGTCAGCGTAAACTCAAAGCCCTCGATCTGGCTTGGCAATGCGCGGAGCGCCTCATTTTCTCCTGCAACTACCAGGACACGATAGGTCATGGCCGATTCTCGCTTTACTATACTGACTAGGGGACACGCTAGAAGCCCCCTGGCTCACGATCCCCAGATGGCTTCATTGTTATTCCCTGGCTTCCTAAACGGCTCGTGAGAGTAAGATTCAGGCCAATACTTCCACCGAGGTGCGTGGCACCCAGAAGGACGGTTGATCGTTTTGCACAACTTCAACAGCCATTGCCTGCACGCCCGAATCGAGGCGGCGGGGTAAGGTGGATACTGTTCTGACAATTCCAATCTGCCCCAGGTGCGCCATATCCAGCAACCGTACGGTGACACCGGCCCGCACTTCGGGATACGCCAGGTCATTGCTTGCCGTCGAACTGCGGCGCAGTGGCAAAATCAAGCGGGGACGGCGATGCCGATTCCGCAGCGATGTATCACCTTCAATCAGCGCCTCCTGTCGATCTTTAGAACTGAGTAGATCGAACAGGGGTGCTGACATTGCCACCGCGCCGAAGCCCTCGGTTACGACCAGTGATAGGCCGGGATCGTCCGTCTGCCGACGACCGGGCAACTGCCACGACCGAATGCCAGTTTGCCAGCTTGTGCGGTGGGGCATTCCCAGAAAATTGCGCACTTCACGTTCGTGGACACTTCCAACGATGATGCCGCGCACCTGTTCGGCAACCGCCTTGCGGAGTGCTTCGGCAGAAATACCCGCGCCGCCAATCAAGATAGCATAGGCGCTGCGCGGGTCGATCATATCGGCAGTGATCGGCTCGGTCGGGTCGGTCACCATCAACCGCAACACACCGCTCCGCTCCATACCAAAGCCAAATACACCATAAATCTGGGTGGCAGGCGTTTCGAGCGTCACCCCGCGAAAGGGTTGCACATCCATCACAAAGCCCGGTGCAGTGGCGGTGAGCTGAAACTCGACCGGATCGGGTGTAATTGTAACATACCCCGTATTCGGGTCAATCGCAGAAACAACGCCATCAACAGGGGTTCGGCTACCACGTACAAAGGCAGAGCGTGCCTGTACAAGCGGCTCGTTGGCCCGCACCCGGTTGCCGACCTGATGACGCAGCACACGCACAATCTGTGCCGGCGGAATCGCCAGAAGTTGGGCAACATTAACGATATGTGGCGGAGATGGAATATAGGCCCGCGCCAGAACTTCATCTGCACCAACCCGCTGCCCAACGCGTACCAGTACTTCGCCAGGGTAGGGAAGCCGTCGCTCAATACGGGCAACAGTATTTGACATAACAGGCGGGGTGCCTTCTGGGTTGTAGAGTGACATGGAATACGTCTCCACACGGGCACTCAATACCGTTTCTCATTATAGCATAACCCCATGGCTTTAGCTATCGTACATAACAGACGCTCCCTACGGGTGGGGAGTTCCTCTGGGCATATGGTATACTCCTTCCTATTATCCTATAACCTGTTTAGCGCTGGCAGCAAAACGAGCAAGTTACTATGCCGGGTGTTCCTATGGCATTGCGAAACATAAAAAACCCTCTCCCACTAGTGGGGAAAGGGGTTGAAGGGAACGGATGCACCAGCGGGCAGTGCGTCAGGGTTTAGCGCAGTGCTTCAACTGCATCATACTGCCGCATCAACTTGATGCGCTCGACCGCCGCATCAGGTGCCATATAGCCTTGTACCACGAACCTGCTGCACCCCGTCGCGCTCATAGATCAGGGTGGGGTAAGTGTGGATACCGGCGGCCCGGGCGCGTTGGAAGGCGTGTTGGGTGCCTTCGATAGCCGCGCTGCTGTGCCACATCTGCACAAACTGTGCTGCGTCGATACCCTGTGCGGTTGCCAGTGCTGCCAGCACATCGGCATTGTCAAGCGGCTGACCCTGTCCATAAAAAGTATACGGCAGCGTATCGGCAAAGGCATAGGCCCGGTTGGGGGCCAGGTGCTCCACTACGTAGATAGCGCGGCAAGGTGGTTCCGAATTGCTGATATAGGTACCTTCTGCCAGCAGGCCATTGTAAAACTGCGGGCCGGCTGTTGCGCCGCTGACGGCCTGCACCTGCGCCAGTCCACGCCGCAGATAGTCACGCATTGCGGCAATAGGCTCAACCCGCGCCCCCACCACCAACCCACCATAGGCCAGGGTAATCGGCAGGTCGCTGTGGGTGGCGGTGACTGCTCGCATCGTCGGGCGGAAGGCGAAGCACCAGCCACACAACGGATCAAAACCATAAATCAAGCGCTCTTGTGTTAGTTTCACGGTGTTCTATCCTCTTTCTCGTCAAGGAGTTTGTCCAATATACGCGGGTTTCGCTTGCATCTCACTGCTTACTATCCTGGGGTATAGTATGACATTTAAGGATGAATAGTTCAAGTACGCATAATATACATACATAGTCAGAAAAACCATACGAATGGCAATAAGCAAGCGGTGATGGGCAGAGCACCCACCGCTACAGTGGCACTATCGCTTCGACGGGCACCAGTTGCAGGGCACCAGTGGAGCAGGCACTTACACAGGCCATATCATCGTAGCCGTGGCACAGGTCGCACTTGTCGGCGCGGTGCGTGTGGTGCATCGGTTCCAGCGGAATAATCGGCTCCAGCGAGCGGCGCACCCTGCGCCATGCCGGGCCAAGCAGTTGCGCCAGCGGGTCGGGCAGAATATGCCCATTGCGTGGCACCCGGTCTACTGCATCGTAGGGGCATGCCTCGACACACGCCCCACAGCCGGTACACCGGTCATTGATAAAGAGCGCCCCTTTTTCATTCCAGACAATCGCATCTTCGGGGCACGCCTCCACACACTCGGCTCCCACCTGACACTGGCGGCAGGTATCAACAATATCGTACCCGCCCACGTCTACCCCATTCAGATGCAGGCGCTGGTTGCCGTGGCGCGTGCTACAGGCGGTCTCACAGATACGGCAGTCGGGCGCACAGAGTTCGGGGTTGCGGGCCAGCAAGTACCGTCCACGCAGCAACCCACGTTGCACTGCCTGGGTAAGCAGGCGCGACCGATCATGATCGCGGTGGACCGACTGGGCCGCAGCACGCCGTTGTTCGCTGGTTTCTTGCAAGCGTTCGCCTAAGTTGGGGCGCTGCTCAAGCAAGGCGCGAAACTCGGCGGCGGGCATTTCCAGGATCTCAACCGGCGTTACTGCACGAATAGTAGCATTGTGTGGCTGGTCGGACAGCAGCGATATTTCACCAAAGAAGTCGCCCGCGTCGAGGGTGGCAATGGTCTGGTCGCCGCGCTCAACCACCATCTGCCCCGACTCGATGATGTAGAACGAGTGTCCCTGCTGGCCTTCCTGGATCACGGGCGTACCGCGTGGGTAGCTTTCAAACTTCAGCAGCGTAATCACCGTTGCCCGTTCGAGCGGTTCGAGGTTGCTGAAGAGGGGCACCCGCGCCAACGTTGCGGCGGCGAGGCGTTCGGTGTGGATCTGGCGCAGGGCACCGTGCAACCCTGGCGCAGTGCGTAGCAGGCGGCGTACATCATCAAGCGGCAGTTGCAGCGTAAAACAGACCGTTTCGGTGTAGGCCGCCACCCGCTGAAAATAATCGCCAAACAGCAACCCCTCACCAAAACAGTCGCCGTGGCTGATGGTATTGAGCGGCACCTCGCGCCCATTACGTGCCGATGCGGTCAGGCGCACGCTGCCCGCCATCAGCAGGTATAAAAAGGTGCCCGGCTCGCGTTCCTGGAACAACCGCTCGTGCGGCGGGAAGGCCCGCAGCAGACACAGGTCAATCAGCCGATCCAGTTCGGCATTGGGCACATTGTGCAGGCAATCGAGCGCACGCAGAGCTGCAAGGCGTGCGGCCCGCTGCGTGCGCTGCTGTTCGGTGTGCAGGGCGGTTTGTGTTTCAATGAAGGTGTTACGTTTGCCCATCGTCTACTTTCGGTTTCAGGTTCGCTTCCGGGTCTGGGTCGTGTAGGTACTCTCGAAGATACCGTCGGCGTTGCCTTCGTCAAAGCCTTCGCGCCGATGCTGCCGCCCGATCTGGTCGGGTGCAAGGTCGCTAAAGTCATCAAGCACCCGCCGCTCGGCAAACTCCACATACGATCCGGCGATGCGGTGCTGTTCGGTGCCACCCTGTCGTGCGGCAAAGGTGGCGGTGGTCATCTGTGCGACCAGCGAACTCTGGATCAGCGCACCGTCGTTACTCACCTTTATCTTACCATTGCATCGTTCAGCTTGAAGCCGTTTTGTTCGAGAAAGTGATTAAAGGTTTCTATTGTATTGTATGCTTCCGGTAAATTGTGTACCGTAATCGTAAAGTGGTTCAGGTAGTAGCGATTGTAGATCACCCACGCAGCATACTCGCTCTCGCTCAGCAGGCGGCGATAGTCGGCCCACGTCGGCGTGCGCCAGAGTGGTTGATGCAAAAACGCATCGACGGCTGCGCCATCGTCCAAGTTCAGGTGGTCTACTGGATCGGTGCGCACTTCGTCGGTATACGAGGTAACAATGGCCTGCGCTTCTGGCGAAAGCTCGTGTACTCGCAACTCGCTAATGAAAATGCGCGGCAGTGCTGGCTGCGGCGGGTGATACCAGTGGGCCGTCAGTTTCTTGCGTGGGAAGTCGTAGTGGTCGCGGCGGGTGTAGCCATAGTGCAAAAAGACTTTTTCGAGCGAGGCAATGCCAAGGTGTGGCACGCCCATTGTGCGGAAGGCAATGTGATCATTCTCGATCTCTGTCGGGTCGCTGATCAGGTTTGCCTTCTGCATTGCCTGGATTACAGCGGCGACATTGGGCACCCGCTGCTGGTAGCGCCGCATCAGTCCATCTAACACATATTGCAATGTCTGAAGTTGTTCGGTATTGGCAGCGCCAGGGGCTGCATGCAAAAGCTGGTTGTTCATTGATTCCCCCCGTATACTGTGTTATACCACAGTGCATCGTATCATCGTTGATACCTGTACTATGCTTGCGGCGTACAGGTTCCCTGCATTATACATCACGAGCATGGTATGATACAGCCATATGAACACAGGGTTGATTGATACCTTCAACATACTGCATACCTTCTGCGAAGCCCGCCAGATTGAAACGTGGCTGGTAGGCGGTGCTGCCCGCGATCTGGCGCTGGGGTTGTCGCCGTACGATATTGATCTTGCGGTGCCAGTCGATGGGCTGGCCCTGGCCCGCGACCTTGCCGATACACTCGGCGGGTCGTTTGTCGCGCTGGATGCCGAACGCGGCACGGGGCGCGTTGTTGTTACGCTGCCCGAACACACTGCGCCCCTGACGATTGATATTGTGCAACTGCGTGCGCCGACTATTGCCGAAGACTTACGGCTGCGCGACTTTACAATCAATGCGCTGGCGGTGCCGCTGCCCCGTGTTGCCACCGACCCGCTGCCCCTGCCGCCTGATGTTTATCTCGACCCGTGCGACGGTCTGCCCGACCTGGCCCAGCGCTTGCTGCGCCCCTGTTTGCCATCGAGCCTGCAAGATGACCCGGTGCGAATGCTGCGTGCCATGCGACTGGCGGCGGCACTTGATTTGCAGATAGCGCCCGACCTGGATGCGGCCCTGCGGCGTGATGCTGCGCTGATTGTGCAGCCGGCTGCCGAACGGGTGCGCGACGAACTGCTGCGCCTGCTCGATCTGCCCACTTGCGCGACGTGGCTAATATATATGGACGAGGTGCGCCTGCTGACACGCATCTTCCCCGAACTGGAATCGTCGCGGAACTGTGAACAGCCGATCATCCACTTTTTGCCTGTGCTCGGTCACATCCTCGAAACGGTAACGTGTGTTGAGTGGCTGCTCGCGCCGCTTGTTGTACCGTCGGCCTCGCCCCGGCTGCGCTTGCCCGTTGCGGTTCAGACTTACCCCAATCTCTCGCGGGAACTGGTGCAGCAGTCTGCCCTGCGGCGACACTTTGACGAACGTGGCAAACATGGCTTCCGCCGTATGGCGTTGTTCAAGCTGGCGGCCCTACTGCACGATAACGCCAAGCCGCAGACCAAACAGCCCAAACCGGGCGGCGGTGTGACGTTTTATGGACACCAGACTGAGGGGGCATGGGTAGCCGGCGAGATTGCCCGCCGCCTGAAGCTCAGCCGACAGGCCGGCCACTATGTGGCGGGTGTGGTGCGTGAACATATGCGTCCCGGACAGTTGCGCGATGCCCACGATGTGACGGCCCGCGCTTTTGTGCGCTTCTTCCGCGATACGGGCGATGCTGGCCCCGATGTGCTGATCCACTCACTGGCCGACCATATGGCGGTGCGTGGCCCGCTGATTGGTCCTGTCGATTGGCAGTACCACCTCGAATGGGCAAACCGCCTGTTAGATAGCTACTTCCGCCCGCCCGCCGAAGAAGTGGGACCGCTTATTAATGGGAACGACCTGATGGCGGAATTGAATGTGTCCTCTGGTCAACAACTGGGCGAAATGCTGCGCGAATTGCACGAAGCCCAGGCCGCTGGCGAGATCTCCACCCGCTCAGAAGCATTAGAACTGGCACGTAAATTGCTAGCCAGAAGGTAGCAATGTATGGGCACCTGACAGAGCTTCTCTCCCATGATGGTATTATCGCGTCCTGATTGTGATCAGTCGTTTGACGTTCACGCAGATTGACGCTTAGTAACCAATTGGGTTAGAATAGGTAGTAGGCTCCCAGGTATGCCTTGATTACAATCAAATACTTCTGAATGTAGAAAGGGGATCGATGCTAATCGAAATAGGTCAGCAGCGAGCGATCATCGAAAGGGTGTCTCCAGAAATCGACGGTGGGCGCTATGCCATTAAGCGCACGATAGGAGAAAAGATCGTTGTCGAAGCCGACGTGTTCGCCGACGGGCACGATGCCTTGGAAGTGCAAGCATTGTATCGCAAAGAAGGCGATACAACGTGGACAATGGTTCCGATGGAACTGGTTGTCAACGACCGCTGGCGCGGCGAATTTGTGCTGACAGAAATGGGCCGTCACGTATACACAGTGCAAGCTCACGTGGATCGCTTCAAGACTTGGCACCGCGACCTGAAGAAGCGTCTGGCGGTGAGTCAGGATGTGACGGTCGAATTGCTCATCGGGCTAGAACTGGTTGAGCACGCCGTGCAGCAGTCTGCCGCTACGGGCGAACAGGCCGACTCGCAGCGGCTGCAAGCATTTACAAAACAACTTGGTAATACGCAGAATCGTGATGAACAGCTTCGGGCAGCCCTGAACGACGACCTGTATGCACTGATGATGAAGCACCCCGACCTGAGCTATTCGGTGGTGTACAATACAGAGTTGCCCGTATTTGTCGAGCGCGAACGCGCCCGCTTCAGTGCGTGGTACGAACTGTTCCCGCGCTCAACCGCGCCCGAACGCGGGCGGCACGGCACCTTCAAAGATCTGGAGGCACGGCTCCCCTATATCGCATCGATGGGCTTTGATATTGTCTATTTGCCGCCGATTCACCCCATCGGGTACCAGTTTCGCAAGGGGCGCAACAATGCCGTGATTGCTCAACCGGGTGATGTTGGTAGCCCGTGGGCTATCGGCTCGCACGAGGGCGGCCACAAGGCGATCCATCCGCAACTGGGCACGCTCAAAGATTTTCGCCATCTGGTGCAGGTAACAAAAGAGCACGGAATGGAAATCGCGCTTGATATTGCCTTTCAGTGTGCGCCCGATCATCCGTATGTGCGCGAGCATCCGGAGTGGTTCCGCCGCCGCCCGGATGGTACTATTCAGTATGCCGAGAACCCGCCCAAGAAGTACCAGGATATTTACCCCTTCGACTTTGAAACAAGGGACTGGCGCGGGCTGTGGCAAGAACTCAAGAGCGTAATGGATTACTGGATTGAGCAGGGCGTATTTGTCTTCCGGGTGGACAACCCGCATACCAAGTCGTTCCGCTTCTGGGAATGGGCGATTGCCGATATTAAAGAGCGCCACCCGGAAGTGATCTTCCTGTCGGAAGCCTTCACCAAGCCCAAGGTGATGTACAACCTGGCGAAACTGGGCTTCACCCAATCGTACACCTATTACACGTGGCGCAATACCAAGTACGACCTTACAACCTACCTGACCGATTTGACCCAGACTGACGTGTGCGAGTACTTCCGGCCCAACTTCTGGCCCAATACGCCCGATATTCTGCACGCCTACTTGCAGACGGGCGGCCTGCCTGCATTCAAGGCGCGGTTGATTATGGCAGCCACAATGACCGCGAACTATGGCATGTATGGGCCGACGTTTGAACTGGGCATCAATGTGCCACGTGAACTGGGTAGCGAAGAGTATCTCGACTCGGAGAAGTATCAACTGCGACACTGGGATCTTGATCTGCCCCACAGCTTGCGGGAGTTGATCGGGCAGGTGAACCGCATCCGGCGCGAGAATCCAGCGCTCCAGAGCAACAACAATGTGATTTTCCATAATACCGATAACGACAACATCATCTGTTATAGCAAACACACCGACGACTTTGAAAATCGGATTATGGTGGTAGTAAATCTCGACCCGTTCAATGTGCAATCGGGGTGGGTCGGGCCAAATATTGTGGGCCTGGGTCTTAACTGGGCAGAACCCTACTATGTCCACGATTTGCTAACTGATGCATCGTACCTGTGGCGCGGCGATGTGTGGAACTATGTCGAACTCCACCCGCAGCGCACGCCCGCCCATATATTCCGTATCTGAAGGTAGGCCGTTGTTGTGCTGCACCCATTGCCGCCCCGTTTGCGGAGGGGTGCCGCACGTCTTCCGTTCTGGCAACCTGTTTCTAAGCCGATACATAAGCACAGTATGGTATGACGATAGATGGGACATATTCGATGACGATACCAGAAAAACGTGAACAACCGAATGTACTAACCATCACATCCGATGGCACCGATTGGTATAAAGATGCCATTATTTATGAATTGCATGTACGCGCTTTTGCCGACAGCGATGGCGATGGTGCTGGTGACTTTCGCGGCCTCACCAGTAAACTGGATTATCTGCGCGACTTGGGCATTACTGCCATCTGGTTGCTGCCCTTCAGCCCGTCACCCCTGCGCGACGATGGCTATGATACTGCCGACTACACCAACGTGCATCCCAACTATGGCACGCTGCAAGATTTTAAGCTGTTTCTGCGGGAAGCCCACGCACGCGGCCTGAAGGTCATCACCGAGTTGGTTTTGAACCATACCTCCGACCAGCACCCGTGGTTTCAACGTGCCCGCAACTCGCCGCCGGGGAGCAAGTGGCGCGATTTCTATGTGTGGAGCGACACGCCCGATAAGTACCGCGATGCTCGCATTATCTTCACCGATACCGAAAACTCAAACTGGGCCTGGGACCCGGTGGCAAAGGCCTACTACTGGCACCGCTTCTTCTCGCATCAACCCGACCTGAACTACGAAAATCCGGCGGTGCGCAAGGCGATGTTCCAGGTAATAGATTTCTGGTTCAAGCTCGGCGTAGATGGATTGCGCCTCGATGCAGTACCGTACTTGATTGAGCGTGAGGGCACCAGTTGCGAAAACCTGCCCGAAACGCACCGCATCCTGAAAGAACTCCGCACCTATATCGACGGACGCTACCAGAACCGCATGCTGCTGGCTGAGGCAAACCAGTGGCCGGAAGATGCCGTGGCCTATTTTGGCAACGGCGACGAATGCCATATGGCCTTTCACTTTCCGGTGATGCCACGCCTGTTTATGTCGCTGCGGATGGAAGACCGCTACCCGATCATTGACATTATGCGGCAGACACCAGAGATTCCCGATAATTGCCAGTGGGCGATCTTCCTGCGCAACCACGACGAGCTTACGCTGGAGATGGTGACCGACGAAGACCGCGACTATATGTACCGCATCTACGCGCAAGACCCGCAGGCGCGTATCAATGTTGGTATTCGGCGGCGGCTCGCCCCGCTGCTGGGCAACCATCGCCGCCGTATCGAGTTGCTGAATGGCCTGCTCTTCTCGCTGCCCGGTTCGCCCGTCATCTATTATGGCGATGAGATCGGGATGGGCGATAACATTTACCTGAGCGACCGTAACGCGGTACGCACGCCGATGCAGTGGAGTTCCGACCGTAACGCGGGCTTTTCGCGGGCCAACCCGCAGAAGCTCTACCTGCCCGTTATCATCGACCCAGAATACCACTACGAGTCGCTGAACGTGGAAGCGCAGCAGAACAATACCCATTCGCTGCTGTGGTGGACAAAGCGCCTGATCAGCCTGCGAAAGCGTTACAAGGCATTCGGGCGCGGTACGCTCGAATTTCTGCACCCCGAAAATCGAAAGGTGCTGGTCTTCCTGCGGCGCTACGAAGACGAAAATATTTTGATTGTTGCCAACCTGTCGCGCTTTGCCCAGTGTGTCGAGCTTGATCTCTCGGCCTACAAGAACATGACGCCCGTTGAGATGTTCGGGCGCACGTTCTTTCCGCCGATTGGCGACCTGCCCTACTTCCTGACATTGGGGCCGCATGCCTTCTACTGGTTCGCGCTTGAGCCGGCTCCCACCGAGCGCGACCCGTCGGTACCCTATACCGAGAACCTGCCAGTCATCAAGGTGGGTGATACCTGGGAAAGCGTGTTGCAGGGCGCTCATCGCGGCGCGCTCGAAGATGTGCTGCCGGCCTACCTGAAGGTGCGGCGCTGGTTTGGTGGCAAAGCCCGCACTATTCAGCGGGTGGAAATCATCGAAACTATTGCGATGGAGCAAAATGCGATTGGCAGTTTTCTGGTGCTGCTGCGGGTGAACTACACCGAAGGCGACCCACAACTGTATGCGCTGCCTGTCACCTATGCGGCGGGCGAAGATGCAACCCGCGTCTGGTCGGACTTGCCGCAGGTGGTGATTGCGCTGGTGCAACTGAAAGGCCAGGCAGAGCCAGGGGTGCTGTACGATGCGGTATACGACCGTGACTTCTCGTTGCTCCCGCTTGACGCGATTGCGCGGCAGCGTATCTTCAAGGGCGAGCACGGCGAAATTATTGCGACAGCAACCCGTGCCTTCCGCGAGTTGCTCGGCAACCATACCGCCAGCGCCCTCGACCCATCGCTGATGCGGGGTGAGCAAAGCAATACATCGATTATCTATAGCGACCGCTTTATGCTCAAGTTGTTCCGCCGCCTCGAAGAAGGGCTTAACCCGGATATCGAGATCGGGCGCTACCTGACCGACCAGCAGCAGTTTGCCAATACACCAGCACTGGCGGGCACGCTCGAATATCGCCGCGACAAGCGCGAGCCAGTTGCAGTGGCGATGTTGCAGGCATTTGTACACAACGAGGGCGATGCCTGGAACTACACCCTCGATAATGTGGAGCGCTTCTTTGAAGGCGTGCTGACCCAGCACGTGGACGAGGTGCCGCCGGCGACATCGGCAACATCGCCATTTGAATTGCTCGATGCTGACGTGCCCGACGATATCTGGACACTGATTGGCCCCTATCTGGAATCGGCGCGGTTGTTGGGGCGGCGCACCGCCGAAATGCATCTGGCGCTAGCCAACGAAACAAGCCATCCCGACTTTGTGCCAGAGCCATTTAATGCTCAGACCCAGCGCTCGGTGTACCAGAATATGCGGACCCAACTGGGGCGGGTGCTGCCCATGCTGCAGCGGGCACTGGGGCGCATGCCCGACGAGATCCACAACGAGGCCCAGCAGGTGCTGCTCGCCGAAGAACGCCTGTATGATCGGTTGCAGCAGATCATTCAGCAGAAGTTAACTATCTCGCGTATCCGTTGCCACGGCGATTATCATCTGGGACAGGTGCTGTATACCGGTAACGATTTCCTGATTATCGACTTTGAAGGCGAACCGGCCCGCTCACTCGCCGAGCGCCGCCGCAAACGGGCCGCGATTATGGATGTTGCCGGTATGCTTCGTTCATTCCACTATGCTGCCCATACAGTGCTTTTTAACGAAGTACGCAATGGCATGATACGTGCAGAAACTATGAAGGCGTTTGCTTCGTGGGCAAGGCTCTGGTATACCTGGGTTTCTGCGGCATTTCTGGCAGCCTACCTCAAAACCGCCGAAGGCTCGATCTTTGTGCCCACCGACCGCAGCGAGTTACGAATGCTGCTCGCTGCTTATATGCTCGATAAGGCTGTGTACGAGGTGGGCTATGAACTGAACAATCGCCCCGACTGGGTGCGTATCCCGATCTGGGCAGTGCTGGATTTACTGGAACATGAAGCGTAACGATTACAGTACCGCACATCGGGCGAATCGTCAGCAAGCAGAAACGCAGTAAGCAGAAAGGATAGGAAGCATGACCAAGCGAAATACCGATAAAAGCACGTCTACAAACAGTGTTGTTGATGTCGCAGAGATGACCCCTGCTTCAGCACTGGCCCTGCCATATGTCACGCGCTTTTCGGAGGATGATCTGTACTTCTTTAATGAGGGCAATCATTACCGCCTGTACGAGCATATGGGTTCGCACCCTATGACGGTGGATGGTATCAAGGGCGTGTACTTTGCGGTGTGGGCACCCAACGCCGCGTATGTAGCAGTCATTGGCGACTTCAACGGCTGGAACCGGGGTAGCCATCCGCTCAAAGCGAAAGGCGCTTCGGGCATCTGGGAAATCTTTATTCCCGATTTGCAGGTAGGGGCACTCTACAAATATTTTGTTGCTTCGCGCTACAACGGTTACGAGAGCGAGCGGGCCGACCCGTACGGCTTCCACCACGAGACCCCGCCGCGCACCGCCTCGGTGGTGTGGGATATGAACTATACCTGGGGCGATCAGGACTGGATGGCGCACCGGGCAGCCCGCAACAATCTTTCTGCGCCCATCTCAGTCTATGAGGTGCATATCGGGTCGTGGATGCGCCTGCCCGAAGAGGGCAACCGCGCCCTGACGTATCGAGAAATGGCCCCGCGTCTGGCCTCGTATGTCAACCAGATGGGCTTTACCCACGTGGAGTTTTTGCCGATTATGGAGCACCCCTTCTATGGCTCGTGGGGCTACCAGACCAGCGGCTACTTTGCGCCGACCAGTCGCTTCGGCACACCGCAAGATTTTATGTATCTGGTTGATTACTTGCACCAGCATGGTATCGGTGTGATCCTCGACTGGGTGCCTTCGCACTTCCCAAGCGATGGGCACTCGCTCGGCTACTTCGATGGCACGCATCTGTACGAGCACGCCTACCGTGAGAAGGGCTGGCACCCTGATTGGAATAGCTATATCTTCAACTATGGACGGCACGAGATCCGCGCCTTCCTGTTGAGTAGTGCGATCTTCTGGCTCGATAAGTATCACATCGATGGGTTGCGGGTTGATGCGGTGGCCTCGATGCTGTACCTCGACTACTCACGTAAGGCGGGCGAGTGGATGCCCAATCAGTACGGCAGCAATGAGAACCTGGAAGCAATCTACTTCCTGCGCCGCATGAACGAAGTTATCTACGAGCGCTTCCCGGATGTGCAGACGATTGCCGAAGAGTCTACCTCATGGTCGATGGTGTCGCGCCCAACCTATGTTGGCGGGCTTGGCTTCGGGATGAAGTGGGATATGGGCTGGATGCACGACACGCTCAACTATATGAGCCATGACCCGGTATTCCGCAGGTATCACCAGAACGACCTGACCTTCCGTATGTTATATGCCTATCACGAAAACTTTATGCTGCCGCTTTCGCACGACGAGGTGGTCCACGGCAAGGGCGCACTGCTCAACAAGATGCCGGGTGATATCTGGCAGAAGTTCGCCAACCTGCGGGTACTGTTTGGTTATATGTTTGCGCAGTCTGGCAAAAAGTTGCTCTTTATGGGTGGCGAGATCGGGCAGTGGGATGAGTGGTCGCACGAGCAGGGCGTGCAGTGGTTCTTGCTCGATTATCCCTTCCATCAGGGGATGCAGCGCTGGGTCTCCGACCTGAACCGCTTTTATCGCACCGAGCCAGCCATGCACGAACTTGATACCGACCCGCGTGGCTTCGAGTGGATTGATGTGAACGATTGGGAGGGCAGCACGATCACGCTGCTGCGGCGTGGCAAGTCAACGGCAACAGTCGTGGTAGGGGCGTTTAACTTTACGCCCGTGCCCCGCGAAGATTACTGGATCGGCGTGCCGTGTGGCGGCTACTGGCGCGAGGTGCTCAACAGCGATGCCCGCGAGTACGAAGGCAGCGGCTTTGGCAATGCAGGTGGGGTGATGGCGAGCGAGATGGCAACGCACGGACGGCCCTTTACCATCCGCATCAAGTTGCCGCCACTCGGTGGGGTGTTCTTTATCAACAATTGTCCGGCGCAGCCACGTGATATGTAGTGCTGCAAACGAAGTGTACTGCTGTGCCCAACCCGAAACAGGCCAGAGCTTCTGGTTTGAATCCATCAGCCCCCTTGCTCATCATCCATGCAAGGGGGTGCTGGATGTGAAACGCTGATTATAAAGGAAATGATCTGGTATGACAGCAACAGCACCCGACATCCTGGAACTGGCAAACGATATGTTGCAGCATCGGTATATTCCCTCTGCAACCTACCGTTTGCAGTTTAACGGGACATTCGGCTTCCGTGATGCAACGGCGCTGGTACCCTATCTTCACAGGCTGGGCATCAGCGATTGTTATGCATCGCCCCTGCTGATGCCGCGTGAAAATAGTAGCCACGGTTACGATGTTGCAGACCACAACCACCTGAACCCGGCCCTCGGCACTGAAGAAGACTTTGGGGCCTTTTGTGAAGCGCTGCGTACCCACAATATGGGCCTGGTACTGGATGTGGTGCCCAATCATATGGGCATTGATGACCTGCGCAATAGCTGGTGGATCGATGTGCTCGAAAATGGCGAAAGCTCCGTATACGCACCCTATTTTGATATTGACTGGTACCCTGTCAAGCCGGAACTGGTCCACAAGGTGCTGTTGCCTGTGCTTGGTGATCAATATGGCAACATCCTCGAAGGCCGCGAGCTTCAGATCAGCTATCAGGAGGAGAAGGGGGCTTTCTTTCTTGCATATTATGACCATATCTTCCCGATTGCGCCGGAAACATACCATATGCTCCTGCGCCAGCCTGCTCAGGAGTTGGCGGAAAAACTGGGTGAGGAAGATGAGCATGCTTTGGAATTGCAGAGTATTCTCACCGCAATTAGCTACTTGCCAGGGCGCACCGAAACCGACCCGGATAAGGTAACCGAGCGCCACCGCGAGAAGGAAGTTATCAAGCGCCGCCTTGCCAGTCTCTACCAGGCCAGTGCCCAGGTGCAGGAGGCAATCGCCGCAGCAGTCGCACGCTTGAATGGGACACCCGGCGATCCGCATAGCTTCGACCCGCTGCACGACCTGATCGAAGCACAGGCCTATCGATTGGCCTTCTGGCGGGTGGCGGCCGAAGAGATTAACTATCGCCGCTTTTTTGATATCAATGATCTGGCGGCTATCTGTGTGGAGCGCCCGCAAGTCTTCCACGACACCCACAGCTTGATCCTGCGGCTACTGGCCGAAGAAAAAGCAACCGGCTTGCGGATTGACCACCCCGACGGACTGTGGGACCCGACGAGCTATTTTCATCAGTTGCAGATAGCCTATGTGACGCAGCGTGCCCTGCAACGAATGGATGACCTGCCCGAAGGCCAAACCCCGGACGATATCGAAGCAGCGGTGCAGCACTGGTTTCAGGAGCATCTGGCACGCCATGGCAGCGCGGCACGGCTGCCGCTGTATATTGTAGCCGAGAAGATTCTTTCGGAGCAGGAGCCACTACCGAAGGACTGGGCCGTTCACGGCACCACCGGCTACGACTTCCTGAACGACCTGAACAATATTTTTGTAGATCGGTCGAACGAAAAAGCGTTCAATCGGCTGTATCAGCAGTTCATCGGGCGCGAGATCGAATTCAGCAATCTGGTCAATTCATCCAAGAAAAAGATTATGCTGGTATCGCTCGCCAGCCAGATCCACGAACTCGCCTACCAGCTTGAGCGCATTGCGGAGAAGAACCGCCGCTATCGGGACTTTACGCTGACCAACCTGACCTTTGCCCTGCGCGAAGTCATCGCCGGGTTGCCCGTCTATCGCACCTATGTGGATGAAACCGGGGTGATGGGCGAACGCGACCAGCACTTTGTTGATCTGGCTATCCGCGATGCCCGTCAGCGCAACCCCAACACTGCCGGGTCGGTCTTCGAGTTTCTGCGTGAAATCCTAACGCTGCGGAACTTGCAAGACTTCTCGCTTGAAGACCAGCAACGCCTGATCAATTTTGTGATGCGCTTCCAGCAGATTACCGGGCCAGTGATGGCAAAAGGCCTGGAAGACACGGCTTTTTATATCTACAATCGGCTGGTGTCGCTCAATGAAGTCGGGGCGCACCCCGAACATTTTGGTGTTGCGCTGGAGGTCTTCCATCGGCGCAACAGCGAACGGCAGCAGCACTGGCCCCACGCGATGCTCACTACCTCGACCCACGACACCAAGCGTAGCGAAGATGTGCGTGCCCGCATCAATGTGTTGTCGGAGATTCCCGACGAGTGGCGCACCGCTATCGGGCGCTGGGCGCGTACCAATGCCGTACATCGCACCGAGGTCGATGGGCGCACGATGCCCGACCGGAACGACGAGTATCTGCTGTATCAAACACTGGTCGGTGTGTGGAACGAAGAGGCCCCCGGCTCGACGGAGTTCAACGAGTTTCGGGAACGGATGGCAGCCTATATGATGAAGGCGACCAAAGAAGCCAAGGCGCATACAAGCTGGGTCAATGCCAACGAGGAGTATGATGCTGCCGTGCAGAACTTTGTGCTGCGGGTGCTGGATGAAAGCGGCAAGAATGCCTTCCTGCGCGATATGATCCCACTGGCGCGGCGGGTGGCCTTTTTTGGCAATCTTAATGCACTCACCCAGAAGTTGCTGACGCTGACCGCGCCCGGTGTGCCCGATCTCTACCAGGGCACCGAGCTGTGGAGCTTGAGCCTGGTTGACCCGGACAACCGCCGCCCGGTCGATTATCAGTTGCGAACGTGGATGCTCGACAATGTGCAGCGCCGCGTCAACCGCGATGGAAACAATCTGGTACCGCTGGCACGGGAACTGCTCGACAACTGGGGCGATGGGCGTATCAAGCTGTATGTTACAACGCGCACCCTCACCTTCCGCCGCGAACATCCTGACCTGTTCCAGCAGGGCGGGTACACGCCACTGGAGGCACGCGGCACCAAACAGCGGCATGTGTGTGCATTCCGTCGCGCCGCAAGTACTGCCGAGATGCTGGTGGTTGCGCCGCGTCTCACAGTACAACTGTGCGATGGGGTGGAGCAACTTCCACTGGGCGAAAAGATCTGGAAGGATACCTTCCTGCCTTTGCCGCAAGCCGCCGCCGGACAATCGTATCAGAACCTGTTTACCGGGGAAAGCATTGTGTGCGAAGAGCGCGGCGATGGTGTGGGCCTGCCGCTTGCACAGATCATGACCCATGTTCCGGTGGCGGTGCTGGTGCGCGAGTAAAGCGGTAAGGGCCGCATTTACCGGGCGCTGAAGCACCGGATTGAGCCACGAAGCCCCATCGGAGCTACGATCTAGGCCACGTCGGTGGACTTCGTAGCCGTAGCCGGGGAATGCGTCCCCGGCGATTGGTTAGGAAGTGCTAGCGACGCGCCAGCCACGCCTGCGCCGCCTGTACCGCGTCCATCGTGAGTTGATGCCCCGCCCGGTTGCCAGTGTAGCTCAACCTGTGCGCTCGCCCCGTGTAGCATCAGCGCCAGCCGTTCGGCTTG
>JAAUSQ010000414.1 GCA_012033195.1 Chloroflexaceae bacterium
TCGCCAACTGTCGGACTTCATCTTGCCATTCATGCTGCTCCATAATGCTCACTCCAGAGTTGCACTTCAACTCGATATCTGTACTATTTGGCCTAGCCCGTGTGAGAGCAGTTTCTATCTAATTCGCAATCGCGCTTCAGGACGTTCTTCAGATCTGAACACCGCATCTGTCTGAAGCAGCTTCTGTCCATGTGCCTGTAGCGATACCAGAGTAAATTTGCTGCATCAGTTCTAAGCAGAAGGGCGGCACGTCATAACACCTTCTTTTTGAGTGTTGGCATTGGGATTACTTCCCATCGCTCGAACGGTGATCGTAGGTTCATAACCGGGATAACAACGGATGAGAACCGTATCTTCGGCTCTGGTCACATACAGTACATAAACGGGTCTACCGCCTAAAACAGCCGGGACAAGATCAGGGGGAAGAGCGGCTGTTGCAACCAGCGTTGACTGATTTGAGGAGCCTAAATTTGGTATCTCAGATAGGGCAGGCTTTGCCCCAAAAGATTGTAAACAAACCATCACCAATGCTGTAACTGTGACTAACAGGATAGAAACTTTAGAGAATCGCTCGAACATGGTTGATTTCACTCTTTGTACTGTTGGATTTAAATATGGATGCAGTTCCCCTCGGAGCAAAAATTAACGAACAGGAGCCAAATTTGCTGACTGGATGTGCTATGTTCGCTCCTTTGAAGTTGAGTCGAGAATATTGTTGGCTCGTCGCAGCAAATAGCTCCCCTGAAATAATGTCCTGAGGTTCAGGTAGAACCATAAAGATGGATGGTGGAGCAGACATGGACTTGGCTAGAAAATGCACGAATATTGAATCGAGACTATGAGCGATTGCCAGAGAATCATGAAGGCATGATTTATGTGATTGATGCTACGAAGAATCGCCAAAAACAAGCGAAGGTGGAAGGTAGAAACCACTTAACAAGCGTTTGCAAACAGTTTCTAATTTTCAGAATTCACTTGCCTTATAATCACAATGTTTTCAGCAAATCCTAAAACAATGATTAGCTGCGAAAACGCTCCTAAAAAAGCTTCCATTGCCCAGTTCTGACTCAGAACCTCCCAAATTATCCCAATAATAGTGAGTCCAATCACTAACGAGGATAGGATGACCGATGAATTGCGGCGGCGGCGATAGAAGCGGATTGTCCTCTCCCGCAAAAATGGATTGAAAATACAAGCGATGTAGGACGCTCCTGCATTGATCAACAAGCTGGTTTGAAGGCCCGAAGGCAGGTTTGGGTATCCAAACGCGATCGCCGTCAGACAGACTCCCAGCGCGAGATACAGGAACGTAAACAAGGTAGATCGTTTCATTATTTCTTCTCCAATAAAGCTTATTCTCTGTACCAGACCCGCACACATTGAAAGCAATTGATTGCAAGACCCTGACTGATCATCACTGGGTAGAAAGCATTACTGGTCGTCACGCCGTAGACACCATCACTTGTGCCTTCAATCCGATCGGGTAAAACAACAGTTTCAACATTGATCACCTGTATCGTTGTACTTGCAATCCACTGATTTACAGCACTCACAACCTCAGAGAAAGATTCATAATCGGAAGCTCCGCCGAAGGGTCCCCGTTCAGTAATCCGAGGCGCAAAATCTTTGTACTTAATCATTTGATTCACCATCTAAAATTGCAGAGCTACCAATCGATTCAAGAAACCATCATGATTTGGTCTGTTTGGTGCTACAACAACCATTGGGTTAGCAGAGGAACCAGGTAGCGGAGCGAGAACGCCTCCCAGATCGCGCCGATGATGAACAGTGGGAGCGTGGACAGGCTCAGCCAACCGAGCTGTTGCAGCCCACGAACGTAACCCTGACGATGGTTCCGAGTGACGATGGTGGCGGGGCGAACCCAAGACCGACCAAGAATGTATGCGCCAAACATCAAGAGAGCGTAAGCTTGGAGTTCGATGAGTATCGTCAGCGAGTGCGGGATCAGTGCCACCGCCATAATCTCGGTGGTCGGAGCCATCGCTAAACCGAGAGTGAACGTCTTATACGCAAACATGGCAATGCCAGCAAAGGGAACGATCAGCGAAGGGAGCACAATCCACAGCGCGCCGGTCGCGAGGTTGACTCCCAGGATAGTCAGCGAGAATAGCCAGGGGTTATTGAATAGTGATCGGACAAGATCTGCCGTTCCGTTGTCTTCCAGGGTGGCCAACTGAGCTGCGCCCAGGTTGGGGAAGACCATTGCCGCTACCATCCCGGTGAAGACCAAACCATACACAATGACGTTGATGATGAGGTAGGCGCGAAAATTGGCGCGAATGATCTGGAAGGGTTTGCGAAGCAAGCGGATAGGTCTTGCTTCATGATTCGGGTGAATTATGCGCTTTGTGGCGATCGCTTTGCGTGACATATTTTTAGCTCCAATGTTTGGTGATGGATGTAGTGATGATTAAGAGTGAGAACCGCCGCGTAGAGCAGCGTTGTTGTTGATGCAAAATTCACGAGACAATTGCAGTCACGCGGATTTCAATCTGCATCGTTGGCAGCCCAAGCGCCGCGACTCCATCTGTGTCCAAATTGGGGCGTGGTTGGGCATGTAGTGGAGATATGGCCTGACCACTGCATCGTGAGCCTCCGCGTGCATACAGCAAGACCCAGCAGAGGATGTGGGTCAGCGGTCTTCCGTCGGCAGCGTGAAGCTCGGGGCACCGGGGGACAGCTGCTCCGCGTACGCCTGTCGGTAGAAGTCCAGCCACGGCGCGCGATCGCCAGGGATGACAGTGTCGTTGGCTGGGTCGTCCAGGGCAAGCTCGAGTCGGGCATCGCTGACGGTGATTGTTTCAAGCGACGGTGTATCAATCCAGTCGTTGTCGGGGGCCAGAGAGGGCTGAATGGTGCCAATCTCGACGGCCAATGCGTGACCAGCCTGCAGCGTCCAGTCGGTTGATCTGAAGTCGAAGCTGATCGTGCCGGGTTTCACCACCGCCACCTGCCGGTTGAACGCAACGGCGCTGCCGTCTGGGGCGACATCGTACAGCTCGACCATGACGTTGCCGTGGCCCTCGGTATTCAGAGACACCTGCGGCGTACCAGTGATCCGAACCGGCTGCCCAAGTGGCTCAGACCAGACAAAGAAGCGGTTGGGGAGCCTCGGTTGCAGGGTCGGCGGGCAGGCCGTCGTCCAG
>JAAUSQ010000415.1 GCA_012033195.1 Chloroflexaceae bacterium
CACTCGATGCAACAGCCGTTGAACTTATCACACTGCTGATCGAGGATGGCACCACCAGCACCCCGCGTGAAATGGAGTGTGTCAACCCGACGCCGACGAGTGGCAGGTGGGCGTGTGCGTTTGATGTTGGTGAACTGCCGCAAGGTGAGCAGATTTCAGTACAGGTGGTTGCCACTGATCCATTTGGCTTTACCAGCACCACCGATGCGGCTATACTAACGGTCAGTCCGGCAATTTATCTGCCGCATGTTGTACGCCGCTAACTGACCAGACCGGGGCGGATACGTATGGGGGGCGTTGCTAAAAATAGCAACGCCCCTTTCTCTTGTTTATGGCCATTGCTGTTACAGGTGATCAGGGGGTTGCTCGCGCACGGCGGCGCACTCGTCGCGCAGTACACCAGCCACAATCTGCGGCGGCCCCATACCGATAGCGTCGCATCGACCAGCAGCGGGTAGCGTGTGCTGATGCCGCCGACATCAAGCGTTTCTGCACCGATGACAACCAGACTGATGCCCGTCTCGCGAATGACATAACTACACATCCAGCACGGCTCGGCGGTGGTATACAGCGTATACCCGTGCAGCGTGTGGCTTGCCAGTGCGACACAGGCGGCCCGCACTGCAATAATCTCGGCGTGTCCAGTTACATCCAGTATTTAATGATGCGGTTGTTTTGCACTATCAGTGCCCCGACGGGGATATTGCCGGCCTGCCGTGCTTCCTCGGCCAGAACAAGGCAGCGCCGCATATACCTACCGTGCTGCTCACTGTCCATTGCTGGCCTTCGGTGGCAGGGAGTAATACCTATTGTGCATACTTATGTTCCTCTTTGCAACCTTCTCGTGGTCTGGCCGTGTTGCTATGCCGAATTGAACTACTAGACCAAATCATCCGTGCCTGCCGTTCGCACAAGGTGGGCAACAGTGGTACGTATTTCAACTGGCTCAACGGGCTTGGGTACATACAGTTGAAAGCCCGATGTCAGCACCCGCATCCGGTCTTCTACCCGTACATATGCTGTCAGTGCAATGGCGGGCATAGTGCCGCCTGCTTCGGGCGGCAGTGCGCGGATCTGGTTGATCAACCAGTAGCCATCTTTTTCGGGCATTGCAATATCTGAAATCAGAATATTGGGGTGCCACGTTTGCACCATAGTCAGCGCTTCTTCGGCAGACGTACACATTTGGACCATGCTGCCGCACGGTGTAAAGATGTCCTGCAATAACTCCAGCAAATCAGGTTGATCGTCAACCAGCAAAATCCGCAGGTCGAGCAGTTCAGCCGGACAATCAAGCTGGAGCCGTTCTGCATTGGCAGCATCGCTGTGGCGTGTCAGGTTGCTTTCAAGCGGAAGGTAAACCGTAAAGGTAGCGCCCTGGCCTTCGCCAGCGCTGGTAACGCGCACTGTGCCCCCGTGCAACTCAACCAGATGGCGCACGATAGCCAACCCCAGACCAAGCCCGCCATAGATACGACGACTGGTGCTGTCGGCCTGCCGGAAGCGGTCGAAGACATAGGGCAGAAACGCTGGATGAATGCCCTCCCCGGTATCCGTCACCGAGAGGCAGGCATAGTTATCATCATGTTCGAGCCGTATCTGAATAGCCCCGCCGGACGGGGTGAACTTGGTGGCATTCGATAACAGGTTCCACACCACCTGTTGCAGCCGGTCGGCATCTCCACGTACTATACTGACTTCGTCGGCAAGGTCGATATCAAGATACAGCTCTTTGGCCTCCATTGCGGGGCGAATAGTGTTGAGTGCGGCGTGAATGACTGCACGCAGATCGATAGTCTGCGGTTCAATATGCATTCGGCCATTGACAACGCGGGCAACGTCGAGCAGGTCTTCTATCAAGCGGGCCTGCGACTGACCATTCTGGATCATCTTCTCGACGGTCCGGACGATATAGTTTCGTCACGCTGCCGCGATTGCAGCAGGTACGCATAGCCCAGAATGGCGGTGAGCGGCGTACGCAACTCGTGCGAAACGGTCGCCAGAAACTCATCTTTCAGTCGGCTCGCTTCTTCGGCGTGGGTACGGGCCAACTGCTCCTGACGATACAATTGCTGGTTTCGCAGGGCAACCGAGGCGACCTGTGCCAGTTGCACCAGCAGTGCTTCATCATCATCACCAAACGAGTCCGCTCTGTTGTCAAAAAGCTGGATCAGACCTCTGGTGTTCCCATCAAGCTCGACCAGCGGCACGGCGAGCCAGTCCTCAAAGGGCAGTGTTGCGGTAGTGGTACGCAGGAACTGCCACACCGGATGCGTCTCCAGCGTGGCGCGGGTCAGGTGGATCGGACGGTTGATTAGGGCGGTCATCGCCTGGAAGTGGGCCACGTCCCAAACCCCGATGGTGTCACGCCATTGGGCGTAAGCGGCTGAGCTTGCCGTGTGGTAAGTCATCGGCTCCAGTTCCTGCTCGATGAGAGTGCAGGTAACTGCAAGCTGTGCGCCTGCCAGTTTGCAGGCTTCTTCGGTCACACGTTGCAGCACCTCGTCGCGAGAGGTGGCAGCATTGATAACCAGTGACGCAGTTGTGAGTTGCTGCAACCGGTCGGCATAGGCACGTTGCAGGGCTTCGCTCTGGCGCAGTTCTTCTTCGGCGATCTTGCGGGCTGTGATATCGCGGCCCGATCCGCTGACCAGTTCTACACTGCCATCATTGGCAAAGATTGGAGCGACAATATATTCATAATAGCCCTGATACCCTGACGGGTTGGTATAATGCGTTTCCTTGGTGATAGCCTGCCCGGTAACAAAGACGTGCTCAATACTTGCTAGTACGCTGGCTTCTACATCTTTGTCATAGTCAAGCTCTGCCATTGTTTTGCCCAGCGCATCTTCAAGCGTGCGCCCCCAGAGAGCAAGCAGCGCTTGATTGGCATAGACAAAGCGTCCTTCACGGTCGAACACATACACTAAATCTTTCACCGTTGCGAGCATGGTGTCAAAAAGCGGGCCTGTTTGTCGCGGGCTGCGCTCACCTCTAGCAATGCAATCTCGGCCCGCTTGCGCTCGGAAATATCCTGTGCAGTGCCGATCATTCGCACGGCAGTATCGCCCTCAAAAAGACATGCCCGGTTGCGGCAACCCAGCGCTCGCTCTTATCGGCGCGGTGTATCACGCGATACTCGGCAAAATATCTCCGGTCGCC
>JAAUSQ010000047.1 GCA_012033195.1 Chloroflexaceae bacterium
TACTGTTCTACGAGCGGTACGGGGTGGAGGAGTGCTACATCTACGACCCGCAGCGGGGGCGAGTGGGACGGGTGGCGGCGGACGAACGGGGAACTGGAAGCCATCGCGGAGATGGACGGATGGGTAAGTCCGCGCTTCGGGATCCGGTTCAGACTGGCGGGCGGGGAGTTAACACTATACGCCCCGAACGGGGAACGCTTCGCCACCTACCTCGAAGTGCTGGAGCAGCGCGACCAGGAGCGGCGCGAGAAAGAGCTTGCCCTGGCGCGTGCCGAGCGTCTGGCGGCCCAGTTGCAAGCCCTGGGCATCGAGCCAGTAGCATAAGATACCATCCCCTGTTGCCGGGGTAGCCACTATCCCGGCATATTCCTTGCTACGCTCTTCGTCGGAAGCGAAAACATCATCGATAGTACACACTGGCCTCGAACCTCCTTGTATACATTTATACAGCCTATCATCATAATTCGGTGATGCGTCGATATGCTTGACTCTGACACAACAAACAGCGAGAAAGGAACACCATGAGCGAAGCATTGCAGCCCTGGATTGTTGCCGGGGTTATTCTGGTTATTGCGGTTGTACTGGCCCCCCTCATCGAAAATCTTGCCCTTGCACCGCTGCGCCGCCTGAGCAACCATTCCAATATGGACAGCATTCCCATCATCCAAAAGGCGTTGCGCGGGCTGGTATCGGAAATTGTTATTCTGGCTGGTATTGCTATCGCCGCCTCTTTCGCCCCAATTGATCCGGTTATTCTGGAAGTTATCTACACCATATTGCTGGTGATCGCGGTGGGCCTGGCGATTCTTGCGCTCATTCGGCTGACAGTGGGCCTGCTCGACCTGTATTATATGCGGCGACAGCACGCGATAGCCGAAGAACTGCCTGCCCCGTCGGTCTTTCGTAATACGCTACGTGTAGCGATTATGTTGCTGGGCGCACTGGCCATCTTTCAGATTGTAGGTATTCCAATCGCCCCATTTCTGGCAGCCTTCGGTATTGCAGGGTTGGCGCTGTCGCTGGCATTTCAGGGGACGCTCGAAAACTTGCTCGCGGGCTTGCAACTGTTGCTCGACCGACAGATCCGGCGGGGCAATTATATTGAACTCGAAAATGGCAGGGCCGGCTTTGTCGATGATATCACATGGCGCACCACTCGCATCAGGATGCTGTCGAATAATGTGATTATTGTGCCAAACTCAACCATGATTAATTCGATAGTGACCAACTACAACGATCCTGATACCGAGATCAGTGTGCTGATTGATGTTGGGGTAAGCTACGATAGCGACCTGCGCCGCGTCGAGCGTATCACAAACGAGGTCTCGCGCTCGGTGATGCGTGAGGTAACAGGCGGCATTCCCGAAAACGATCCGTTTATTCGCTACAATGCGTTTGGTGATTCAAGCATCAACTTCACCGTTATTCTGCGTGCACAACAGTTTGTTGATCAATACCTGCTCAAGCACGAGTTTATTATGCGCCTGCACGAGCGCTATGCCCAGGAAGGGATTAATATCCCCTTTCCTATCCGTACTGTGTATATGGTAAATGCCAATGGCAGCAACGGCAGCACCAATGGTCAGGACAATAACCAGGAACGTCAGCAGGCAAACCGCACCCCTTAACAGCGTATCATGGGCGTTGCCTCCGGTGTCTGGCGTGCCATAACAAAAACCCCTCGCCGCGCATGGGCGGGAGGGGCAGCACCCTAGAACATGCAACGCGCTATGCAGCAGGGTCTTCGAGGAAGACACGCATCGTGTCGGCGTAGATTTCGGCCCGCTCGATCATCGGGACGTGTCCGCATTCTTCAATCCACATCAGGCGGCTGTTCGGGATAAGGGCAGCCGTGCGGCGCAGACGACCCGGTATCACAATATAATCTTGCTGACCGCCAATCAGCAGAGTGGGCTGTGGAATACAGATTGTTGATGCCCGCAGACGCGGCGTGCCCAGACTGATCATACTTTCGAACGAGGTGACCTGCTTCATCGTGATATATTCATTGTAGCCAAGCCGCAGCATCGTTGTGTCGGTTGGCACACGATAAAAGAACGGCAGCGCTATCGACCACGGCACCAGCGGGTTGAGGTTGCCCTGTTCCAGAATAGCATAACGTAGCATTTCGGCAGGCTCAAGCAGACTCACCCAAGGATGCCAGTGCTTCATCAATGGAAATAAATTGATGTAAATACTTTCTGCTATATACTGGTCAAAGTCGGTGGCGAGCAACCCGTAACATGTTAAAATCAAACGTCGCACCCGTTCGGGGTAGTGGGTTGCAAGCAGCACCGAAATTGCCCCGCCAAACGAATGCCCGTTCAAGTCGAACTGCTCAAGGCCCATCGCATCCGCAAAGTCGATAATAAGCTGTACCATCCGTTCGGCTCCGCCGGTTTCACTCAGCGGGGGCGACTTGCCGAACCCCGGCAGGTCGAGGGCGTAACTGGTGCGCACATCGACCAGGTTTCCATGGTGTGGTGCCAGTAAAGCGACGACCCCCCCACCCGTGAATATGGAGCAGCGGGAACCCCTCCCCAAGCTGACGATAATAAATTTCATTGGGGCCGAGCATCACGGTCTTCAAAGCCGGTTTAAGAGCCGTATCAAGCGCTGTGAGCATAATATCCTCCGTTACATACAGATACATATTGCATCAGTATCTGTCCAAAATACGCACAAAGGGAAACATTGTTATTTCGTAAACTTCCACTTCTATAGTAATATGGCAGGTTACGGGTTAGTTCTATACTGGTCGGCTGATACCTAGCTGATAAGAGTGTAGAATAAGCAAACAGTTCGACAAGTACCGATATGAGCAGTAGTATAATGGCGATAGAGCATCCTGTCATCGCTGCCGCGCCCCACGTCGGGCAGGCTATTCCAGGATACAAGGGTATGTACGAGCCTGTTTATACCAATGGACTGGCAATTGTTATCTTAAATTACAAACGCCCTGATCTCCTTGCCGATTGCCTGGAGTCGATCTACGCGCACCCGCCACACTGCCCGCTCGTGGTATGGGTGGTTGATAACCACTCTGGAGATGGCAGCCTGGATATGGTGCAGGAACGCTTCCCGCAGGCACATACCATCGCGAGTTCCTATAATGGCGGCTTTGCCTATGGCAACAATCTGGCACTACGCCGCATCCTCGCTGCACCGCCCGCACCCCGCTACACTATGCTGCTGAATAACGATACAATTGTGACAGCGGGGCTATTCGATGGATTGATAACCTATCTCGAAACGCACCCGGCGGTGGGGGTGGTCGGCCCGAAGGTGCTGCTGCCCGATGGCTCACTCGACCTAGCGTGTCGCCGTTCGTTCCCTACTCCTGAAGTCGCCTTTTACCGTATGCTCGGACTGGCGCGGCTGTTTCCACACAGTCCCCGCTTTGCACGCTACAATATGACCTACCTGGACCCCGATCAGGAAACCGAGGTTGACTCGGTGGTTGGGGCGTGTATGGTGTTACGCACCAGCATTATGCAAGAAGTGGGCCTGCTTGATGAGCAGTATTTTATGTATGGTGAAGATCTGGACTGGTCGTACCGCATCAAGCAGTATGGCTGGCATATCGTCTATTACCCGGCAGTACATATCTGGCACTACAAACGCGCCGCTAGTACCCGCCGTGCTATCCCATCAATCCGCGCCTTTTACGAAGCGATGCGTATTTTCCACCGCAAGCACTACGCCGCAACCACACCCGCACCGCTCAATTGGCTGATTGAACTGGGTATTACCGGAAAGGAGCTACTTTCGCTTGGCAACAATCTCCTCCGTCCCCCCGCCGCACGTCGCGTCGGATAAGCCCGACGAACCGCGCACACCTGTACCGCAGCCTGCTATTCGCCGTCCGGCCCGCCGCCGCACCCGGGTTGCTTCGGTGGTGTTGCTGCTTGGCCTGATGTTTTGCGATGCCATTGCGGTCAATGCAGCCTTTTTTGGTGTCTATCGGCAGGCGATACCGTCTATTCGCAATAGCGGCCTGCTGCTCCCCGAACAGCCCGAGGCAATTCTGCTATATGTGCTGATTGCAAATCTGGTCTTTTTCGGGGCATATGCGCTGAACGGGCTGTACATGATGCGGCGTGGCTCCTCGCGGGTGGATGAACTCTACAAGATTTTTATTGCTATCTCACTGGCAACCGTTATTCTGGTACTGGTCGTCAATACGCTGCTGCCCGAAGTGGGCTATGCCGCTCTGCCCTGGACACCTTCGGTGTTGGCGGTAGCGTGGGTGGTGGCGATTGTGCTGGCGGCAACGCTGCGCCTGATCCATCGCTCACTCGTGATCTGGCTGCGCTCAAAGGGTATCGACACCCGTCGCGCCCTGATTGTGGGGGCACGCACGCCAGGGCTGGCGGTGTGGCGCACTATTCGCCGCTCGCCCGAACTTGGCTACCGGGTGCAGGGCTTTCTCTCAGACAACTACCCGCTTGGCACTGTGATCGAAGGTTTGCCCGTGCTGGGGCGTATCAATCAGGTGGGGCGCGTTGTCCGTGCGACCCGCGCCGATGAAGTGGTGCTGGCAATCTCGCAGCGCTCGCCCGAAGAGATGTTGAATATTGTGGCGCTGGCCGAAGATGAGGCGGTGTCTATCAAGGTGTATCCCGATACCTTTCAGCTTATTACCAGCAACGAGGTTTCTATTGGCGACCTGAGCGGCCTGCCGCTTATCAGTGTGCGGAATGCAGCGCTCGAAAATCCCTGGAATCAGTTTCTCAAGCGGGGCCTCGATATTGTGGTATCCAGCATTGTGCTCATACTGGCCTCGCCGCTGATGGTGCTGGTAGCGCTGCTGGTGCTGCTCGATTCAGGCTGGCCGGTTTTTTTGTGCAAGAGCGGGTGGGCATGGACGGCAAGCCGTTTTATATGATCAAGTTTCGCACGATGCACTCGGATGCCGAAAAGCACGGGCAATGGACAGTCCCTGGCGACCCACGGGTAACGCGGGTCGGGCACTTTCTGCGGCGCTACTCGCTCGATGAGTTGCCGCAGTTTATCAATGTGCTGATTGGTGATATGAGTGTGGTTGGCCCGCGCCCGGAACAGCCCAAGTGGGTAGAGCATTTCAGCCAGCAGATCCCGCGTTATATGCGGCGGCACAAAGAAAAGGCGGGTATTACCGGGTGGGCCCAAGTCAACGGGTTGCGCGGCGATACCAGCATCGAGGAGCGTACCCGCTACGATCTGTACTATATTGAGAACTGGTCGCTGCTGTTGGATATCAAAATCATCGTTCGCACCACGCTCGATATTCTGACAGGCAAACAGGAAAATGCTTATTGAGGCGCGGGCAATCGGCATGGGGGCCGGAAGCGTGGCCCGGCCAGTCCTCTAGCGGCGGGTGCCCGGCGCTGCAATACAGTCCGCTACGCCTGCAACCCGCGCAGCACGGCCAGATTCTCGATATCTTCGAGCATCTCTTTCTCTTTGGGCGTTTCGATAATCATCGGCACATTGGTGAAGCGGGGGTCGTTCACAAACAGCCGGAATGCTTCCAGACCAATCTGCCCCTTGCCAATGTGCGCGTGTCGGTCGGAACGGCTCCCAAAGGCTTTGTCGGTATCATTAAAATGAAAAACCTTGATGCGTTCTAGCCCGATGATGCGGTCAAACTCGGCCATCGTTGTGTGGTATGTTTCCGGAGTGCGGATGTCGTAGCCCGCTACAAAAACGTGGCACGTATCCAGACAGATGCCGATCCGTTCTTCGTGGGTGGTCAATGCGATCAGCTTTGCCAGATGCTCAAAGCGATAGCCAAGCGCACTGCCCTGTCCGCCGTCGTCTCCAGCAGTATCATCACATCGCCGCCCACGCCCGCATCCAGCAGCCGATTGATCGCCTCGGCTTCGCGGCGCAGCCCTGCTTCTTCGCCGCTGCCGGTGTGTGCGCCAGGGTGGGTGACAATATACGGAATGCCGAGCAGGTGGCAGCGCTCAAGCTCGTCGGCAAAGGCATCTGTCGATTTTTGCCACAGGTCGTCCTTGGGCGAGGCCATATTGATCAGGTACGAATCGTGGACAACCACCGGACGAATGCCCGTACGTTCCTGTTCGGCCTTGTATTCGGCAATCTCTTCATCGGTGATAGGCTTCGCCTGCCACTGGCGCTCGCTTTTGGTAAATATCTGCATCGTCTCCAGCCCGACCTGCTCTCCCCGACCGAACGCTTTAGCAAGCCCGCCAGAGATTGACATATGTGCCCCAAATGGCATAGCGCCCCCTTCTCGATTGGCAAAACGAAAACCTTGCCGTATTATAGCATTATGGAGACCACAACGGCACCACCCTGGCAAACGGTTGTGATCACCCTGCTGAGCCTGTCGGTCGGGGCAGCACTCGGTGCCACGCTGCGCTACTATACGAGCCTGTGGGCGGTGGCCCGCTTTGGACCGTCCTTCCCATGGGGCACGCTCATCGTCAATATAGTGGGGAGTATTATTCTCGGCTTTGTGCTATCCCTCGCTACGGCTCCCGGCGAACGGGCGCTGCTGTCGCCCACCTTGCGCGTACTGCTTGCTACCGGCTTCTGTGGCAGCCTCACCACCTTTTCAACCTTTAGCTATGAAGCGGTTGTGCTGATGCAGGAGGGGCGCAACCTGTTTGCTGTGCTGTATATGGCGGGCAGTATGCTGTTTGGTCTGCTCGGTGTGCTGCTTGGTCTGCTCCTCGCGCGGTTGGTGCTGCGCTAATTTCATGTAAAAACAATAAAAACATGATATAGTTTTACTAAGACAGAGCAACAATGCTCCGCTTTGTAGAGATATGCACAGTGTGAGCACGTTGATGATGGTACGCTCAGATATACCAAACAACATATGTAGCCCGACGTGGAAGGAGTAACGCTATGAAGTGGGTTATTGCGCTCATTGTAGCGACGGTGTTGGTGGTTGGCGCAGGTGCGGGTATCGTTTCGGTCTTTGGCGAACCAGTCGAAGTAGGGGCCGCCTCCTCGGTAGTGGTGGAAGTCGCCGCCGCTGCTGCCGCCGAAGTCCAGGCGCTTGAAGCAAAGGTAGCGGTTGATCAGCTTATGGTTGAGAAAGTCCAGACCACCCGGTCATACGCCGATCACAACTGCGGCTTCAGCATGCCCCAGACGACCGCAAGTACTGCCGGACAGGAATAAACCGCGTGTCCCACGCTGCTATGTCCGCTCTGCACGGCCTTGAACACCTCGTTCGGGCCGTGTCTTCATTCACGCGGGCGGCGTAGCCGTATCAGAAACAGCCCGCCCCAGATGAACACAAATAATACCACGGTTACAATCACACATTCGGTCAGGCTAACATTAAAAATCATTCCCCTCGTCTCTCATCTCAGTCGTCGGTTGGTGGCGAGCTATGGCGGGCTGCGCGGCGGCAGCGCTCCGAGCAATAGCGCACGTTTTCCCAAGTAGTGGCCCACTTCTTGCGCCACTCGAAAGGCCGCCGACACACCGCACACTGTTTTGTGGGGAGTTGCCCCTTCTTGCGTGGTGTATCGGCGGTGGCAGTGGTCGGGCGGGTTTTTGGCATAACGCTGCTATCTGCTCTCTAGAAGTAGCGGCTCAAGTTCTCAAAGATCTGGTTAATATCGCCCGTGCTGCCCTGCACAACAATCGTGCGCGAAAACTCGGCAATACGTTCGAGTCCGCTCACATCGGCATCGTCGCCATACGCAACCGGGAAGATGCTCACGCCACCTTCGCCATACAACTCGGCAAGCTGTTCGAGCGTGATGGTGCTTTCATTATCAACACCGTCGCTCAGCAGCACAATCGCCCGAATCCGCTCCTCATCCGTGGGGGGCAATTCGTTCATTGTTGTATGTGCCAGCGCCAGCCCATCGTACATAGCGGTATTATCCAGCACAAACAGGTTCTGAATAGTATCCTGCAATTCAATCAGATTTTCGCTGAGCGGCGCAGGCGGCACGGCGACGGTCGCAGTACTGGCAAATACAACCAGGCCCACCCGGTCTTCGGGCAGGAGCCGCAGCAAGAAGCTCTGCAAACCGGCCTTAGCAAGCGCCAGCTTTTCGCCCTCCATCGAGCCGGAAATATCCACCACCAGCAGAATATCGGCCCGCTTGCGGTTCTGCTCCCATGCATCCTTGATAGCAACCAGCACTTCGGCAGGCGGCACTTCCAGCACATTCTGCACGCCTTGCCGCTGCACCCCGTACACCTCGCTGATCGGGTCGCCGAGTGGGACATTCACATTGGCAGGCCGGAAGCCGTAGCTCATCGCCAATTGCTGGCTCGCTTCCGTCAGCAGATAGTCATAAAACAACTCGGCGGCCTCGCGCTGCTCGGTGCTGGCGCTTGCCATAATGATAAACGGGTTGTCGTGCCAGAACGTACCTTCTTCGGGATAGATTGCGACAAGCTGTTCCGGTGGTCCGCTCTTGTTAAACTCGATCAAGGTGATCTCTTCCATCGGGAAGGCCGAGATATAACTCAGGCCGAACTTGCGCATATTTTCGCTAAAGACCAGCGTATTGTAGCCATAATGCTTGATGCCCTGCCCCAGGTCGCGGATAAATTGCAGGCTTGTCTCGTTGGTTACATCTTCCACCGTCAGGCCACGTTGTTTGCCTGTCGCTGCATAAAACTCGGCAATCAACGTTGAGAGTGCGGTCGTGCTGACCTCCGGGTCGGTGTGCCCCCAAGAGAAGCGGCCCCATTCCGGGTGGCCGTAGCTGCCCCAGCCCTGCTCATCCTCAATCAGCGCCAGCATATCGCCCCAGCCAATCGGCTCATCAGGCCAACCCATCGCTTCTGCCATCGGTCGCCACATCGAGATAACAACCGGTGTCAGCACCAGCGGCTGATTGGAAACGGCAATCGCTTCGTTGCCCGTTTCTTGCTTCAGCACTTCCAGCCATGTCGAAGCCGAGGGACTCCAGACCGTGACATCAAGCTGACCGTTGCGAATCTCGGTACGGGCCACGCCACTCGATTTGTTCAAGCCTTCCACAAAAACCGGCTGTTCACCAAGCGCTACCCGCTGTGCATTAAATGCCGCAATCCGGTCGGTCAGCCAGCCTTCTTTTTCGGGGCTATAGGCAATACTGATGGTGATTGCATTGGCGGGTGCCTGGTCGGGCGGGGTGCCCGGAAGGGACACATTGCCGATACCACAGGCTGAAAGTACAACAGATAGAAGCAGCAACACACACAACGTGGTTCGTATTGGCATCGAATTGTCACTCCTTACCTGATTTTGTTCACTATGTCTATGATACTATATTACGGGGCATGCAGCCGGCAGGTTGCAGTGCTCAGTAGCGGTACTGGCAGCACCGCATCAGCAGGGCGCGGCTGTCGGTCATATGAAACCTTGCTTGTACACTCTCGTATTACAATAATGAAGCACACAACCAGACTACCGCGCCCGTCCCCTTATGGGTCGGGTTTTGTATCCCTGGCGCGGTTGTCGTGCAACGCACGTTCAGGTGAATAGGGAGAGGCATGTATGCTACGAATTGCCCAGAGCCTTGCTGGACTCTATATTGTGGTGGCGCTCTGTGTGGCAGCGGCCAGTTTTGTTGGCTTGCTGGTGCCGCTCGGTGGTACGGCTCCGCTGCCCATCGGCATCCGACGCGAGCCGATCAGTATCTCGATTGCGTATGGCACCGAAAAAGAAGAATGGCTTGCGGCTGCCCGCGCCGAGTTCCTCGCTACCAACCCGCGTGTCCGGGGTCGCCCGATTGAGATCAACCTGGAAGGGGTTGGCTCCCGCGAGATTGTCCGCCGCATTATCGATGGCGACCTGCAACCCACTGCTATCAGTCCCGCCAGTTCGATCCAGATTGAACTGTTGCGCGGCGAGTGGGATGCCCGCAATACTACGCCTATCCTGTACGATGGCAACGACGCACCACAGCCGCTGGTGGTAACGCCGCTGGTCGTGGTGGCCTGGACCGAACGCGCCCAGGCGCTCGCATTGGATAACCCCGATCAGATCTGGCACAATATCCACGATCTGCTTGCCAGCGAGCAGGGTTGGGCCGAGGTGGGCCATCCGGAGTGGGGCCTTGCCAAGTTTGGGCAGACCAACCCCGAAAGCTCCAACAGTGGTATTCAAACGCTGGTATTGCTGGCGTACAGCTTCCACGAGAAGGTGAACGGGCTATCGAATGCCGATATTCTGGATGCCGATTTTCAGGCGTGGCTGGACGATATGCAAGAAGCCGTGCTTGAATTTCCGAGCAGCACCGGCACGCTTATGCAGGATGTGGTACGCTTCGGGCCAAGCAAGTACGATTTTGTGGTCGTGTACGAAAATCTGGCAATTGAGAGCATCGAGATTGCACGCGGGCGCTGGGGCGATATCAGTGTGTATTATCCGCCTGCTAATGTGCTGAGCGACCATCCATATGCTATCCTGAATGCTGAATGGGTAACACCCGAAGAGCGCGAGGCGGCGGCGCTGTTCCGCGACTTCTTACTGAGCGAAGAAGTGCAGACGCGTGCGCTGGTTGAATATGGCTTTCGCCCTGGCAACCCCAACGTCAGCTTTGATGTAGCGGGCAGCCCCTTCGAGCGCTTCGAGAGCTATGGTGTGCAACGCGATATTGCCCAATCGGTGCAGACACCGCCCGCCGATGTGCTCAACGAACTGATTACGCTCTGGTCGCGCCGTGATTATGATTAAGTGGCGCGCGGCCAGGGGCCAAGTAGCAACACGCAACCCGGTGCTACCGTACAAAACTATAGCTGTAAAGGAGAGATACCCGTATGCGACGCATCTCGTTGATGCTCCTGATGGTGATGGTAACGACGCTTGTAGCAGCCTGTGGCGACCTGCTGCCGACTGGCGGGGACGAAAGCCTTGCGCCTGACAATGCTGTGGTTGTACGGATGCTCTACGGCAGCGAGAAAGAAGCCTGGATCGAAGCGGTCACCACGGAGTTTAATAATCAGCGGCTCGAATCGACCGAGGGCCGCCCCATCTTTGTGGAGGCGGTGCCCATCGGCTCTGGCGAGTCGCTCGACCTGATAGTGAACGGGCAGGAACAGCCTGCGGTGTGGAGTCCGGCGAGCAGCATTCTGGTGCCTATCGCCAACCAGCAATGGGCCGCTGCCAACAATGGCGAGCTGCTGACCGAAGAAAACCCGCCGCCCGTGGTGCTCAGTCCGGTGGTGATTGCAATGTGGCAGCCTATGGCCGAGGCGCTCGGCTGGCCGGCTGACCCGATTAGCTGGGCCGACATTGCCGAGATTACCCGCAGTGAGCAGACGTGGGCCGACTTCGGGCACCCCGAATGGGGGCCGTTCCAGTTTGGGCATACCCACCCCGACTACAGCAATAGCGGTATTACAGCGATTCTGGCGATTGCCTACGCTGCCACCGAAAAGACCCGCGACCTGACGGTTGCTGATGTGCAGCACTCCGATGTTGCCGAGTTTATGGCCTCGGTGCAGCAGGGCGTTATTCACTACGGACGTAGCACGGGCTTCTTCGGGCGGCAGATGTTCAACCGTGGGCCAGCCTACCTCTCGGCGGCGGTGCTGTACGAAAACCTGGTTGCCGAGGCCAATAACCCCGAACTGTACCCCAACCTGCCGCTGCCCGTCGTTGCCATCTATCCCGAAGAGGGCACCTTCTGGAGCGACCACCCGTATGCTATCCTGAATGGCCCCTGGATGACCGATGAACTGCGCGATGCTTCCGAGCGCTACCGCGACTATCTGCTGGCACCCGAACAGCAGCAGCGTGCGCTTGAGTTTGGCTTCCGCCCCGCCGATCCAGGCATTGCTATCGGTGAGCCGCTCACAATGGAAAATGGCGTTGACCCGACCGAACCACAGACGCTGCTGGCGGTGCCTGATGCCGAAGTTACCCAGGCGGTGCGCGAGTTGTGGGGCGAAAACAAGAAGCGCGTAGAAGTACAGGTGGTGCTGGATATTTCGGGCAGTATGAACGACGAAGGCCGCCTGAATAGCGCCAAGCAAGCGCTCAGTACGTTTATTGGGCAGCTTGCCGACGAGGACGAACTTGGTATCATTACCTTTAGCGATAGTGCCGCCGTGCTAACCCCGCTTGACCCGCTTGGTCCCAAACGCGAGGATGTTTTGCAACGGGTAAACGGGTTGTTTGCGTTGGGCGGCACCCGCCTGATTGATACGGTTGCCGAAGCCTACGCTGAGATGCAACAATTTCCGCCGGGTGAGCGTATCCGGGCGATTGTGGTGTTGAGTGACGGAGCCGATAATGCCAGTTCTACCTCACCCAGTGAGATTGTAAACCTGCTGCAAGCCGACGAGAGCGGGCGTAGCATCAAGGTCTTCACCATCGCCTATGGGTCGGGAGGGGTTGATACCGACCTGCTCGAATCGATCTCGGAGGCTTCGGGGGCCACATCGTATGAGAGCAGCAGCGATGTACAGGAGATCGAACAGGTCTACCGTGATATTGCGACCTTCTTCTAGCAGCGATAGCGAGGAAGTGTTATGGGGACATTGGGAGTAGCCGCCCGCAATCCGTTGTTTCTGGCTGTGCTGGTTGTCGCCCTGATCACCGGGTTGACCGCCGAGATCTGGCTGCTGCCAGCGGGCATTGTGGTGTATGTGCTGGCGGTGGTGCTGGCCTCACGTGATACCAGGTTGCAGGCGCGGCAACAGTCGCAGCAACGGCGGCAGGGGTTGAGCAGTCGCACCTTTCTCGACAAGATCAACCAGATCGAGTATGCCCAGCGCGAAGTCGAGCAGGCTATTGATGGCGCAACGGGTGTATTGAAGCGCACCCTGCAACAGTCGCTTGGCCCACAAACCCGCGAACTGACCGACCAGGCGCACAATCTGGCACGTAAAGGGCAGACTATCGAAGCGTATCTGATGCAGATAAACCCGATGCAAGTGCAGAGCCAGATTGACGAGATTACCGCCCGCATTCAGCGCACCACCGACCAGTACACCCGCGAACAGCTTGAGGGGACACATCAGGCACTGGTGGCGCAGCGTGAGAGCGCCGACGTGCTGCGTACCTATATCGGGCGCATTACGTCGCAGCTTGATAACATCCTTGCCAACCTGCGGGCAATGCCGGCCCAGATTCTGCGCATGCGGGCTTCTGATGTCGATGCCCAGATGGTGAGTGAGCAGGTCGCGGCGCAGTTGAGCGACCTCAACAGCGATATGCAATCGTTTGTCAGTGTGCTGGATACCGCTATCGGGCAGACGACCGCCGCAGGGCCATATTGATCTGAAATCAGGTGGGGCATCGAGTGCCGCCCACTCGATGCCCGCCTCTCTAGCCAAAGGAATTAACCCATGTTACGCATTGCCCAGGCGCTTTCTTCTATCTATATTGTTGTCGCACTGGGGTTGCTGGCCTTCAGCATTCGACCAGCCCCCGAACCGGTCACCATTAGCGTGGTGTATGGCACCGAGAAGCGCGAGTGGCTCGAAGATGCGGCGGCGCGCTTTGCGGCAACCAACCCGACGGTCAACGGACGGCAGGTGATTGTTGAGCTTGAAGGGCTTGGCTCGCGTGATATGACCCTCGATATTTTGCAGGGCAACTTGCAACCTACTGTGATCAGCCCCGCTAGTTCAATCCACACCCGCTTCCTGCGCGACGAGTGGCGCACCCGCACTGGCGAAGATATTTTGCTGGAAGGCAACAACGTTCCGCCGCTGGTGATTACGCCGCTGGTCGTGGTAGCGTGGGAAGAACGCGCCAACGCGCTCTGGCCCGATGGCATCAACCCGGATACCTTCTGGGATGACATCCATGCCGCGCTGGTTGACCCGCAGGGCTGGGCCGCGTATGGGCACCCCGAATGGGGCTTTATCAAGTTCGGGCACACCCGCCCGATCCAATCCAACAGCGGTATTCAGACGATTGTGCTGCTGGCCTACGCCTTCCACGACAAAGTACGCAACCTGGAAACAGCCGATATCCTCGACCCGCAATTCCAGGAGTGGCTGGTAGAGATTGAGAACGGCGTGCTTGAGTTTGGCGATAGCACCGGCACTTATATGAACGAGATGGTTCTGTTTGGCCCCAGCAAGTATGATTTTATTGTGGTGTATGAGAACCTCGCTATCGAAAACTTCGATGAAGCGGCAGGCCGCTGGGGGTCGCTTCGGGTATTTTATCCGCCTGCAAACATTCTTAGCGATCATCCCTATGCAATCCTGAATGCCGAATGGGTCACCGAAGACCAACGTGCGGCGGCGGCGCTGTTTCGAGATTTTCTCTTGAGCGAAGAAGTTCAGCATCTTGCACTGGTTGAGCACGGATTTCGCCCCGGAAACGTTGCCGTATCAATAAATATAAACGGGAATCCATTTGAAGAATATCAAGATGCTGGCATTCAACTCGACATCGTACAGTCTGTAGAAGCTCCCCCTGCAGAAGTGTTAAACGAACTTATCGAGCTGTGGCGACGGCGTATCAACCGCTGATGCTATACCCTGTTTTCAATATCTGATTATTTCTTGAATATATTCTTTTGATCTGGTATGCTAGTCTTCATTGTGATGACTGGTACTTTTAAAATCTCATCAAAAAACAAAAAAATTCGACCCATTTGGTTACTTACTATATGGGAGGGTTTTACATCGTACCAGTACATCGGACTCACTCTGGAGACGTCCTTATTCTGGGCAGGGTTAGGAGGTCCCACTCTCTCCGCGAGCGACGTACCCGGGCATTAGAGGTAATGCCGGGTACGTCGCGTCATAAGTACCTTTACAGGAGTCCAATGGACACATATGCTATGGCATCAGGAGCAGAACTGCGGCGATTGCGCCGCCAGCGCGAATGGACGCAGCAGTATGCTGCCGAACAAATGAACATGAGCCCAGCGCGCCTCTCGCGTAAGGAGCGCGGCGAGGCCGCTATTTTGCGTGATGATATTCGTCTCGCAATTCAGGTCTATGAACTTTCAAGTGCCGCAGCGTTTAATCTCTGGTTGCTGGCAGGCTTGCTTCCCGATCCACCAGAGGAACAGGGCATGCAAGCAACCGCAAATACTGAACTAGTTACGGCCTGGATCGAGCAACTGCCATATCCCACCATATCGCTTACCCGCCTGGGGGCGCTCTGGGCCTGGAATGGCGCAATGGAAGCATGCTTGCAGTTGCGCCGCATTCCGGTTGCCCGTCCACATATTATCGATGTCCTGTTTGCCGACCATGTACGGCAGATTATGGGCAGCCAGTGGGAAGCGGTGGCTATTCAGGAATTACAGCGCTTTTATCGCATCACACTGCTGACCAGCAGCGTTGACCACTGGCAAGAAGCGTATCAAAAGTTTGAATATCGGTATGGCTTCATCTTTGAGCGAGTGTGGCAGCAGGCCATCGAGAACAAACCTGTAAGGCCATTACAGGTGGTGCCTATCCGGTATCCATCCGGGATGATAGAGTATGTGATCGCAGAGGTTCTGTTATCGGTGCTATCTATGGGCCTGATCTTTATTCCCGCAAATATCGATAGCCAGGTACCGTATGAACGTGTCCGCGCAGCAACCGATATACCGGTCGATCAGGTTTTTTATGCCCAGGGATATGAACGGCAAATGGGAGAATAACTGTTGCTACAAACGGTGCACGCGGCGCGGAAGCCTATACAGGAGGCCAGGGGATATTTGGCCCACCGGCTCCCGGCGATGGAAATACGCCTGTCCGTACCATCCGGTTCAGGCGGCGGCGCATTGCTTCAATCTCTTCCGCGTCGAGCAGTTCTTCAAGAACCTGCATAACAGGGGCGCGTTGCTCAACACACTGCTGAAAGTTTCGCAGGGCCGCTCTGATATCGCCCGGAAGTGGTTGTCCGGCGTAGTCCCACAATACGGTGCGAAGCTTGTATTCGCTGTGGAAGCAGATTCCATGGTCGATAGCCCAGAGCCGATTGTCGGTACCTTTCAGGCAGTGCCCGCTCTTACGGTCGGCATTATTGATCAGATAATCAAATGCAGTGAGTTGCAGCACCGTATGATCGTAGCCACCCTCACGCATCATCGTGAAGAGGTGCGATTCTTGATCATTCTCGATAAAAAGCTGCACTGCACCAACACCATATGGCCCATCGCGTACCACGGTGGGAGGCACAAACGAAAAGCCAAGCCCCTCACTCACGAGGTAGGCCGCCACCTCACGCCGATACAGGGTACCACGTGGGAAGTCCCACAGCGGACGTTCGCCGCGCCGGGGCTTATAGATAGCCAGCGTGGTCAGGTCGTTGAGGGTGATATTGGTGAGCAACGTATGGTTGCTGCTGTAGGGCATCATGCCCTCAACTTCCAGATTGCCGTCTTTTAACAGGGTCAGGATATCGCTAACATCAAGTTCCATTCGCTGCTGTTCGTCTGTCATAGCCCCTCACATAGTTGCGGGTATCGAGTTGTGAAACAGGCCAATAAAGACCCGGGCAATGGGTATCAGTTCTGGTCCGGGCAGAAGTGACAGACACCCTCGCGACCCTCGCGGTAGTTGCAGGGGCGCGGATACTGCATACACATCGGGCGACCTGCCGAAACGACCTGCATGGCGTGGGTGCTCAGCGCCCGCATCTGTGGACGTGTTGCCGAAATGCGGGCCAGCATCGTATCTTCTTCGTTGGTGCCCTGCACAACCAGCACAATCATATCGCGGTCGTTATCATAGCCCAGGCCCATCTGGGCCACCCGGAACTCCGGCTCAAGTGGCTCTTCCAGGCTCATATCAGTCACGATAATATCATCAATGGTTGAGCGGGCCGGGTTCTGCTCAACCAGTTCATCCAGTAGACGATTAATTGCATCTGCCAGGGCGCGTACCTGCTCTTTTTCGGCAACCATCGAGATCATCCGATTGCCATAGCGTGCCTGTAGATAAAAGACCCGCTGCCCCGGTGCCCCAATAGCACCGGTGGTGATACGATGGACAGCGTCAAAATCGTATGAAAACTCAGCCATGTCGCTCTCTGCTTTGTTACCTATCTAGTACATACCAGACACATCCGCCACAATCCAGTGCTCACACCGCAGCGGATGCAGCATCACCCGTCTGGGTCGGCCTGCGCTGCTGGCTCTTCGGCGGGTGGTGGCGCGGGGCGGAGATGGTCGAGTGCGCCAGTGTCATTGAACGCAAGCAAGCGTGGCCCCATCTTATGAAAGGCCAGTGCCGTTACCGACGCTGTGTTGATAACCAGGCGCTGAAACAGATCGATATGCATACCGATATAATACGCAATGACCAGCTTCAGCAAGTCGGCGTGTGATACGATTGCAAACATCTGGCCGGGATGCCGTCCGCGCAGGCGGTCGATAGCTGCCACGGCACGCATCTGCACTTCGCCCAGGGTTTCGCCGCCGCCAGGGAAGCGGGTTCCGCTCGGATAGTGCTGCACACCGGGCCAAAGATCGTGCTGCGAAAGCGCTTGCAAGTCGCCGCCTTCCCACGCTCCATACCGTACCTCGCCCACATCTTCAACAAGCTGCACAGCCAGCTTGCGTGGGTCGGCAATGAAGCGGGCCGTTTCAACCGTGCGGTCAAGCGGGCTACTGTAGATGGCTACAATCGGCAAATCACCGAGTCGCTCGTGCAGGTGCTGGGCCTGCTGACGCCCAACATCGTTAAGATGCACGTTCGGTGTCCAGCCTGCCAGACGGCCTTTTACCCAGTCGTTCATGCCATGGCGTATTAAGAGCACTGTTGTCTCGCTCACAGTCGCATTCTCCGCTTCAAGCTACCCGTTGCATTTCGTTATTCAGTATAGCACACAAACGAGCTATCATCAGGGGCAAGGATAATGCGTATATTGGGGGAGTAAAAGGAGTCATTTGTGCTATCAGCAAAGGGGCAAGGCGATGTCGCAGCCGCAAGATAACCAGCCACACCAGCACACATCACACACCATCGTGCGGGTCGTGGGCTGTCTCATTGCACTCTCATTTGTGGTACTGGCACTTGTGCTCAGTGTAGCGCTTTTCACCGCCCTTCTGCGCTAGCGCCGCTTCTCATCGAAGCCTAAGCCTCTAACGCTACAATAGGTTGACGTATTGGTATTGAAACGGTACGATACAAACGTTGTTTAGAGCAGATGTTTATGCTAGATAGAATAGATTGCTGAAATGTCATTACGAACACGTCTTGTCATCTATTACACAGGTTTTTTTGGATTCGCACTGCTGCTGCTCAGTCTCGGTATTTTTATGACCGTCAAGCAGGTGCTCGAACAGGGTGTCGAACGGGATTTACGGGCCGGCACCAAGCAGGTGCTCGAAATTTATCGGCAGCGCCCGGTTACCAGTAGCCTCGATATTGTGGTGCGTGATGGTGCCTTCACGCCGCAGGTACGCGGGCAACCCGCCGCCACATTTGCTATTCCCAATTTGCTCGCGCAGGTGTTTGCCCCCGATGGCAAGTTCCTGGGCAGTTCGATGAATCTGGCCGACGCGATGGTGCCACTGCCAACCGAAGCACTCGATTTGCAGGCGGGTGCCGAGTTGATGATGACTGAGACGATCAACAATACCCATGTGCGCTCGCTGATCACGCCGCTCGCCCTCTCGAATGGGCGCATTGTCGGCTATCTGCAAATCTCGCGCCCGCTCTCCGATGTTGAAGACACGCTGCAACTGCTGCTCACTATTCTGGTTGGGGGCGGCTTCATCGCGCTGTTTGTCACGGCGGTTGGTGTGGCGGCGCTGTCGGGCACTGCCCTTGCTCCGATTGATCAGGTGGTACGCACCGCGCAGGGCATTGTAAACGCCGAAGACCTAGGGCGACGGGTACCAGTGCCCACCACACAGGATGAAGTTCACCGCCTGACCGTTACCATCAACGGCCTGCTCGAACGGCTCGAAAAGCTCTTCACAGCACAACGCCGCCTTATCGCGGACGTTTCGCACGAACTCCGCACGCCGCTCGCTGCAATGCACGGCAACCTGGAGGTGCTCTCGCGGGGTGCACACCGCGACCCGGAACTGCTGCACGAGTCGCTCACCGATATGCGCCAGGAGACAACCCGCCTGATCCGGATGGTCAACGACCTGCTGCTGCTGGCCCAGGCCGATGCAGGGATTGAGCTTCGCAAAGCACCTGTTGAGCTTGACACGCTGCTGCTCGAAGTCCACCGCGAACTGCGCACCCTGTCGGGTGGGGTCAATCTGCGCATCGGAGCCGAGGATCAGGTGGTGGTGCAGGGCGACCGCGACCGCATCAAGCAAGCCCTGCTCAACTTGGGGGTCAACGCATTGCAGCACACACCGACGGGCGGCACAGTAACCCTGAGCCTCGAACGCTGCGACGGCTTCGCGTGTCTGGCGGTTGCCGATACGGGCACTGGCATTGCGCTCGAAGAGCTTGAGCATATCTTTGAGCGCTTCTACCGCACCGACCGCTCACGTTCGCGGCTTGGTGGCGGGGCTAGGTCTGGGGGTTGGCCATCGTCAAGCGCATCATCGACGGGCACGGTGGCAACGTCACTGTGGAAAGCGTGCTGGACTATGGCAGTACTTTTACCATTCGCCTCCCGCTTGAAAAGGCCGATGAAGAGGTGGTGTTGCCCGCCACCGAACCGCAGGAAGCGGGGCAACTTGCAGTAAATCGGGGCTAACATTGATGCAGGGGCGTGTGCCGCGTGCTGCGGTCTGGCTTGTGCTGCTTGTGGTGGTGCCGCTGCTAGCGATGCCGCTGCTGGCTGCTGCTCCCCCCTGGCGTGTTGATATCGGGGCACCCGGCGACGGCTGTTTATTGCCGGGTTCTTTGCGCCCGAAACCAGCACCGATACACCGCCGCTGACCTTCCGCTGGAGCGGCCCTCAGGCGCGGCTGTGGCTGTACGAGGTGCGGCGTGTCCCGCTGGTGCTCGATCTGCGGCTGAACGGCGACTATCTGCTGCAACAGGCCGATCCGCATCTGTATATCCAGCACAACGGTACCACACTGGCGACGCTGGCCCCCCAACCAGGTTGGCGCACCTATCACGTACTGCTGCCCGCCGATAGTGCGGGTACCCCCTTTGTTGGCACGCCTATCGACCTGACTGTAACACCCTACTGCCCCGCCGCCACCGATAACCGCGTGCTTGGTGTGCCGCTCGACTGGTTCGGCGTTGCGCCGCTGACGGGTGCGGTGCCGTGGTGGTCGGCGTGGGGGGCTGCGTTCAAGCTGGCGCTGCTGGCGGGTCTGCTGTTTGGTACGCTCTGGCTAGGGTTGCCCACAGCGCACAGAGCGTGGGCAGGTGGCCCGGTGCTGCTGCTCCTGGCGCTGGCACTCGCGGCGGTGTGGGCGGTGCCGCATGTGCTGGCGTGGGCGCTGTTGTGGCTCCCGCTGCTGGCGCTGGCACTGCTGGGTCTGGTTCTTCTCAGCAGGAGGCGCAAACTCCCGGCTACCACAACAGCGTCTGTCGGGCGGGGTCCGTTCCCGTCCATACCATCTCTCGCCGCATATGGTGCGCTTCGTGTGGGGTGGGGTGGCGATTGTGCTGGGGCTGGCTGTGCTGCTGCTGCCGTTGCCGGTTGCCGTGCGGGGCACGCTGGCATTGGCCGTGCTGCTGCT
>JAAUSQ010000048.1 GCA_012033195.1 Chloroflexaceae bacterium
TGCTCGACGATACCGAAGTTGATATTTTGCTGACACAGCAACACCTGCTGCCGAACCTGCCCCCCCACAGTGCGCCACACGCTCTGTCTGGATGATGCCGCCGCGCCGTTCCGCAGCCACTCGACAGGCAACCCGCTGCACCACGCCGAACCAGGCCATATGGCGTATGTCATCTATACCTCTGGCTCGACGGGGTAAGCCCAAAGGCGCAATGAACTCTCACCGCGCTGTGTGCAACCGCCTGCTCTGGATGCAGGATTCGTTTGGTCTGACCCCCGACGAGTGTGTCTTGCAGAAAACCCCCTTTAGCTTCGATGTATCGGTGTGGGAGTTCTTCTGGCCCCTGATGACGGGCGCACGACTGGTACTGGCCCGCCCCGGTGGACACCGCGACAGCCACTATCTGGCAGAACTGATTGCTGCACAGCAGATCAGCACGTTGCATTTTGTGCCCTCGATGCTACGGGTCTTCCTGCAAGAGCCACGCCTAGAAGAGCGCTGCGGCAGTGTGACGCGGGTTATCTGTAGCGGCGAGGCGCTGACGTTTGATATTCAGCAGCGCTTCTTTGCCCGCTTCAGCGCCGCCCACCTCTACAATATGTATGGCCCGACCGAGGCCGCTATTGATGTTACGGCGTGGGAGTGCTATCGCGACACTGCCGACCCGGTGGTGCCGATTGGTCGCCCGATTGCCAATACCAAGATCTACATTCTTGATGAGCATATGCACCCCGCCCCGTTGGAAGTACCCGGCGAACTCTATATTGGTGGGGTGGCTGTCGGGTGTGGCTACCACAATCGCCCGCGCCTGACTGCCGAGCGCTTTCTGCCCGACCCATTCACCCGCGAGGCCGGGGCACGCATCTATCGAACAGGCGACCTAGCCTGCTGGCGCACCGATGGGCATATCGAATATCTGGGCCGCACCGATTTTCAGGTCAAGGTGCACGGCTTCCGTATCGAGCCGGGTGAAATTGAAGCGACAGTGCAGCAGCATCCAACCGTGCGGGCCGCCGCAGTCGTCGCACGGCCCGATAGCACTGGCGATACACGCCTGGTGGCGTATGTGGTGCCCAACACCGATGCAGTTGATAGCCTGCCCACCACCGACGAACCGGTGCAGGAGTGGGGCAGCATCTACGACCTGTACTATCGCCAGGATGCCCCCACCGCCGACCCGCTCTTTAACACAGCCGGCTGGATCAGTAGCTACACCGGCCAGCAGATGCCTGAAGCTGAAATCCGGACGTGGCTGCACGATACCCTTGTGCCTGTGCAGGCCCAGCAACCGCGCCGGGTGTACGAGATTGGCTGCGGCACGGGCATGCTGCTGTTTGCGCTGGCAGGCGGCTGTAGCGAGTACTGGGCCTCCGATCCGGCAGGCGGCGCAATAGCGTATGTTCGCCAGCATCTGGCTCAGGCACAACTCGCGCCCGAACAGGTACGGTTGCTCGTACGCCCCGCCGATGACTTCAGCGACATACCGCAGGGCTACTTTGATACTCTCATCATCAATTCGGTTGTTCACTATTTCCCAACGGCAGACTACCTGCTGCACGTGCTGCGGCAGGCGTTCAAAGCGCTTGCGCCGGGGGGTATGGTACTGGTTGGCGATGTGCGGAATATGCACCTGCTGCGTGCCTTCCATACATCGGTGCAGTTGTTCCAGGCTGCGCCCGACCTGCCGATTCATCAGCTTCGGCACCGCGTGCAGACCCAACTGCTCAACGAAGAACAACTGACGATTGACCCGGCCTTTTTTGCGGCGCTGCACCACACCGACCCTCAGATTGCCCGTGTTGAAATACGGCTCAAGCGCAGCCCCTACCCAACCGAGCACACCCGCTTTCGATACAATGCGCTGCTCTACAAAGCCGCCGACCCTGCAACCGGGCCTGCTGTCGATACGGGGGTGCACTGGCGGCACTGGCAAGAAGACGAACTGACTATCGACGGTTTGCGGGCATGGCTCACGCAAGAACAACCGCGAGCGGCGGGAGTGACAGATATTTTTAATGCGCGGGTGCTGACGGATGCCATCGCTGTCAACCTGCTGCTGCGACCACCACACACGCCAACAACCACCGCCGAACTGCGTCGGCAGATCAGCGGCACGAACCAGCGCGGCATTGACCCGGACCGCCTGCGCGACATGGGCGAGTCGCTGGGGTACACCGTGCAGGTGGGGTGGTCGCCCAACGATGCCGCCTGCTTCGATGTGCTGTTTACGCGCCCCGACTCTACCCCGCCGCCGCTGCCGATTGCCGACCCGCAACGCGCCAACCGCAGCGGCTCTGGCAGAGCTATGCCAACAATCCGAAGCAATCGCTACTGACACGCACCCTGCCAACACTGCTGCGTGCATACCTTGCTACGAAGTTGCCCGAATATATGGTACCGGCTGCGTTTGTCATCATAGATGCCCTGCCCCTCTCGCCCAACGGAAAACTCGACCGGCGTGCGCTGCCCGAACCGGACGCGGCCCTGCTCGAACGCGACCGACCCTATCTTGCACCACGCACACCTGTTGAAGTCATGATCGCTCGTATCTGGGGCGATGTGCTTGGTGTTGAGCGGGTGGGCATTGACGACGGCTTTTTTGCACTTGGTGGGCACTCGCTGCGCGCTACTCAGATTGTCGCCCGCCTGCGTGAAGCCTTTGCAGTAGATATACCCCTGCGGCTGATGTTTGAAGATGTGACCGTGGCCCGTCTTGCCGAAGCGATTGAAACCCTGCAATGGATGGCGTGCCGTCCTTCTGAGGCAGTCGCAGATCCCGCTACTTCCGAGAAGGTGAGATCTAGGTGAGTTCGAGCACCCTCTTTGCCCTGCTCTCACGCCTGCGTAGCCTCGATATTGCAATCTGGGCCGAAGGTGACCGGCTGCGCTACCGTGCGCCATCGGGCACCCTTACCCCCGAACTGCGCGAGGAACTGGTGCAGTACAAAAGCGCGTTGCTGACGATGCTCCAAGCGGCCACGCACAGCACCGCCACGCCATCCCGTCCACCGCTCACACCCGCCCCTGCCACCAACGATCTGCCGCTTTCGTTCGGGCAGCAGCGGCTCTGGTTCCTCCAACAAGTTGGCGCAGGACTGGCCTACAATGTCCCTGCTACACTGCGGCTATGTGGCCCGCTCAACCATGCGGCACTCGAACGCAGCCTGCACACCCTGATCGAGCGTCATGCCAGCCTGCGTACCACATTCGACATTCCGGCGGGCCGCAGCGAAGCAGTGCAGCGCATTGGCAGCGCCACACCAATCAGCCTGCCCTCTATCGACCTGCGCCACCTGTCACCCGCCGAACGCGAGGCCGAGCAGCAGCGCTTGTTGCACCGCCTGATCCAGCAACCGTTTGACCTGGTGCATGGCCCGCTGCTGCGCCCGCTGCTTATCCACACCACCGACGATACCCACACGCTCGCACTGGTGGCGCACCATATCATCACCGATGGCACCTCAACCGATATTCTGGTGCAAGAGCTGGCGGCAAGCTACCGCGCCTACAGCAGCAACACCAACCCGCCCCTGCTTGCGTTACCTGTGCAATATGCCGACTATGCCTACTGGCAGCGTCAGCACCTCACCGACGACGCGCTCAGGCCGCACCTTGCCTACTGGACACAGCAGCTTGCCGACCTGCCCGCCCTGCTGCACCTGCCCACCGACCGCGCGCGCCCGCGTGTGCAGCAGATGCACGGGGCTAGCCTGTCGTGGCAGATTGAAGGAACCCTGCTCGAAGACCTGCGTGCGCTGGCCCGCCGCGAAGGAGTTACGCTCTATATGCTGCTGCTGGCCGCCTTCGCCGTGCTGCTGATGCGCTACAGCGGACAGCGTGATATTCCCATCGGTACGCCAGTTGTCAACCGCCCGCACCGCGAACTTGAGCATGTGATCGGCTTCTTTATCAATACACTGGTGCTGCGGGTACAGCTTGATGAAAACCCGCCCTTCCGCGACCTGCTGGCCCATGTGCGTGAGGTTGCCGTGGGTGCCTTCGACCACCGCGACCTGCCGTTCGAGCGTCTGGTGGAGGTGTTGCAGCCTGAGCGCTCGCTGAGCTATCAGCCGCTCTTTCAAGTCATCTTCGAGTTTGAGAACGCCCCCACCCGCACGCTGCATCTGCCCGACCTGACTATCGAGCGCCACTGGATCGAACCGGGCACCGCCCAAGTAGACCTAGCGCTGCTGCTGGAAGAGGCTGGCGATGCGATTACCGGACAGTGGGAATCTGCTTGCGCCCTGTTTGATGCGCCGACCATTGCACAGATGGCCCGCCACTACACCACCCTGCTCCAGGCGATTGCTATCAACCCCGACCAACCGATTGAGCAGATTGCGCTGCTAGATGCCGCTGAGCGCCAGATGATGCTGCGCGACTGGAACAATACGGTGCGCACCTACCCCGCCGCTGCCTGCCTGCATCAGCTTGTGGAGGCACAGGCCACTCGCACCCCCGAAGCCGTCGCGGTGGTAGCGGGTGGGCAGCAGCTTACCTACCACGAACTGAATACACAGGCTACCATTCTATCGCAACGGTTGCAGGCACTCGGCGCAGGGCCAGAAACGCTGGTCGGGCTGTGCGTGGAGCGCTCAGCGGCAATGGTGGTCGGGTTGCTTGGCATCCTGAAAGCAGGCGCGGCGTATGTGCCGCTCGATCCCGACTATCCCCAGGAACGGCTGGAATTTATTGTCGAAGATGCCCACCTTGTCGCTGTGGTCACCCAATCGTCGGTAGCCGCACGGCAACCCTGGCTGAGCGTGCCGCGTGTGCTGCTCGATGAGCCAGCCGAAACGCCACCGGCGGCGCTGTCTGTTGCACCCACCCCCGACGAACTGGCGTATGTTATCTATACCTCTGGCTCGACGGGGCGGCCCAAAGGTGTGCAGATTACCCACGCCAGTGTGGTCAACTTCTTGCACGCGATGCAGGAGCAACCGGGCATACACCCCGCCGATACGCTGCTGGCGGTGACAACTCTCTCGTTTGATATCTCTATTCTTGAACTGTTTCTGCCGCTGATCAGCGGGGCGCGGCTGGTTATTGCCGATAGCGACACGGTGCGCGATGGCGTGCTGCTGGCAAACCTGATCCATACCTCAGCCGCCACTCTGATGCAGGCCACCCCTGCGACATGGCGCATGCTGCTTGATGCGGGCTGGACCGGCAAAGCTGACCTGACAATACTGGCCGGTGGCGAAGCGCTGCCCGAAGCACTGGCAACCCGCCTGTTACCATGTGGGCGGGCACTGTGGAATATGTACGGCCCCACCGAGACAACGATCTGGTCAACGATGTGCCGTATCACGCCCGATCAACCCATCAGCATTGGGCGACCGATTGGTAACACTACCTGTTATATTCTCGACCAGCACGGGCAGCCGGTGCCGCCCGGTGTCGAAGGCGAACTGTATATTGGGGGGGCAGGCGTGGCGCGTGGCTACCTCAACCGGGCGCAGCTTACCGCCGAGCGCTTTGTGCCCGATCCCTTTGGCAGCGTACCCGGCGCACGGCTCTACCGGACGGGCGACCGCGCCCGCTATCGTACCGATGGGCAGATTGAATTCCGGGGGCGCGTCGATTTTCAGGTGAAGATACGCGGCTTCCGCATCGAGCCGGGGGAGATTGAGCATCTGCTGCGGCAACACCCCGATGTGCGCGAGGCGGTGGTACTGGCGCGCCCCGACCGTCACGGCGATTTGCAACTGGTTGCCTATATGGTGATGGGCTATCGCAACGGCAACACACCCGATGGTATCCAGGCGTTGCGCGGGTACTTGGCGGCTCGCCTGCCCGCTTTTATGCTGCCCGCCGCACTGATACAACTTGACACCCTACCGCTCACGCCGAACGGCAAGATCGACCGCCGCGCCCTGCCCGACCCGGTGCAGGTTGGCCCATATGCTGAACGCGCACACACCGCGCCACGCACCGCGCTCGAAGCGCTGCTGGTTACGATCTGGCGTGACGTGCTGGGGGTGGAGCAACTGAGCATTGATGGTAACTTCTTCGAAATCGGCGGGCACTCGCTGCGTGCCGCGCAGGTGGTGACACGGCTGCGTGGCCTGCTCGATGAGCCGATCCCGGTGCGGAGCCTGTTTGAAGCACCCACTGTCGCCGCGCTTGCCGAATTGCTAACCCACAGCGAGCGCATACCGGGGCGCATTGAAGCGCTGGCCCGCCGCTACGAGGTCGGACAGCAGCACGCTCCGGTCATCCCACCGCGTGACCTGGCTGCATCGGTGCCGCTCACGTTCGAGCAGCAGCGGCTGTGGTTCCTCGATCAGCTTGGCACCAGCAGGCAAGCCTACACGCTGGCGATGGCCTTTCGGCTGCGTGGCCCGCTCGATAGCACGGCGCTGGAACGCAGCCTTACTACATTGGTACAGCGCTATAGCATCCTCCGTACAACAATAGTGATTGAGAACGGCGAACCTGTGCAGATTATCGCACCAACGGCTGACCTGCCCCTGCCGCAGATCGACCTGCGTGAACTGCCCGCCGACACCCGCGAACCTGCCGCACAGCAGCACATTGCCGAGGCCATCCGTGAGCCATTCGACCTGGGCAGCGGCCCATTGCTGCGGGTGCGGCTGCTGCACACTGCCGACGATGATGCTATTCTGCTGCTGGTCATGCACCATATCATTACCGATGGCTGGTCGTTTGATGTGCTGGCCCGCGACCTGAGCGCCTGCTACCGTGCCTATACTGATGGCACCACCCCCGCATTGCCCGCCCTGCCGGTGCAGTATGCCGACTATGCCGTATGGCAGCGTCATACCCTGCCTGCTACGCTACAGCCGCACCTGGCCTACTGGACACAGCAGCTTGCCAACCTGCCCGCCCTGCTGCCGCTCCCCACCGACCGACCCCGCCCGCCGCTCCAATCGACTGCCGGGGCGCGGGTGTTGTGGCACCTTGCGCCCGACCTGCGCGACGAGCTGAAACTGCTGGCGCAGCAGCACGACACGACCCTGTATATGACTATGCTGGCGGCGTTTGCCGTGCTGCTGATGCGCTACAGCGGGCAGCAGGATGTGCCGATTGGTGCGCCGGTTGCCAACCGCCCCTATGCCGAACTTGAAGATCTGGTCGGCTTTTTGCCAATACGCTGGTGATGCGGGTGCAGATGCCCGACGACCCGCCCTTCAGCGCGTTGCTGGCACGGGTTCGCACGATGACCCTGGAAGCGTTTGCCCATCACGAACTACCCTTTACCCAACTGGTACAGGCGCTGCAACCCGAACGCAACCTGAGCTATCAACCGCTGTTTCAGGTGGCCTTTGCGCTGGAGCACGCCGCCCACCGCACCCCCACCCTGCCCGGTCTGGCGGTGGAACGCTACTGGCTCGATGTAGGCAGTGTGCAGTACGACCTGGCATTGACCATGGAAGAAACCGACGACGGACTGACGGGCGAATGGCTGTATGCAACCGCTCTGTTTGCCGAGGCGACGATTACACGCATGGCGGGCCACTTCGAAACGCTGCTGCGGGCCATCGTCGCCAACCCTGCCGAGCACGTTGCGCGGCTACCGCTGCTGCCACCCGCCGAATATCGGCAGCTTATCTATGAATGGAACAATACCGCTGTACCGTATCCTGCCGACTACGCCCACACGCTCTTCAGCCAGCAGGCGCAGCGCACCCCGCCGCGCTTGCCGTAGCCGATACGCAGCGCCGCCTGAGCTACGCCGACCTGGAACGCCGCACCAATCAGCTTGCCCACGCCCTGCACGCACTCGGCAGTGGGCCAGAGCAGATTGTGGCGCTGTGTTTCCCGCGTTCGGTGGCGTTCGTTGAAGCGATGCTGGCGGTACTCAAGGCGGGCGCGGCCTTCTTGCCGCTCGACCCGACTGCACCACCACAACGCCTGCACACTATTATCAGCGATGCCCAACCCCGCGCTGTGCTCACTACCACCGCACTGCGTGCTACTTTTGCCGAACAGGGTGCGCCTGTGCTGTGTATCGATGAATGGGCAGCCTTTGCTGCCCTGCCCGCCACGCTGCCCGCCAGTACGCTAACGCCGGATAGCCTTGCATATGTCATCTATACTTCTGGCTCGACGGGCACGCCCAAAGGGGTACAGCTTGTGCATCGTGGCCTCAGCAACCTGATCCACTGGTATGTAGACGCTTTTGCTATTACCGCGCACGACCGCCTGACCCAGATAGCTGGCCCGGCCTTTGATGCAACCGTCTGGGAGATTCTGCCTGCGCTGTCGGCAGGTGCAGCCCTGATTATCCCCGACGACACCACGCGCAGCACGCCTGCCTTGCTGCGCGACTGGCTGCTGACCGAGGCCATTACTGTGACGTTTTTGCCCACGCCGCTTGCCGAGCGCTTGCTGCCGCTGGAATGGCCCGCCACCGCCGCGCTCCGCACAATGCAGGCGGCAGGCGACCGTCTGAAGATCTACCCGCCGCCCGGTCTGCCCTTTACGCTGGTCAACAACTACGGCCCCTCTGAGGCGACGGTTGCCACAACTTCAACCGTGGTGCTGCCGCTTGCCGATGCGTTCGCGCCGCCGCCGATTGGCCGCCCGATCAGCAATGTACAGGTCTACATTCTGGATGCAGCCCTGCAACCTGTGCCCGTGGGTGTGGTGGGCGAGTTGTGTATTGGGGGCGTGAGCGTGGGGCGTGGTTACCTGGCACGGCCCGACCTGACGGCTGAAAAGTTTGTGCTCGACCCATTCAGCAGCAACCCGGATGCACGGCTCTACCGCACTGGCGACCGGGTGCGCTATTGTGCGGATGGGCAGATCGAGTTTCTGGGGCGAATGGACAACCAGCTTAAAATACGCGGCTATCGCATCGAGACGGGCGAAATAGAGGCTACGCTCCAGCAGCACCCCGCTGTGAAAGAAGCCGCCGTCCTTGCTACCCATGTCTACAAGGATGAAGTACAGCTTATTGCCTATGTAGTCCCCACTGCTGGCAACGAGCCGCCTCCTGGTGCGTTGCGCGAGTTCTTGCAGCAGCGCTTGCCGGTGTATATGCTGCCTGCTATGTTTGTATTGCTTGATGCATTGCCGCTCACGCCGAACGGCAAAATCGACCGCCACGGCCTGCCTGTACCGCAGCCATTCGCTGCCCCGGTTGCCACCGTTGCGCCACGCACCCCGCTTGAGCAGCAGCTTACCGCTATCTGGGCGCGGGTGTGCGGGTGGAGCAGGTGGGCGTGACTGACAACTTTTTTGCGCTGGGCGGGCACTCGCTCCAGGCAATGCGGCTGGTACACGAAATGACCGCCGCAACCGGGCACCCGGTCGCCGTCCACGATCTTTTTCTGGCCCCGACCGTCGCAGAACTGGCGGCAATGCTTGAGCAGCGCCCCACCGCGCCTGCACTCCCGCCAACCGATACACCGACTATATCCGCCGCTACGCCGCCCGACAACGGCCTGACAATGGAACAGCGCCCGCTTCTCTCGCTGTATATGGCAAACAAACTGCCGCCGGTTGAAGCGGCCAGCCTGTACTACCTCGTGCCCGATGTGCTGGCGCAGACCGGCTTGAGCCGTGAGACGATTATCGAGGACTGGTACAACAATCTGCCGCTGTACGATGATATGGCAGAAACACACCTCGGACGGGTTGCCTCGATCCTGCTGCCGCGCTTCGGTGATGTGTTGTATCACGATAGCAGCGATCTGGTGAATATCATTATCGAGGGGCTTGAGAGCTGCCGCCAGCCTGGGGGCGCGGGTCGTTTCGCTGACGGGCCTGCTGCCTTCGGCCACCGATTATGGGCAGGCCGTAGCCGCCGCAATTGCCGAGCGCCCCGACCTGCCCGCTGTGACAACCGGACACGCCACTACCACTGCTGCCGTTGTGCTGAACATCCAGCAAATGCTCGCCGTGAGCGGGCGCACCCTGAGCAGCGAACCGGTCGGCTTCCTGGGGCTTGGCTCCATCGGGCGGGCCGTGCTGCGGCTGATGCTCCGAACGCTGCCCCATCCGCAAGACCTGCTGCTGTGTGATGTCTATGGGCGACACGAGCTTTTGCGGCTGTACAGCGCGACCTGTACGCCGAAGGCTACCGTGGCAGGGTGCAGTTCCTCGAAGCACAGGGCAGCGCCCCTGAAGGCTTCTATACGGCCCGCCTGATTATCGGCGCAACCAATGTGCCCGATGTGCTCGACGTGGCACAGCTACAGCCGGGAACGCTGCTTGTGGACGATTCGGGGCCACACTGTTACAATCATGCCCAGGCGGTGCAGCGCTTCGAGCACCAGCACGACATTCTGTTTACCGAGGGCGGCCCATTACAATCGCCGCAGCCAATCCGTTCGACGCGCTATCTGCCCCGTGCAGCCGCGCAAGCCCTGCCCGCAGCGGCGCGTGCAGCCTTCGCATACCATCATCCCCACCAGATTATGGGCTGCACCTTCTCGGCAGTACTCTCGGCACAGTACACCGACCTGCCGCCGACTGTTGGTATGGTTGATACTGCCGACGCACTACGCCATTACCAGACACTGCGGCGGCTTGGCTTCCGAGGGGCCGACCTGCACAGTGCACAGTATGTGTTGTCACCCGACTTGATAGCTGCTTTTCGTACACACAATAGTTGATAGTTCTGGTATTATTAGACTCTACGCACTGTTGCGGTCGCTGGCGCATTGCCCACCGCACAGGTACGCAATCAGAGAGACAAACTATGCAATACCTCATTTTGCGGTTGTGCCACTGGAAGCACGCGAGTTGCTTCCTTGTCATGTTGTTGCTGCTTACCGCCTGTACAACAGCCCCGCCATCCGCACCCACCACAGAAGCGCCCACCCCTTCCGCCGAGGTTGCTGCCACCGAACGCGGTATGGGCGGTACACTGCGATTGGTCTATTTCCAGGCTCCTACCTTGCTCAACCCACACCTTGCCGGCAATATCAAAGACCTGGAAGCGAGCCGCATCACGTATGAACCACTGGCGAGCTTTGATAGCGCGGGCCAACTGGTGCCCTTCCTGGCCGCCGAGATTCCATCAGTTGAAAATGGCGATGTTGCCGCCGATGGGCGCTCGGTGACGTGGCGCTTGCATGCGGATGTACGCTGGTCGGATGGAGAACCGTTCACGGCAGATGATGTTGTCTTCACGTATGAGTACATCACCAACCCGGATGTGCCCGCCGCTTTCGCCGGACTGTACACCTCGGTTAGCCGTGTTGAAGCGCTCGATGACCACACAGTGCAGATTACGTTTGCTCAGCCAACCGCCTCGTGGTGGTTGCCGTTTGTGGGCAGCCCCGGCATGATCCTGCCGCGCCACATCTTCGAGCAGTACAACGGCCTCAACGCCGACGACGCGCCCGCCAATCTGCTACCCGTTGGCACAGGCCCCTACATCGTCGACTCGTTCCAACCACAAGAGGTTATTTTCCTGGCAACTGATCTGGTACGTACCTATCGCATTGTGTATGTACCAAACCCTTACTTCCGCGACCCCGACAAGCCCTACTTCGCGCGCATCGAACTGCGCGGCGGCGGTACATCGGGCGTGGCAATCCGGGCGGTGATGGAAGAGGGCAGCGCCGATTATGCCTGGAATCCGCAGGTATCGCCCGAAGAGGTGCGCGAACTGGAAGCCAATGGCATTGGCAGTATCCTGACCAGCTTCGAGAGCCGCATTCACTTTCTGCAATTGAACTTCACCGACCCGCAGCGTGGCTCATCGCCAGCGTTCCCGAACCCCATCTTTGAAGACAAGCGGGTACGGCAGGCCTTCGCTTATGCGATAAATCGCGAACGGATTGCCGAGGAGGTCTATGGGGTGCTTGGACAACCGGAAGATGATTACCTGCTCACGCCCGACTATTACAAGTCGCCAGAGATTCTTTATACCTACGACAAAGCACGTGCACGAGCTTTGCTGGAAGCAGCCGGATGGGTCGATACCAACGGCGACGGTATCCGCGAGAAGGACGGAACGACGCTGCGGGTGGTCTATCATGTTCCCGTGAACCCGCAGTATCAAGAAATCCAGCAGATTGTTGCCGATGAATTGCGTTCTATCGGCTTCGATGTGGAGCGGGTGCTGCGCGACCCGAACGACTTTTTTGGTGACCCAGCGCTGACCAACTCGTGGATACGTTTTAATGCCGACATTGCCGGCGCAGGCTGGCTAAGTAACTCGCCCGACCCGGTGCCCCATATGGCCTACTGGACGTGCAGCGATATTCCGACCGCCGAGAATGGCTGGACTGGCTTTAACATCTCGCGCTGGTGCAACGAATCGTATGACGAACTGCTGACCGAAGCCAGCACCGAACTGGACGAAGAACGCCGCGAGCAGATGTTTATGCAACTCAACGATATGCTGATAGAAGATGTTGCGTTTGTAACGCTGGTGCAGATCGCACGGGTTGCCGCCGTGAGCAATACGTTGCAGGGGTTGACCTGACGCCGTGGGACGTTGATACCTGGAATATACAGGATTGGAGGAGGTCCAGCACGCCGTGAAACAGCAGCTTACCGCATCATCCACACCGATAACAGCGCGTCCGCCCCTGGAAGCATCGGGCGGCCTACGTTTTCTGCGCGACCTGCCGATTGGCAGCAAGCTCACGCTGGGCTTTGGTCTGCTGGTGGTGCTTACCTTGATTGTGATTGCGCTCAGTCTGTTTGCCAGCAACGAGGCATCTAGCACGATTAGCTCAACCAACAATGTCCGGCAACCTACCGCACTGGCCGCCTCACGCGCCGAGGCCAACCTGCTGCGGATGTTTGGTGCCGTGCGAACGTATCTGGCGCTGGGTGAGCCTGCCTTCCGTGAGGCATACGATGAGTTTAACCGCGACTTTGCGACCGACTTGGCGCGGCTCGAAGCCCTTTCGACCAACTTGGGAGCCGCCGACCAGCAGCGCCTTGTGGAACTGCGGCAGGTGTATGAGCGTTGGCAGCAGTACCCCGACCAGCTTTTTGCCCTGCGCGATAACCAGATGGATCGCGAGCCGGCCTATGCCCTGCTGAACACAACCGGTACCGAACTGGGTGGCAACATCCTGATCAATACTAATGAGCTGATTGAAGAGCAGGCGCAGCGTGAACCATCCGAGACCAACAATGCCCTGCTGAAAGATATGGCTGATTTTCAAAGCTCGTTTTCGGCAATGTTCTCCGGCTTGCGCGGCTACGTGATGACCCGTAACTCGCTCTTTCGTTATTACGAGTACGAAATCAACCTGGATATCAACAATGCTGCCTGGGAACGATTGCAGCGTGAGCGCGACCTGCTCACCGACAGCCAGCAAACTATTCTGGCCCAGATCGAGAACGACCGCAATACCTTTCTGGAACAGGTGCCCGAAGAAGCCTTCACGGTGATGGAAAGCCCAAGCTGGCGGCGCGACCTGGAACTCTTCAGTACCGAAGTGGTTGACCTAACCAGCCGGATGGAAACATTGCTCAGCGAACTGGTCGATAGCCAGCAGGCTGCACTGGAGCAAGATTTGGAGCGCGGCAATGCCAGCCTGACCAGTGCTCGCCGCCAGACGTTGATCGGCGGGGTGGTGGCAGTGCTGGCCGGTCTGGTGCTGGCCTTCTCGCTGCGCCAGAACATTGCTGGCCCCGTACGTCGGCTGACGACCGTTGCCGAGCAAATCCGCACGGGCGACCTGACTGCGCTGGCCCACGTCGAGTCAACGGACGAAATTGGTATCTTTGCTGAAACATTTAACAACATGACGCTGCAACTTCGCAAAGAGAAAAAACGCGCCAACGACCTGCTGCACGTCGTGATCCCGCTTGGTGTAGCGCTGTCGTCCGAGCGCGATTTTCAGCGGTTGCTTGAGAATATTCTGGTTGAGGCGATGGACTTTTGCCGCGCCGACGGTGGCTGGCTGTTCTTGCGCGAAGCGAACCAGCTACGGTGTGTTATGTTACGCATCCCTTCAAAGCAGATCAATATCGGCAGCACCGACGGCACGCCGCTCACGTTCCCGTTGGTGGCGCATAACTCTACCGATAGCGCACCGCCGCGCTATACCATTACCCTCGCAGCCCTACAAGGCGAGTCGGTGAATGTTAGCGATCTGGCGAACGACCAGCGCTTCGATCTGCTAGAAATGCCGCATCCAGATCTATCAAACAACTATATCACTACTTCGTTGCTCACCATTCCGCTCAAGAATAATCAGGGCGATGTGGTGGGGGTGCTGGAACTCTTTAATGCCCGCGACCCGGAAACTGAGCAGATTATCGCCTTCGACAGCAACTTGCAGCAGATGATGGAGTCGTATTCGTCGCTGGCAGTGGCAGCACTCGAAGCCTACATTCGCGAGCAGGTACTGCGGCAGGAAATTCACGAGCTACGCATTGAGATCGACGAAGTGAAACGCCAGAAGCAGGTCAGCGAGATTGTGGACACCGAACTCTTCCAGGACTTGCAGAACCGTGCTCGCAACTTGCGCCAGCGCCGCCAGCGCGACAAAAATGCAACCGAGAAAACCGAGAACCCGTCGGAAGAGGGATAGCTGCTAGCTGGATTGTAAGAAAGGAATAGTTCATGTACCGCATCGGGCAGCGTGTGCTGCGTGTGATGATTCTGTTTGCGCTGTTCGGGCCATTGTTTGTGGCTGGCATTGGGGTGCAGGCACAGGGCGAGCACACCGTGTATCTGCCCATAGTGGTTGGCCCGCCGCACACACCGGGCAGCAGTTCGGTCGTGGTAATCAGTGCCGACACTGCACAGGAGGACATTCTCCCTGCCGAAGAAGTGGCGCTGATTGAAACGCTGCAAGGCACAGTTGCGCATGCGCTGCTTAGTGATGTAAGCCCGGACGGAAGCACGATCCTGGTTGCTGGTACAACGACCGCCTTTGTGAACATCACCACCGGTCTAGGCGTATCGCTCAGCGCAGACTTTGGCAACTATACATGCCTGTCGAGTATTGTGTGGCGCGATGCCACAACCGCCGCCTGCCTCGCCAGCGATGCCGATGGGAACACCGTGCTGCTTGCGCTCAATAGCAGCGATGGCAGCGTGACCGCCTCGGATGCGCTGACGCTGCCCGGTGATCTGTACAGCCTGTCGCCCGACGCGAGCAAGGTACTGGTCACTATTGCCGACGCAAGCACAGCGCTGGCTGCCCCGCCTGCGCCCGTTGTGGTGGCCTTCCCGACGCTCGATAATCCCGACAACGGCAGCATCGCATTGACCAGCACCAGCACCACCTTTGCGGTGTACGATATCGCCACCAACCAGACCAGCGAACTGCTGACCCTGCCGCCGAACTCTGTTCTGAATGGTACTCCGGCCTGGACGACCGACGGCACGCAGATTGCCTTTACCAGCACCAATTACGACCGCACCGATGATGATCGCTCGTACACCGACCCCGGCGACGGCACCCTGATCAATTCGGTGGCAGCGCTGGATGTGCTGGGCCGTATTTCGCCCGAAGCGAACCCGTTGCTGCAAACCAATCGGCTGCACGTCTTTGAACTGGCCGAGAGTGGCGTGCTCTCGCAGACGTTGCACGCACCGGGTATCGACACGTTCGGCGGTGCGCCCTTCGAGCCAGCAGGCCAGATGGACTGGTCACCGGATGGCACACGGCTTGCGGTGCAGGTACGCGAACAGCACAGGTGGCGGGTCGGCAGCACCCGGTCTATACCTATCCGGCTCGCAGCTACTTTCAGGTGTATACGACCACGGGCAGCCTGAGTGATACGCTGCAACTTGCCGCGACGATTGAAGCGCCCCAGATCGCGGCGCAGTGGGTATCGGATGTGTCGTTTGCTAACAACGATGTGCTACTCTTTAACGCGGCCTACCTAATGGACGTGGGCCTGTACACCTACAGCCTGACCAGTACAACCCTGACCGATATCACCCCCCAGCCGGGCACGTATGGGCAGGCAAAAGCGAGCGGTGACCGGGTTGTCTTCACCTATTCTTCGTTTACCAGTGCGCCCGAAGTGTATGCGCTGAACCTGGACGGCAGCGGGCTGCAAGCGCTTACCAGCGATAACACTGCTGCGCAAGCCGCTAACGCTGTACGAGCCGATGTGATCAGCTTTACGCTAGAAAGCGGCCTGACCCACAGCGGCTACCTGATCCAGCCGGCTGACACGCCCTTCCCGCCGCAGAACGCACGTGTGATTGTGTGGCAGCAGCAGGGCCGTCGCAGGGCCGCCGATGAGCAATTTCTGGTCGGCACGGGTCGAAGATGGCTTCAACCTGCTGCCCAATTTTGGCTATGCTGTGCTGGTGCTGCCGCTGTATGGGCGCGAGGGGTTCGGCGCAGAGGACTTCAACCGACTGGTTGAGAATGACAATTTTGGGCAGGTAGATATTGATGCAATGGCCGAGGTGGTGCAGCAGATGGTTGAGGCGGGCTACACCACCCCGCAACGGGTGGGTATTATGGGCTGCTCCTATGGGAGCTATTTTGTCACCCAGAGCCTTGTCCGCCACCCCGACCTGTACCGCGCCGCACATAGTCAGTGCAACCTGCTTGATCTGATTGTGGAGTGGAAACGCGGCTTTGTGTATGTGGCGGCCTACCTGGAAGGGCGCGACCCCTACAGCGACCCCGCCGAGTTTATCGCCGACTCACCGCTGTATCAGGTGGCGCAGGTCGAAACGCCGCTGCTGCTTTTCCATGGCGAAGAGGACTTTTTGCCCGTGACGCTGACCGAGAACTACTATTATCTGCTGGAAGAGCAGGGCACCCCTACCCGGATGCTCAAGTTTGAAGGCGAGGGACACGGCCTGTACTTGCCGCAGAATCAGCTTTATGGAGCGCAGGAGCAGATTAGCTGGTTCCGGCGGTATATTCCATAAGAGCACGCATACCGTACCGATGCACCCTGAAAACCGTTGTGGGCGTATCTATTGTTGTGCGCCTGCTGCGAAGAATATGCTACAATACGAAACAGTATAACCCCTGGTATTCGTGTGTGATGCTACAAAACGGAACACAGCATGACTGATTATATAGCAACGATTGGCCTCGAAATCCATGCACAGGTGCGTACCACTGCCAAAATGTTCGATGGGTGCAGTGCCGATTATGCCGGCGGCGACCCGAACACACGTGTCTCGGTGGTGAGCCTGGGCCTGCCCGGTGCGCTGCCGGTTGTCAATATGCGGGCCATCGAAATGGCGGCGATGTCGGGATTGGCGATTAACTGCACGGTGCAGCATACATCGGTCTTCTCGCGCAAGTCGTACATTTACCCCGACCTACCCAAAGGCTTCCAGATCACACAGTACGATCAGCCGATCTGCACCGATGGCTGGGTTGAGATTGATGGCGACGACGGGCAACCCAAGCGCATCGGCATTGAGCGGCTGCATATTGAAGAGGACACTGGACGGCTGGTGCATAGCACCGATGGCGCTTCGCTGATTGACTACAACCGCAGCGGCGTGCCCCTGATGGAAATTGTGAGCCGTCCTGATATTGGCTCGGCAGAAGAGGCCAAGCGCTATTTTCAGAAGTTGCGCCAGATCTTGCTCTGGATTGGGGTAAACAGCGGCAACCTGGAAGAAGGCGCGTTGCGCTGCGATGCCAATGTCAGTGTACGGCCTGTACATCAGAAAGAGTATGGCGCAAAGGTTGAGATTAAAAATATCAACTCGTTCCGCTTTGTGGAGCGGGCAATTGCGTATGAGATTCAGCGCCAGATCGACGAGCTTGAGTCGGGCGGGCACATTGTGCAGGAGACACGCGGCTGGAATGAGGCGCAGGGTATTACCGTCTCCCAGCGCAGCAAAGAGTCGGCTCACGACTACCGCTACTTTCCGGAGCCAGATATTCCGCCGCTGGTGCTGGATGATGCGTGGATTGCGGCACGGCGGGCCGAGATGCCCGAACTGCCCGATGCACGGCGCGACCGCTTTATGGCAGAGTATGGCCTGAGCAAGCAGGATGCCGAACTGCTAACGATGGAACGCCCGATTGCCGACTATTATGTGGCGGCAGTAACAGCGGCGGCGCAGCGTGGCGGCAGTGCCAAGGATGTTGCCAACTGGGTTGGTGGCGAACTGTTCCGGCTCCTGAAGGATGCGGGCGAGGGCTTCGAGGTGCTGCACGAGCGGATGCCGCCGCTGCACATTGCCGAGGTGCTTGGTCTGCTGGCGCAGGATATAGTCAACCGCACGGTTGCCAAGCAGGTGTTTGAAGAGAGCTTCCAGACTGGCAACAGTCCTGCCCAGATTGTGGATGAGCAAGGCCTCAAGCAGATCAGCGATACGGGGGCGCTAGCAGCACTGGCGCAGGTTGTGATTGCTAACAATCCCAAGGCAGTGGAAGAGTATCGTAAGGGTAAAAAGACCGCGATCAAGTTTCTGGTGGGACAGGTGATGAAAGCGACAAAAGGGCAGGCCAACCCACAAGCCGCAACTACCGCGCTCGAAACGATCCTCGATACCGAGGTATGACAAGCACGCGTCAGACTGCTGTTATGGATACCGCACCAACGAGCCTGATAGCTAGCAGCAAAGAGAAGTATCGGCTGTGTCAGGCCCGCCTGAACCGGGGGTGGCTCGAACTGGCCCTGCTCAGTATCCACGGTAGCCTCGAAGATGGCCTGCGCTCGTACCTGCTGCTGCGCCACCTGCCCGCGCCCCAGGGTGAGTGGGATGCATTGCTACGGCAGATCCAGACCCACGGCGAACTTGCCGAAGCCGATCAATCTACGGCACGGCTCTACCAGATCGACCATCTGCACCGCTGTATCACCCGTGGCGAAGCGGTCACGATTGCTGCCGAAACAATGCAGGAATACCAGCGCGTGGCTGCCGAGGTGCTCAATCGACACGGCGTGTTGGTGGTGGTGCCCGAAGAGCGCAGCACAATAGCGGCAGATACCAGTCAGGTGCCCTCGTGGATGAGTGGCGAGCAACGTATGCGCCACAGCACACGGATACTGGTGGCGGCGCTGGTGCTGGTGGCGGCGCTGGTGCTTGGTGCAGTGGCAATCAGCCGTATGCCTGCTACGGCTAACCTGCCCGATATTCTGCTGGCAGGCGTATCACCAACGCGCTCGAACACCCCGCTGCCCGACACTGCTAGCACTGCGTCGCGTCCGACTGCCGTCCCTGCCCGCGCACTAGCCCCTGGACGCACCGCCTATGTTGTTGAAGATCTGGATGGGCAAGCGATGCTGGGTTTACAGATGCAACCCGGCGATACCAGCATTGAGCAAACCCGTGTACGGGTTGCACCCGGTACAGCGGTGCTGGTTGTGGCGGGGCCAGTCGAGATCGATGGGCAGGCGTGGTGGCAGGTGCGGGTCTTCAATCAGGAAGGCTGGAGTCCCGCCGAAGCGCTGGAGATACGGTAGGGGGCCAGCGGCGATATCACCCATGCTATAATAAGAAACGCTGTGCCGGGATGGCGAAATGGCAGACGCTGGGGTCTTAAAAACCCTTGGGAGTAATCCCGTGCGGGTTCGAGTCCCGCTCCCGGCACCAGTTCCTTGCTTGTTTATCCCGCAAGCGTACAGCTACAGCCACATTCCAGATCAATCGATAGCGGCAGCGCGTGCATAACCGGGCCAGTGCTACGGAAGTGCGTTACTTGGCGCTGATCGGTATTGACCACAAGAACATCCCGGACACCGTTTGCCAGATAGATCGGCGGCAGGTCTCCAAGGTCTTTGGTTTCGTAGCCAGGGCTGATTACTTCGATGATAGCAGCAGGCACCAGGGTGAGCGCCTGCCGTTGGCGTGGCGGTGGGGTGCAAAAGATCGATACATCAGGCCGCACCAGCGAGCCATCCGGCAACCGGATGTAGACATCTGCCAGATGATAGCAATCGCATTTCTCGCCTGATTGCGCGGCAAGTGGCTTGATCGAGGCACGGATTTCATCGATAATCATCTGATGGAGCGGACTTGGCGCAGCCTCCCAGATGCGGTTGCCATTGCTCAGCACCAGCAACCGGATGGCACGCTCACGGATCAGCATATCCAGTTCTTGCTCGGTCAACGCCATATGCTCCCCCTGCTACTCTACAGGCATTGCAATCGTAATCAGGCGGTGGCTCATATCGACCACGCCACCATTGGCAATGACCGCATCACCAATACACGAAACCAGTGTTAGCCGTTCGTAGCCCTGCGGCAGAATGTGCCCGACTTCGTGCGGTTGCGCCCAGATCTGATCGCTGACGACATAGCGGCGGGCTGTGTCGTTGTCGGTGTAGAGCGTAATCGGTGCGCCAATTGGCAGTTCTTTCAGTCGCTCAAAGGGCGCTGGAATGTTGGGCGTGGCCCGGAAACGCAGCACATGGCCCCACAGCACTACATTTTCGCCTGTACCGGGGTGGGCACTGCGGTTGTACCATGCCACGTCGTGGTCGGGCACAATCGGGTAGTTGTTGGCATCCAGCCCCACGCCGACCAGCGGCGCATTTAGGCCGATGGTATCGGCAACAATCCGCACCGGGTTGCCATACACTGCCGCCTGCACCAACTGGTTCGGGGGTGGCAGTTGGTTCGGGGGGTGGCAGTTGG
>JAAUSQ010000416.1 GCA_012033195.1 Chloroflexaceae bacterium
GCCGCAAGCGTTCGGCGGCAATGGTGAGCAATATATTCTGTCCTATGTTCCCTGATGGTCGCACCTATCAAGCGAAGGAGGTTCGTTTTGCATCCATCGTTGTACTTGATTATACAATTTGACTTTCCTACGCCTTTTCAGCAGGAGCATGGCCGAAAAGCACGTGCGCTGCACGATCTGCTTGTTGAACAAGATTGGATCCAGGAAGTGTTGGCGGCCAGCGGCGGTATTGGGCCGGGTCCGTCGGCAATCTGGGTGTTCAAGCTCGCGAACTATGCCGCCCTGGATCGACTGCTGCATAGTGATGATCCGCTCTCAAAGGTGTATAAGGAGTTCTTCGACACGATGACCAATGTCACTGATATCATTCGGGAAGAAGTGCAATTTCTTTAAATGTCTGCAAGCGCAGATTGCAGCAGCGAGCGGGTGCGCGGTGGTTTGTTCAGAGAAGCACGCCTTCTGGCCCTCCCCACGCCGCACCATTAAGCTGAAAAGTCCTACCATTCCTTCGGTTTTGAAGCGAAAGGAAGCCGATGCATGCCAAATCGCTCGCCATCTATCAGAAATACTATGGCGATCCACGGCACGATCGCCGCAGTCTCTTCCGCGTCCTCGCTGCACACACCGCGATCAGTACTGCACTCTATCCTGGAAGTTTTGTGCATATTGTCCCATCGTTTTTCTTTCCAACCACGGTGTATGTGGATACGGATAAACACGCCCGGCGTTTTTTCGCGGATCCGGATCTGATCGCGTTTATCCAAGTCCGCAAGGAGTACGCGCACGATCCAACGGTGCGATTCCACGCCGTCTCCTATTTGCATCCGCTCCCGGAGCCAGATCAAGGGGTGGATATGCTGATTTCGCAGTTTGCCGGGTTCGTGTCACAACACTGTCGGCGCTATCTGCGCATCGGTGGTTTCCTGGTCGCGAATGACAGTCATGGCGATGCGAGTATGGCGGCCCTTGATCCGTCCTATACCCTGCTTGGTGCATGTATTGAGCAGGATGATGTGTATCGCTTGCAGACGAGCCACCTCGACCACTATTTCATCCCACGTCGCGGGGAGCCGGCCACGAAAGAAGATCTTGAGCGCACCCAGCGCGGCATTGACTATACGCATTCAGCCGACGCATACCTCTTCCAGCGCGTTGCATAGCAAGGATCGACCCGATTGGCAGCCCTAGCGATTGTGGCTACCAGCCGAGTTGGAGTGACGCCTGTCTGCGTGCGGTGTGAGATTCGCACGTATCGCCGATGCAGAAGGTTGCCAGTCAGCGTGTCATAAGGAAACGGAGCGAGCAGAAGGTGGAGCGAGCGCATCTTCGCGAAGCACCGTTTCTATAGATCTTCAGAAAAAGAATTTGGAAGGTAGATCACCCTGCCGCTTGCTGATGCGCTCGCTATTGCGGTCGCAACACGGACTCTGTTAAAGGAGACCGAAGATCATTTGCGAACGAACCCAATCAGGGCATCGCCGCATCGCTGCAGAACGCAATCCTGCTCAGTTTCAGCGTCGGGCTGTCGGGCGCAATCAGTATGACAGGGTTCGCAGACCTGATTATAGGGCCGGAATTCAGGTTGCTTTTAGGCGTTCCTTTCGGGAATGGATAAAGTCGAGCTTAGTCGCGTGTGTTGATATTGATCGTGAGATGCACAATATTGCCGCCGGCAACATCACGTATAGTGATATCACCCACTTGATTGTCTGAGCCGAATTGCAGCAACGTCCCCCCAAAGGTCACCTGATACCCGGCGAGGTCGCGGAGCACATGTCCAAGCGCAATATTCTCGCGCAGCAGGCGCTCAATATCGGCGGCCTGAGTCGGATCGCTCATTAATGGTGCGAGGAGCGCCGCAAGTGGTTCCACCTGCGATTGCTGATGTTCCGGTAACTGCGAGCAGAGTGTACGTGCTATCGCCGCTGGGGGGAACTCGGTCTCACCTGCATCGGGCCAGATGACATGAGGCCGGTTACGACGACAGGTATCCAGCAACTCAGCCACCATGCGCCGCCGCTCGCAATACAGGATCAGTTCACGCGCAAATGCAGGGCGAGTGTCACCGGGTATATCTTCATGGTTAAAACCCAGATTGAAGCAAATATTGTGCAGCTCACTAAGACTAAAATGTGCTTTGAGCCCTTCGAAAAGAGCAGTGCGCTGATTCAGATTATTCACTAATTATACCTCATCGTTACCATTATGACCGCCGCTAATTGGGATTAATTTTCGTGCCAGAGTTGTGCAAAATACTCCATCAGCAATCGATGAGTGAAAATATATCCACCTCCAACTTTGCGTAGCAAAATGCGCTGGGCGGCATATAGCAATCCTACCAGAACCGAGAACCCAGAACCAGGAACCGCAGTATCAGTACGCAGAACCGCCTTCACAACTCTGATGAGATTGCTATAGCAACGCTGATGTGCGTAGCCAAAAGATATAAAGCCCGCCGCAAAAGATCGTTAAGCCGAGACATACAGCAATAACGGTGGCGACGATAAGCATTTTAAGCTTATTGCGGCTCTCTGCGATCAACAGATCCAGCCCTTCAACAGACCCAAGCGCGGAACTATACCTCTCCCGCCACTGCTGTGCTGCTTCGATCTGCGAATGCCGGCTTAGGGTTTCTCCTGCTGTGCGCCAACTCATCACCCGTTGCTCAAGGGTGCGGCGAGTCTGTTCGGCCTCTCGCAAGCTTTGTTCACCGCCCTGATACGGCTCCGCTGCGAGCCAGGTGCGGAGGGTTTGCCAATGCCGAATCAGTGCCTCGTGGACGATGTCGATCCGTGCGGAGGCGCTTGTGTCGCTGGTCGTCAACAATCGGCCGTTGATCAAGTGATTAAGGGTGTGATCAAAGTGTTCGTCATCATCAGGGGCTTGCAAACGGGCGATCGGTAATTGCCGGCGCGTATCGTCGTGGCCTTCGCCGAAGTTGATCAGACGCAAAAAGATGCGCCGAGCGATCGTGATATCGCCCTGATGTGCTTCCAGTTCACTAATCACGCCGTCGGCATATGTTTGGACAACTCTGGCCAGTCCGCCGATCCGTTGGTCGTACAAAGACTCGGTTAAGTTACGGTGCTGATTGGCATACCAAAGCCGTTCGAGCGCAAGCTGCAGTAGTGGGTAAGGCACCTTTGACGTCG
>JAAUSQ010000417.1 GCA_012033195.1 Chloroflexaceae bacterium
AGGTAGCCCGTTCGCTATTACTGGCTACCACGACACTTCATTGTACGCACATCCCCCCCGTAAGAACCTGCTCGATTATATCATACCCATAGCCGTGAGGCAATCACAAGCAGAATCCAGGCTGCCATCACTGCTTCGAACACCGGTACCCCGGCAGGGGCGGGCAGGTTCAGCGGCAATTGGTAGCCAATGCCATAGGCCACCAAACACCCCAGGCAGGCCGCCAGCCAGAAAATGGGCAACTGCACCCAGCGCTGCCCCCACAGCACGTGGGCAAGGCTGGCGCAGGCGGTTGCCAGAAGAATGAGCAGAATTGCAGCCGGACTCAGTGCTGGCATGGATAGTTTCCAGTTTTCAATGTACTGCTAGGATGCAATCGCTTCGAGTAATTCATCTGGTTCGGGTGTGGCATCTGCCACAAAGCGGGTAATACGCCCGCCGCCCAGCAACCGATCATTATCATAAAAAACTGCCGCCTGCCCCGGTGTGATAGCCCGCTGTGGCTCGTAGAACGCCACCCGCATGCGCCCATCTTCCAGCGGCGTCACGGTGGCGGGCTTTGCCTGGGCGTGGGCGCGGATCTGCACCAGACACTCAAGCGGCGCAGTCGGGATGTGTCCACTGACAAAGCTCACCTTTTCAACCGTGCAGTCGCGACGGTCGGTGGTGCGGGCCGGCCCACCAGCAAGACATTGCGGGCCGTATCAATCGCCGTCACATACAGCGGCTCGCTTGATGTTAGCCCTAGGCCCTTGCGCTGCCCAATCGTGTAGTGCGGCAACCCGCGATGCTCACCGACGACCTGCCCCAGATGGTTGACAATCGGCCCCGGCTCAAAAATCTCCGGTGCTTCTTCATTCAAAAAGCGGCGGTAGTCGTTATCAGGGATAAAGCAGATATCCTGGCTTTCGGGTCGGTCGGCGGTTGCCAGCTTGCGCTCGCGGGCCATTGCCCGTACCGTGGGCTTATCGAAGCCACCGAGCGGAAACAGGATACGCGCCAGTTCGTCCTGTTGCAACATATGCAACACATACGATTGATCCTTGCGCGGATCGACACCGCGCAGCAGGCTATAGCTGCCACCGGCCTCTTGCTGCACGCGGGCATAGTGCCCGGTCGCCAGATAATCGAAGCCCAGCTTGCGTGCACGCTCCAGCAGCACCCGGAACTTGAGATCGCGGTTGCAGGCGAGGCACGGGTTGGGCGTCGCGCCATCGGCATATTCTTCGATGAAATATTGAATAACATGTTTGCGGAAGTCGCGTTGATAGTTAAACACATAGTATGGAATATCGTACTGGGCACACACCTGCCGCGCTCCGGCGACCATCTCCAACGAGCAGCACTGGCTCTCGTGGATGCCCTCATCGTCGCCTTCCCACAGGTGCATGGTTACGCCCGTCACCGCGTGGCCCTGCTCTTTTAGCAGCACCGCCACCAGCGAGCTATCAACGCCGCCACTCATCGCAACCAGAACTTTTGCCATCTTGCTCGTATCTCTTAATCTCACACTTATGCTACATTTTGCTTGTGTTTCTCCCTGTATTATACACACTCATGCTGCATGGTGTTAGAGTATTTTGCAAGCAAAAAGCCGCAGGAATGTAATAGCCTGCGGCACCCGCTCCCGTTACCAGGACGTAAACTTACATCTGGATCTTGATGGCGCGTTCTTTTTCTTCCAGCGCCCGTCCAAGCACCGCCAGCGTCGGTGCCCACAAACCTACAAAAATACCAAACCGTTCTGCATTGGCGGTATCTTCACCGCGCCGGAATACCCACAGCGCAATGCTCAAGAAGATGGAACCCAGTGCTGCGATGTACGCCATGTCCGACGTGATCCCCTGCTTGTGCAACCAGCTGATAACCATGCGTTTGAAACCTCTCTAGATCAAGAACTTTCTACGGCCCGTCTTTTGATCATAACAAAAATACAGCTTTTGTAAATATCTCAGATTAATACATTTTCAACACACATCGGGGCAGTGATCAGGCGGCGCGTGTGCTGAGCACTTGCGCTGCCCCGGCCCGTTCAAGTGCGGCGGCAATGATTGCCTGTGTACCCTCATCCGGCGCAAGTGCAACCATTACACCGCCCCAACCGCCACCCGATAGCTTGGCCCCTGCTGCGCCTGCTGCACGGGCCGCTGCTACAAGCCGCTCCAGTTCGGGCGATGAAACACCTAGCTGCTCCAACAGGCGCTGGTTGTGGTTGAGCAACTGCCCTAGTTGCGCTGTATCGCCTGCCTGCAACCCCGCCCGCACCTGCGCCACTACTGCGCCCACTTCGGCAAACAGCGCTTCGTAGGTTGCTGCCTCAGTCTGCCAGCGGCGGCGCACCTCACCGACGGGCAGCCGTGTCGCGCTCCGCACACCCGTATCGCCCACTACCAGATGCAGTGGTGCGCTAATGTGGATTGGCTCGATACGGGGGGCAGGCAACTGCCGCACAAACCAGATCGCCTGCTCATACGCAATCACGGCATTGTCAATGCCGCTTGGTGTGCCATGGTAGCGCTGTTCGCTCTGGTAAACCAGTTCAGACACCTGCGCGGCACTCAGGGGATGCCCGCCGTAGGCCGCCAGTGCCCGCACCAGTGCCGTCGCCACTGCCGCACCGCTGCCCATGCCGCTGGCAATCGGAATAGCCGATGTTAGTGTAATATGCAAATCTGGCATCTCTACGGCTGCCGAGTAGCTACCAAGCAAGTGCAATGTGGTCGCGGCTAGCGCCAGCAGCGGGTCGTCTGGCGTAGAGATCGGGGTGGGGCCGAGGTCGGGCGTAAATAAGACAGCGCCGCTCCCTGGTGGGCCAGTCTGTACGGTGGCAGTGGCGCAAATATCGTGCAGGGGCAGCGCAATTGCAGGCTGCCCATACACAACTGCGTGCTCACCACACAGGATCAGCTTGGCGGGGGCCGAAGCACGAACGAGCATAGCGGTAGTTACGCCTCCGCCGCGACGGGCACATCGGTGTAGACCTCAACCAGCGGCAGCGTTACCGGAATGCTCACCAGGGCTAGCGCCTCGTCCAGGTGTGTGTAGCTGTGCGTGTGCCACGTGCCCGCCGCGTCGCGCCCGTGGTGCGTCAGGTGCACCCGCGCCTGATCGACTAGCAGGTACTCGCGGAAGCTGTCG
>JAAUSQ010000049.1 GCA_012033195.1 Chloroflexaceae bacterium
GGCACACACTCCCGATGGGGTGGGCCGCACCTTCCGCACCACCGACACGCTTGCACAGCCTGCCCTGCTGCCGGGCTTCGCCTGCCCGGTCGCAGCACTGTTCCCGGCATAGGGCGTATGAAGATGGAGGCATCTGCTGATATGAGCATTGCAGCCGACCACCTGATCACTGCCGACGAACTCTTGCAGATGCCCGATGACGGCATCCGGCGCGAACTGGTGCGCGGGGAGGTGATTGAAACGATGCCACCCAACTACGAGCACGGTTTGATTGCCTTGCGGCTTGGGAGCCTGTTGCTGGCCTGGATTGCCCAGGGCGCAGGCGGTGAAGCTGGTGTCGAAACCGGCTTCCGGCTTGCCCGTAACCCGGACACCGTGCGCGGGCCGGATGTCTTTTATATTCGACCAGAACGGGGGCCGCAGCACAGAGCAGCACCCGGCTTTCCTGACCTTGCGCCCGATCTGGCGGTGGAGATTGTTTCGCCGACCGAAACCGCCGAGGAGGTGCAAGCCAAAGTCACCGACTACCTGACTGCCGGGGCACGGCTGGTCTGGGTCATCTATCCCCGGCAGCAGCAGGTGGTGGCACACACTCCCGATGGGGTGGGCCGCACCTTCCGCACCACCGACACGCTTGCACAGCCTGCCCTGCTGCCGGGCTTCGCCTGCCCGGTCGCAGCACTATTCCCGGCATAGGGGCGCACCCCACCGCTTGACAGCACATCGCTGCGTGTCTATACTCATTCCGCAATGAAAAACATACCCGCTCAACCCGCTTCGCCCCTGCGCCGCCTGCTGCTGCGGCTGGCTGTGCTCTTGGCAGTCAGTGGCGTGCTACTGCTGGTGCTGGCCGCGATCATCTGGTTTGATAACGGCTTCAATCGGGGCATTGTGTATCAGCCTGCCCCCGAACCCATTCCGCTGACGGCAGGCCCACAGGTCGGAGTCAATCTCTATCAGCTTCATCTGGAGCCTGACTCGGCGGTCGTCACACAGACGCTACAGATGGTGCAGGCAATGGGGGCGCGTTATGTCCGTATGCAGCTTCCGTGGGAAGATATCGAGATCCACGGCCCCGGCGACTTCGAAGACCGCCGCAACATTGATACCATTGGCATTGTGTCGGCGTGGGATAAGTACGACCGAATTGTAAACAAGGCCGATCAGCTTGGCATCGAGCTGATCTTGCGGATAGATCGCCCGCCGCTATGGGCACGCGAAGGCTTCCATAACGAGAGCTTTTTTCAGGAGGGCTTGCTCGAAGACCCCAACTCGACTGGGCCGCCCGATAACTTCGCGGATTATGGGCGCTTTGTCTCGCGGGTGGTAGAGCGCTACGAAGGCAAGGTGCGCTACTTCCAGATCTGGAATGAGCCAAACCTGAAGAACGAATGGAACTGGCACACCCCGCGCCCTGAGTCGTTTGTGGACTTGCTGGAAGTGGGCTACCATGCGGCGAAGGCCGCCAATCCCGATGCAATCATTCTCTTTCCAAGCCTCGCGCCCGTGGATGGGCTGGACAAACGCGCCCCGATGACCGAGCTTGATTATCTGGATGCGGTATACCGGGCGGGCGGTGCGGCCTTCTTTGATGTGATGGCGGTGCAGGCGTATGGCCTGGGACAGCCACCCGATGAGCACCGCTACATTCGGTTGCTACCGTATGGCTCCACCTGGACATGGAACCGCTTTATTGATGCCCGCGCCGACGTGAGCCGGGTGGTGCTGGTGCGCGAAGTGATGGAGCGCTACAACGACCACGCGACGCCGATCTGGGTGGGTGAGTTTGGCTGGAACAGTGCGCCCGACAGCATCCCCCCGAACGGCGCTACACCTGGGGCGAACCGGTCAGCGAAGAGCAAAAAGCCGCCTATCTCATCGGGCATATCGAACGCGCCCGCGACGAGTGGCCCTGGATGGGCGTGATGAATGTGTGGATGTTTCGGTATGGCGGCTTCCGCGAGCCGAACCCGGCAGACCCGACCCAGTATTTTGCACTGGTCGGGCGCGACTGGCAACCGCTGCCCGCCTACACGTACCTGCAAGCCTACCATGCACAGCCAACCGTGGCAGGCGTCGGGGCGCACCCCTGGCAGCACCCGGCAGTTGAGACCATTCCCAATGGTTGGCGCATTCGGTTTGTCGGCGAGCAACTGCACCTGCTGGGCGATATTCCCGGCGATATCCGGGTTGTGCTGGATAGTACCGAAAGCACGCTGTTACGCGGCGAGTATCACGGGCAGTATGCGCTCTCCACCGTGCGCCTGCCCCGCAGCGATACCGTGCATACCCTTGAGCTAACCGTGGATGATGCTACCACACCGCCGCCGCCGCCTGTCTTTGTTGTTGAGCGTACGCCCCCTGTACCGCTGTGGGTGTGGACCGTGCTGCCCATGCTGGCGGTGGGGTTGCTGCTGCTGAGCGGAGCCGCCACTGTGCCGCCGCTGTTTCAGCTTGCGAGCCTGCTGATAGCCCGCACGCCACCGGCCCGTCTGGGGCTACGGCCATGGCTGGCAACGCCGGGCGGCGAACGGTTTTTGCTGTTCGGGCTGTTTGTCGGGCTGTTTTTCTTCTACAAAGGCGGCACCGACCTGCCCTCGAACTTGCTGGCGCTGGCGGTGTTCGGGCTGTTTGCGCTGGTACGGCCCGACCTTGCGCTGCTGTATGTGCCGCTGACCGTACCGCTCTTTTTTATCCCGAAGGGTATCTGGGATACGCGCTTCGGCCTGCCCGAACAGGGGCAACGGCTCCCGCTGCACGAAATGCTGCTGCTCATCACTGCGCTGGCAACTGGCCCGCGCTGGGCATGGCACGTTGTGCAATGGGTGCGGCAGCACGGGCTACGGGTGCCATTGGGCACACTGCACCTGGTGCGCTCTCTGCTGCCACACGGCCTGTTTCTGGTGGTGGGAACGCTGGCCGTCGTCATCGCCCCTGCCGAAGGGCGCAGTGAGGCGCTGCGCGAGTGGCGCTGGCTGATATTCGAGCCGCTGCTCTTTTATGTGCTGCTGCGCTACTACCTGCACGTTTCGCGGCAACAGCACAGCCCCCCCTCGTTGCTGGCACCACGTCTGACGGCATCGGCGGTGCTGGGGTGGCTGGTAGCAGGCGGCGCACTGGTCGGGCTGATTGGCCTGCTGCAATTTGGCGGGCTGAACCTGGCCCCCTTCCTGGGCGATAAGGTCAGCTTCAGCGCTGATAGCATTGTTGTTGAAGGGGTGCAGCGGGTCAACAGCGTGTATGGTCACCCCAACAACCTAGGCCTGTATATGGGCCGCATCTGGCCCATTGCGCTGGTGCTGGCGCTGGCGGCGTGGCTGGCCCACCGTCGATGGGTGGCAGGGGCATGGGCGGCGTGCGCCGTGCTAGCAGCGGGCGGGTTGCTGGTGTCCTTCTCCAAAGGGGCACTGCTGGCGGCACCCGTGGCGCTGCTGGTGCTGGTGCTGGCGTTGCGCTCCCACTTCCGGCACCACCCCACTATGTCAACGCCGTGGGCGGCATTGCGGGCGCGGGTACCTACGCGACTGCTTGGCTTTGCGGTGGGGCTGGCAGTCGTCGCGCTGCCGCTGCTGGTCATCGCATTGGCAACTGCCGCAGGCGGCATCGAACGGCTCAACCCGTTGGGCGAAACAACCGATATTCGGCTCAAGCTGTGGGCTTCGGCACTGGCGATGATTGCTGATCATCCGATCTTCGGCATCGGCCTCGATCAGTTTCTCCGGTTTTACCAGCAGTACATCGACCCGACACTGGCGACCACCAACGAGCGCTTTACCGCGCATCCCCACAACCTGCTGCTTGATATCTGGCTGCGGCTTGGGCTGGGGGGGCTGCTTGCGTTCGGCTGGTTGCTGCTGCGCTTTGCACGCCAGCTACAGGCGTATCTCGCGCAGAACATCCTGCTGGCAGGGCTTGCCGCCGCACTGACGGCAGCGCTGGTGCATGGCTTGGTCGATAATTTCTACTTTGTTCCTGATCTCGCGTTTGTGTTCTGGCTGGTGGTGGCGCTGAGCGAGGAAGGCGCGGAAGCTAGCTAGTACAGCACATCAGCGCACACCCGCCGCTTGCAGATGCTCAGCCAGCCACGCCGCATCTTCGGGCGACAATGCCGGAGGTGGTGGGTCAGTACGGTAATCAATGTCCAGGTCATAGCGTGCCCGTCGATAGGTTTCGTGGATTGCGGCACCTAGATCAAGCGGGACTGGCGGGTCAGGATGGCACAGCGGTATCGGCACCGGCTTGATAGATTCTCGCAGCGACAACGGCCAGATGTCAATATACGGTCGGTGCTGCACCCGGCTCAGAAAGATAAAGTAGGACGCTTCGGGCAGTGGTCGGGCCACCTGCGGACGGCGACCACCCCGGAGCAGATCAATTTCGAGCAGGTGCGCCGTGCTACGAAAGAGTTCCTGGCGCTTCTTTTCATACGCATCGGCACCCTCGGCACCGGGGCGCTTGTTCGCAGGCGAGAGCAGTTCAATCGCTGTGACCAGCACATGATCGCGGACGGTGCGAATTTCAATCCGGGCGTACTCGGTAGGCACATCCATCATAGCAGGCAACGTGAGCGGCGCGGCTTCGATGGCAACAGCCGTGCTTTCCATCGTTCGTGATGCATCGCGCTCAAACATGCCCACATCGGGAATAACGGCACGCACTGGCGCAATCTCAATACTTTCAAACACCGTGTAGGGTGTAATGACAGCACGATAGTTCGGAGCCAGCGCAATCTGAAGCTGATCACGAATGGCTGCAATCAAGCTGTTATGCACATCGGGCCACATGCTCGGTTGCTCAAGGTACGGGTCCATCCCTGGAAACGGTGATTGCATCGCGGTGCCTCCTTGTCCTACTCGCCAGACCTCAACCCCGCACACCCGCCGCTTGCAGATGCTCAGCCAGCCACGCCGCATCCTCGGCAGCCAGCGCAGGCGGCGGCGGGTCGTTGCGGTAATTGATGCGGAGATCGTAGCGTGCGCTGCTGTAAATCCGCTGTACTGCCTGTGTCAGGTTAAGGGGTACATCGGCTTCCCCTTCGCGCAGTGGTACCGGAACGACAGGCAGCGCAGCACGCACCGAGACGGGCCAGATCTCGACAAATGGGCGACGGTCGGCGCGGCTGAGCAGGATAAAGTAGGATTCTTCTGGCAGCGGCGTTACGAGCGTCGGTCGCCGTCCGCCCCGCAGCAAGTCTATTTCGAGCAAATGGACGGCACTGTGCAGCACAGCACGGCGTTTGCGTTCGTAGGTATCGGCACCCTCGGCACCGGGGCGCTTGTTCGCGGGCGAGAGCAGTTCAATCATGGTGATGAGCTGTTCCTCGCCAACCGTGCGAATCTCAATCCGATGATAGCGGGTGGCAATGTCGAGCACTCCAGTGAGCGGTGCCGGGGCAATCGCTACCGCTGCCGTTGCGGGGTGCGGTTCGGGTTGTTCGAACACGCCTACATCGGGCACCATTGTGCGGGTCGTTGCTATATCAATCGCTTCGTAGGCCACGTAGGGTGTGACGACAGCAGCATAGCGTGGACTGAGTAGCGGCTGAATCTGGTCGCAGATTGCAAATATCAGCCGGTTATGCACATCGGGCCATATGTTCGACTGTTCAAGGTACGGGTCCATCCCTGGAAACGGTGATTGCATCGCGGTGCCTCCTCTCCTGCGCTATACCTGCTATCATACCACAGCGGGAACCGCGCTGTAGTGCAATTAGCGCCGCTCGTTGCCAGTGGCGCGGCGTTGGGCCAGTTCTGCCGCAATTGCAGCGTGCTGCTGCTGTGTAATAGGAAAGAAGAACGCCAGCACCATCCCTACCACCAGCAACCCCGCCGGTAGCAGGCTAATCAATAGGCGAATGGCAAACACCGCCGACTCGGGCTGCTGCGCTACCGTCAGGTTCTGGTCGAAGCCCTGCCCGGCCAGCACCACCCCGACGATAAACAGACCAAGCGCCAGACCCAGTTTCTGGGCAAACACCAGCAACCCGTAAAACATGCCTTCCTGATGCTGCCCCGTCTGAAGTTCGTGGTAGTCTACCACATCGGGCACCAGGCTCCACGGTATCAGGTATGACGTTGAGACGCCGATGCCCGCCACTGCCGCGATGAACAGCGCTAGCGCTACCTGTTCGGGCTGCACAAAAAACAGGGCAAGCTGTGCGCCAATCCAGATTGCCGCACCGATCAGATACGTGTTCTGTTTGCCGATGCGGTGGCTGATGCTGTTCCAGCCAAACAGACACAGCAACGCCATGCCTTGCAAGCCAAGGATCGCGAGTGCCAGCACATCTTCATTTTGCAGCAGATATGTAGTATAGAAGGGAATGATCGCGGCGGTGATTTGCAGCGCCAGCCACGACACCATATAGATGCCCACTACAAACAGGTACGGGCGATTGCTCAGCACGGCTTGCACCTGTGTAAACACGCTACTGAGCGGTGGTGCAGTCGTGCGTTCAGGAGTGGCACGTGGTGCATCGGGCAGGCCCGCGTAACAGATAAGGATGGGCAGCACCGAGAACACGCCCATACTCACGCCAGCGATAGCATAGCCGAGTTGTGGGTTGGCAAATGCCCCGACCAGCAGCGGATGCAGCACGCCTGCACCAAGGCTGCCGCCGATGCTGAAGGCAAAGCGAAATGAGTTCAGGGTGGTACGCTCGTGATAGTCGCGAGTCAGTTCGGGTGTGAGGGCAGTGTAGGGCACATTCACCATGGTGAAGGCAATATCAAAGAGCGGAATGATCAGCAGGTAATACAGAAACTTGCCTGTTGTATCGAGCGGCGGCACCAGCCATTGCAACGCAAAGAAGACACCAAACGGCACCGCACCATACAGCATCCAGATGCGGCGCTTGCCTGTCCGCGCATAGACCACATCGCTCAGCCAGCCCATCAGCGGGTCGGATACGGCATCGAAGATGCGTGCCACCAGCAGGATAGTACCGGCGATGTCCGGGCGCAGTCCGGCGATTTCTGTCAGGAAAAAAAGCTGAAAAAACGAGATAACAATGGTCACAATGGCGGCGGAAAGATCACCCACGCCAAAGGTGAGTCTGGTCTTTAGCGAGAGCGGTGCGGCCTGTTCGGGCGGCGTGGCGGGCGTGGCGGCAGTTGCAGACATACAGATGCCTTGTTCGATAGAGGTGGATGCTCTTTGTATTGTAGAGAGCCGGGAAGAGGCTGTCAATAGCGAGCGCTCAGGCAGTGAGCAGCACCTGCTGACCACCGGGGCGAAATAGAAACGCCCGCGCATAGGCCGCTGCCCACTCCGCGCCAAAGAGCCGCGTCAGCATTGCGCCGCCAGGAGTGCGGGCCAGTTCGGTGAAGCAGAAGCGCTCTTGTGTTGCAAAGGTCGTGGCCGGGTCGCCGGCGGGCGCAGCCGTGGCACACATCTGCACGTAGCCCTGCACATAGGCATGAAACACCGCAAGGAGGGCGGCGGCGGACAGGCTTGTCTGGGGGCGCACATAAAACAGGTGCGGCGAAAACGACCCTGCGGCCCAGTCGGGCAGTTCAGCGCTGTTGGGCAGGTGGGCAAACTGCTGCCGAATACGGGCAACCTCGGCGCTGCCAGGTGCAGCGGGCGACATCGGCACCCAGTCGATGATTGCCATGGTGACCGACTCGTTGATGCAGACTATCTCGGCACCAAGCAGCGGCAGATTGTAGGCAAGTTGTGGGAAGGCCAGCAGCGACAGCACGCTGGTGCGGCTCCCCACGCCAAGCAGCGCCACCCGGAACCATGCGAGCGGCGGCGCTTCCCAGGCATAGCTGCGTATCGTCGCCACCTGATCGCGCATCTGGCCGATGTGCTCGGCCCACGCTGCATCGAGCGCAACGGCCCGCACACCCGGCATCTCGGCAAGGGTGGCGCTGGTCGCATCCAGCATAGCGGCGGGCAATGTCCCCAGGCTCATGGTCATCGTGTTGCTGCCATCTGTTCTGGATAGGCGACTGTGTCCGTCAGCAGCCAGTCGGTCAGTGCTGCAAAGGTCTGACAGGCAGCCTCGGCGATTGTCGGGTGCGTGTGCGGGTCGGCGGCGTAGGCATCGAGCGCCGCGCAGAAGGCTTTCCACATCGGCCCGACCGCCGCGCCATAGCTGGCAAAAAAGGCGGCACCGACCTGTGGGGTCAGGCCCAGGCTGCGCTCTAGGTGGCGGGTGATAATCTGCCCGCCGAGTGTGGCCCCTTCCAGCACATACAACCCACCAAGCGCAGCGGGCAGGGTGTTATAGGCAGGCACGGCATGGCAGAGCGGCAGATTATCAAGCTGTGTGGTGCTCAGGCCGAGCGTGTGCAGGTCGCGCCAGAGCAGCGGCACCTTGAGCCGTCGGGACAACCCGATCTGCTCAAGTTCGGGAGCCGCCAGCGCACACAGGTGTTGTTCGGCGGGCACGTGGAAGCCATAGAATTTTTGCAGCAGCCATTGATACTGTGCCCGGTCAATCGTTTCGTCGACAATAGCGCGGGCATAGGGCAGCGCTTCTAGCCGCCGATGCTGTGCGCCGGTCGCCTCTCGCAGCAGATGAAGGATGGTCATAGTGATAGTATGGTGTTTATTAAAGCGAATAGACTGAGAACCGTCGCGTTATTGTGCCACTCGTTGCGCTGCCTGCACCAGTTTTGCCGCCTGCCGTGCGGTATCCGTGGGCAGATGCTGGGCCAGTGCTTCCAACAGGGCGCTGTAATGGGCGTTGAGTGTTGCGGCAGGCATTGAGAGATGCTGTTTGAGCCACTGGCTGTATATGCTCAGTCGATTAGTATTGGGGTGCACCAGCGTCTCGCCGAGGTAGGCCACGTACCAACCAACCTCCATAGCAAGCTGATCCGGTCGGGCCGAACCTGCCGATGTACCGAGCCGGTGCACCACATTGCCAACCAGAGCATTCTGCGCTTCGAGCAGGGCTTGATAAGCTGGCTCTTCGTACATCAACGCGAAGGAACTGGCCTGCAAGATGCGCTGCGCCTCGCCGATGGTGTGTGCGGGCAGTTGGCTCTCGATCACGGTTGACATGAACCACAACAAGTGCTGAACATGCACCGTCGTCAGGCCGCGCTGTACGGCCCGTTCGCGCATCCAGCGCATATGGCGGCTCATAATGTGCTCGTCCATCATGCCAACGGCATCTATCAGGTAATCAATGCACAGCCACGTATCGTGGCGCAACTGTGCACGCCCATCGGGGCCATAGGCCATCTGCCAGTGCCAGTGTGCATCATACGTCTGGCGGGTCAGCGCTTCGGCCAGTTTTTCGTGCGCCACGCCAAGCTGGGTAGTAAGCTCTTTGCTGTAGTTCAGTTTCTGGGTGGCAAGCTGAATATACTGATAAATCATGGTGTGTGCATCGGCGGGCAGGTTGTGCGCCACGGCATTCCAGATATAAAAGAATGTCTCGCGCACCATCCCCGTCGAGCAGCGCAGGTCAACCAGTGTTTTGCGCAACCACAAAATATAGTCACTCAAGATCATGGGCGACTGATAACGGATAGCTTTCATCAGCGTTGCCAGATTGTGCTCGGTATCAAAAATGATTTTTTGATAGACTTCTTCGCCAAATCGTTCGCGCCAGAAGGGATTGTTCATCGTCGCTGCTACCACATCATCCCGGATCGACGTATGCTGCGATTCGAGCAAGTGAATAACTTCATAGTGGTTCATGGCAATCTGCTCCTGTGCAGAGGCTTGTGTGTTATAGGCGTGGACACGCGCTGTGTGAAACATACTACTACCGCAGCTAAGATAGGAGATACTTCAAGTATTGTGCCTATTCTAGCACACACCTTTGCACAAATGCAATACAGCAATTGCACAGGTATGCAGATCTGTCAGAAATGGAGGAACTCTGGACAAATCCATACCCGATACGACATGCGCTGCTGGGAGAGTATGGCGTGGAGAAATAAGCGTGCGTGAACTGCCCTGCATTATCTGATAATTGGTAGCAGAGTACTATTGATTGTGAAGAAGGGAGGCGCTATGCTGAACATACACACACAGCAACCCGGAGGGGCACACCCTCCACAACAACACCCGTTCTTTTATCTACCGCAATTTTATGATTCTACACCTGGAATGGGCAGTAAACGCTTCGCATAGCGACACTATGCGGAGCGTTTGCATTTGTAGCCTGCACCACCACCACCGTGCAGTGGCTCTCTACCCGGTTTCTATACCGAATCTATACTTTAGAAACCCGGTTACCAGAATGCCTTATTTATTTTCGGCCCAACTTCCGCCCGAATACCCAACCGACTGTAGATCGTATCGCGCTATACCTGCTATAATGCGTAGTGTACATGTTGTACTATGCCAAGAAAGGTCAGCCTCATCATGGCACGCACAGCAACCGCTGGTCGGGAAAGTTTCGAGCGGCAGGTTGAACAAACATTACAGACCCTTGAGGCGATTGATGATACCAGCCTGATCAGCCTGACACACCTTGAGATTGATACTGTGCATTCGCTCAAGCGGGAAATTGCAGAGATCTTCCCTGCTTCAAACCTGCCTGCCTTTTTGTTGCAGGGGCTGATCCAGCTTGAAGATCGTACCCTCAAGCCCGACCGTATCCAGGCCGACTTGACAGTACTGTTTCGGAGCAGCAAACAGATCGGCGCGTACAGTGTCCTGGCGGTGCCAGCACTGGCGATCCACGGCTACCAGCGCCTGCTTACCCTCGCTGGTAAGCGGGTGGAGACGGCCTTCCCCGATGGACTCTGGCAGTTCTACACCGAATTTGGTTTGCGCGAAGACGCAGCCCGCCACTGCATCGAGACGGTTGGCTTTCAGCAGGCGCATCCACGTGCCAGCGAACTGAATGCCGCGACGACTTGGGTCTATACTGCTATCACAACGCTGCTGGCCTACGACGATATGCTGGAAAACGAGTGGCGCGAACGAATGATGTTTCGTGCGCTCAACGAAGCCGTGCAGGACTATGCCCGCCAGCAGCAAGGCCACGGAAAACGCGGCGCACCAAAAAAGGCCAGCGCATCCGAGCAGGCGCTTGCCGAGCAGGTCGCCGCCCTTCGCACCCAGTATGGCCTGACACGCCTTGAGCGTGACTGGCAGACACAGCGCCCCTTCGAGCGCCCCGCCGATGAAAGCAGCGATTATGTTACCTATCGGCGTACTTGCTTCGAGCGCTACCTGGAAACGGCGCTGCGACGGCTGCCCGCCGAGCTTCATGCCGATCTCATCAAGCGCTACGATGCGTATGCCGCCGCAGAACTGCCCACCTTCCAGCGCCAGCTTACCCCCCTGATCACGCTCCACTCCGAATCGTACCGCGACCACCGCACCCCTTTTCCTTTGCACCGCGCATGCGTTGCCCTGATTGTCAACGGGTGTTACTACTTGATACCGGTATGCGACTACACCCCCGATGGTCAACTGTTGGTCTATCCAAGCCGCAGCAGTAGCCGGGGCATTGCCCTATCGCTCACCGAAGCCGCCGATGGTACCGTGTACGATAGCTACAAACGCCCGATTACAATCGACCGTAGCGGGCGTATCTGGGCCGACAAAGACCGCCTCGGCAGGGTGCGCCCGCCGCCGCTTGCTGTGGTGAAGGGACAGGTACAGGCGATTTTGCAGCAGGCCGGAACCGATAGCAGTGCGCTCAATGGACATCCCGCTGTGGATGTGCTGCTGGCACAAACGCTGCGCTGCGACCAGAACAATTTGCGGTCGCAGCTTGGGCAGGCCACGCAGGAGTCACTTGAGCAACTGCGTTATGCCCCGATTATTATTAACTGGGACAAGCACGACGGTGCCCAGCCACTTGGCACCATCCGCCGCACCCGGCGCGGCTGTGGCGATCACGCGCTCTCGATTATCCGCACCAATCGCAGCGTTGTCTTTGATATGTCGCATATCTGTTATGATGGTGTCTGGGGTGCGGCCCTGTCCGAGATTGTCACCGCGCAGGCAACCGCTCTGTACCCCCAGGTCGCCGAGACCCGTTCGGCTCCGTCGGTACGGGTTGCACCGCTAGCCTTTAGCGCATCGCGGGCCTTTGTGCAGGCCGCCACACTTGCAGGGGCCCGCAGCCCGGTTGAGATATCGGTGGAAACACGTGTCGTTTATCTTGATAAGATGAGCCGGATGCGCGAACGCCTGAATAAAATCAAGCTCGATATGACAGTCAACGACTGGCTGATACTGGCCCGCTGTATCCACGCAATGCGCTACAAACCCGGTGCCGCCGCACGACAGGCGCTCGAAGAAGTGGTCACACTCAAAGATGGGCGAATGTTGCGCCAGCAGATCGATCAGGTCCTTGAGCAGCAGCGCATCATCAACCCGGCCCTGCTCATCCCGATGGATGCCAGCAGCGTCGATCCGCGTTTGCGTATCTTCCCGGCAACCTTCCGCAACCCGCTGATGAACCTGCCCGACGATATCGGCACGTGTGCACGGCTCGTGCATGAGCTGCAACAGGCCAGCGATGCCGCCACCGAACAGCGCTTTGATGCTCAGCGCCGCCAGTTGTACCACGACCTGCACACCTTCGGCCTGCTGCTGCAAACCCTGCGCCAGGTCACGATGCAGGGCGAGAGCTTCAACCTTGCGGCACTGCGCCTGCTGGCACATCTGCCCGAACCGTTGCAACATCTGGTGAGCAGCATCCCCCAGAAGATCGATATGCTGAACGAGATTGTCAAAGGGCGCGAAGTCTTCTCGAATATCGGGCGTGTCCACCCGCAGTCATCGATCAGCCGCTTCTTCAGTTCGCGTGATGATGGCGACACCAAACTGCTCGTCTGGGGCATTATGAGCAATGCACGCGGACAGCTTGTGATTACCATGCGTGATTTCCGGCCCTATATCGCCGCACTGAACGCGCAGGAGCGCGGCGATATTGCTATCACGCTGGCCCAGGATTACCTAGACACCTATGCCGCAACGGTTAATACGATGGTGCGGCAGATTCAACACATCTTCAGTTATAAAGGCTTATCGCAAGGAGCATAGCACTAACAGGCAGGGACACTATGGCAACGGATAGACTGATCGGGGGGCGACTCGGTGAGTATCAGGTGATGAGCCTGCTCGGTAGTGGCGGTATGGCGGAAGTCTACCGTGGCTACGATCCGGCGCTCGAACGCGAAGTCGCAATTAAAGTAATCCATACTGGCAGCCAATCACCTGATTTTATCGACCGCTTCCGCCGCGAAGCACGGGTCATTGCAAGCCTGCGTCACCCCAATGTGGTGCAGGTGTATCAGTTTGGCGAACAGGATGACTTTATCTATATGGTGCAAGAGTTGCTCCCTGGCCCCACCCTCGCGCAGCGCATCCGGCGAGCGGGCAAGCGTGGCACAGCACAGAGCCGGATTTCCTCCACGCTTGAGCAATTGTCGAAGGCGCTCGACTATGCTCACAGCCAGGGTATCACCCATCGTGATGTCAAGCCCAGTAATGCGCTCTACAATGTGCACGATGAACTGGTGCTGACTGACTTTGGTATTGCACGGGTCACCACCGATGCCACCCAGACAACGACCGGCCCAGGCATCATTATGGGCACACCGGGCTACATCGCTCCCGAACAGGCGATCAGCAGTGCCAGCATTACTCCCGCCTGTGATATCTATGCGCTCGGTGTGGTGCTGTTTGAATTGCTCACCGGACGGCTGCCCTTCGAAGGCGAGACGCCCATGGATGTCGTGCTGCAACACCTGTACGACGACCCGCCCGCGCCGCGCAAGTTTCGCACCGATATGCCCGAAGCCGCCAGCAAGGTGGTGCTGCGGGCGCTCGCGAAGGAACCAGAAAAGCGCTACGGCAGTGCAGGTGCACTGGTCGAAGCGTTTACAGCAGCGTGGCCCCTCGAAGGTGCAACTGCCAAACGCAGCGCCAGCAGTGCTACGACGGTTAGCCGTCCCACCACTAACCGCAAGCCCTCCTCGCAGGCATCGGCGAACAAGAGCAGCGGCACCACGCGTACCCGCAAGTCGAGCACCGACGATCTGCCACCCACCCGGCCACAGCCCGCTCGTCCCTATCAAAAAGGTCGCGGTCAATGAGCACCCGGCTGTGCAAGCGCCGCCTTCGGCCATCAAACCACGCGCAACCAGGGCCGCAGCACCCTCACCCGCCACCCCACCCCCGCCTGCCAAGCACCGCGCAAGCTGGCGGCGTGTGCTTGGCCTGCTGATCTTCTGTCTGGTAGGTGTGCTGATTCTGGCCGGGTACGAACTGCAAACACAGGCTGTCTCGCATGGCCTGACACAACTCTGGGAATCGTATGGGCCGACCGCGCTCCCCGAATTGCCTATCTCGCGCTGAGCGTGAGCGTGCTATAATAACGTGCGAGATCACGATGGGGAGGTAGTATGATGCGTTATATACGAGCACTTATGCTCGGTATTACATTGATAGCGCTGCTTGCGGCGTGTGTCAGCTATGCCATGCTGCGCGAAGTGACGGCCACGTCAGGCAGCAGCGAAGAACCAGTTGAGATTGTGATTGAGGATGGCGCAACCACCAGCGATATCGCTACCCTGCTACGGGCCGAAGGGCTGATCCGGCAGCCGTTGCTCTTTACCTCGCTGGTACGGATGCAAAATCTGGATGGTAAATTGCAGGCAGGCCGCTATCTGTTATGGCCTTCGATGACACTGAACGAGATCTTGCTGACTTTGCAGCAGCCTGCGATGGCCGAAGAGGTACAGATCACCGTTCCCGAAGGGCTACGCCTCGAAGAGATTGCCTCGATTGTGGCAAATACCAATATCGTCTCTGGAAACGATTTTATGACGGTGGCCCGTGATGCCGACCGCTTCCGCGATGATTATTTCCTGATTGGCACGCTACCACCGGGCGTTACCCTAGAAGGGTATCTCTTCCCGGATACCTACCGCATCGCCGCCACCGCCACGGCAGAGGATATTGTGCGGCTGATGCTCGACCGCTTTGTGCAGGTTTACAACGACAATATCGACCAGTCTATTCAGGTAGCTGGCGTTACCCCGCACGATATTGTGACGATGGCCTCCATTGTGCAGCGCGAGTCGGCACGGGGTGAAGAAATGCCTACCATCGCGGCAGTCTTCTGGAATCGGCTTGACCCGGAAAACGTCGCCGAAACGGGTAATGGGCGCTTGCAGGCCGATGCTACAGTGCAGTATGCACTTGGTTATAGCTCGGCAGAACAGACATGGTGGCGCAAGCAACTTACCGCCGACGACCTTTCGGTTGACAACCCGTACAACACCCGCGCCCGTCCCGGTCTGCCCGCCGGCCCGATCAGTGCGCCCGGTCTGGCAGCACTGGAAGCCGCCGCACAGCCGGATAGCACTGCTGAGTATCTCTACTTTGTAGCAAGCTGCGAATTTGATGGCACCCACAACTTTGCTACCTCGTTTGAGGAATTCCAGCAGTACGAAGCCGAGTACCTTCAGTGTAGCAGCGAAAACCAGTAGCATAGAGTGAGCACCCACCGATGAGCAGTCTGCCCAACCTCCCCGATGCTGTGCTGGCTGGCCCGCCGCAAGGTCAGTGGACCGTTGCCGATGTGGTGAGCTTTGCGCCAGAGGAGGACGGCAACCGCTACGAACTGATTGCAGGAGTGCTCCACGTGACCACCCAGCCCCATACTGATCATCAATGGATTGTCGCACGTGTTACGCTTGCCCTGGGACAGTGGAGCATAGAAACCGGGGCGGGCGAGGTCTACACCGCGCCGGGGGTCATCTTCTCGCCGCACAGTGCCGTTGCGCCCGATGTGGTCTGGGTCCGGCGGCAGCGGGTTGCTACCATCGACCGCGATGGCAAGCTGTATGGTGCGCCCGACCTCGCCGTTGAAGTGCTCTCGGCGGGGGCCAAGAACATCGAGCGGGATCGCATTAGCAAGCTTGATCTCTACCAGCAGCACGATGTCCCCGAATACTGGATTATCGACCGCTTTCAGCACCAGATCGAAGCCTACCGCCGCACCGCAGGCACGCTGGTGCTGGCACAGGTGTATGGACCCGCCGACACTCTGACCTCGCCGCTGCTACCCGGCTTTGCCTGCCCGGTGTCGCGGCTGTTTCGTTGAGGAGCAAAAATGGCTCGTTATCGCGTTGGTATCATTGGTGACCCGGTGGCGCATAGTCGCTCACCGGCGATGCACAATGCCGCATTTGTCCATCTCGGCATTGATGCCGTGTATGAGCGCTGGCAGACCAGTAGCCGCGATTTGAAGGAGCGTATCCGCAGCCTGCGAGCCGCCGATATGCTGGGGGCCAGTGTGACCCTGCCACACAAGGCGGCGGTGATGGCGCTCCTGGATGACCTGGAACCACAGGCCGCCCGCATCGGTGCGGTCAATACCATTTACAAGCCTGAGAACGGCAGGCTGGTTGGGGCAAATACCGATGCACCCGGCTTCATTGAGTCGCTGCACGTCGATGCGGCATTCGATCCAGCAGGCAGCACCGTGCTGATTCTGGGCGCAAGCGGTGCGGCCCGTGCTGCGCTGTATGCGCTGCTTGATGCCGGGGCAAGCAGGCTGGTGATTGCCAACCGCACGCTGGAGCGAGCCGAAGCGTTGCTGGCAGATGTGCTCAGTTCGGGGATGGCTCCAGAGGACGGCAGCACCAACGGTACCACACCCGCGCCACTGGTGGACGATATGCCGGATGCACAGCTTATCGCTGTAGCACTCGATGATACAGGTTTGCCCGACTTGCTCGCCGAGAGCACGCTGATTGTCAATGCCACCTCGCTTGGCTGGCACGGCGACGAGACACCGCTGCCGGAGGCGCGTTTTTCACCCGGTACGCTGGTGTATGATATGGTCTATCGCCCGACGCGCCTGCTGCATGATGCCGCCGCACAGGGCGCACACACGCTGGATGGAATGGGCATGCTGCTGCGGCAGGGCACGCTGGCCTTTGAACACTGGACAGGCCAACCTGCGCCGCTCGATGTGATGCGGGCCGCGCTGCAACACTCATAACAACCCGGTAAACCAATGCTTATTCTGGTTATTGTTGCCGGACTCCTGCTCGGCACACTGCTCAATATCATTATTATTCGCCTGCCCCGCGAACGCAATCTGTTGCGCTGGCCCTTGCATTGCACCCGTACCGGCGAAGCGTTGGTGTGGTGGCAACTGCTGCCCGTTGTTGGCTGGCTCGTGCAACGAGGACGCAGCCGCGACGGACGACCGCTGCACTGGATTCATCCGGTGGTGGAACTGCTCACTGCGCTGGTTGTAACGCTGCTGTACCTACGGTATGGCTTCGTCGCCAGCTTTTTTTATCTTGTGTTTGTCTGTGTGGTGCTGATCATTACGGGGGCTATCGACTGGCTCCACCGCTCGATTTACACGTTTGTCATTCTGGGCAGTGCGCTGCTTGCGATGATTGGGAGCCTGCTCCTGCCGCCTGCCACGCTCACGCTGCTCGAAGCCGGACTGGGCGCACTGATTGGTGGGATCTGCTTTGTGCTGCTCTTTATGCTGGGGCGCATCCTCTTTCCAAGCGCTGCCGTGCCCTTTGGCCTGGGCGATGTGTACCTGGCGATTTTCATCGGGTCGGCGGTGGGCATCACCCGCCTGGGGCCGAGCCTGTTTTATGGCATCCTGATGGCGGGCATCGTTTCAGCGGTTATTGTGTTTGCTAAATATATTCTGCGCCGCCGCGATATGCCGCAGTATATTGCGTATGGTACCTATATGTGTCTCGGCACTATCCTGTATATCGTGGCGTGGGGTTTGTAGCCAATGTGGACAGGTGGGGCAACCGTCGGGCGCGTGTTGCTCCGGCTCTTGCGGGCCGTGCTGGTGGTGGCGGCAGTCGTTGGGCTAGCGCTGTTGCTGGTGGGCGGGCTGGTTGTGGTGCAGGGACAGCGCGACGATACCCGCCGCGCCGATGCGATTGCTGGCCTGTACCTCGCCTCGTCGCCGCCCGCGCACCTCGACCAGATGATCCAGTTATATCGACAGGGCTATGCTGCACGGCTCTTTCTGGCGGGCAACAATCTGGACGATGCCGAGGCGCTACTGGTCAGTCGGGGACTGCCTGCCGAGGTAATCTTTCGACCGGATGAAGACAGCGGCGGACGCTTCGCTGCCATGCAGGATATCGCCGCACTTGCTGCCGCCGAGGAGAGCCGCACCATCCTGCTGGTTAGCCCATCCGACGATCTGCTGCTGGAATTGAAGATGTCCGCCGATACTGGGTTGGTTGCGTTTGGCTCACCGCTGCCCGATACGCCGCTTGATCTGCCGGACGTGCTGCGTTCGACGCTTGAGTACTGGCGCTATGTGCTGGTGGGGTGGTAGGCAATCACCCGCCCCACACCGCCCCTACTGCCACCCCGACCAGTGCCCCGACGAGCGAACTTGTCAGGTTGACGATATCGTTGTTCATCCAGCGCCAGCCACGTGCATACTGGTATGGTGTGCCATCCTGGGCAGTGGCACGTTCGGTTTCTGCGCCATCGGGCCGCCGATAGAGCACCTGCACGGTAGCCCCAAGCAGGCTATCGGTGAGCGAACCAGCCACGCCACCCAGCAAGGCGGCAGGGAGGACCCACCACGCTGTACTCTGCTGCTCGGCCCACAGAAACAGCGGTAGCACTACCCCGATCAGCAGCGCCCCACCGACGGTTGCAGCAGTGCCAAGCAGCGTGATACCGCCCGATGTGCCTGTCTCGACCATGCGTCCGGTCGTGATTAGGCGTGGTTGTTGGCGGCTGAGCGTGCCGATCTCGGTAGCCCAGGTATCGGCGGTGACGGTTGCCATCACGCCAGCGAAGGCCGCCAGCAGCACCGTCGGTGTAACCAAGTAGTCCATACGCCACGCCAGCAGTGCGCCGATGCCACCGTTTGCCATGGCCTGACCAAAATCGCGCTGCCCGCCCTTTGCAAACTTCTCACCGGTGCGCTGCTCCTTCACCCGCGCCTTAAAGCGCGAAAGGAGCGTGCTACTGACAAAGAAGGTAATCAGGGTTAGCCCCCACGCCCAGCCACCGAAGCCAAATGTCAGCGTGCCAGTGACAATTGCACCAAGCCATCCGCTGAGGGTGAGTGAACGCCGCCAGTAGGCGGCCCCACCGATGGCGGTGCTGAGCACAAGACCGAGTGTTATCCGTCCAAGGTCGAGCATGGCATTCCCGTACACAAAGAAAAAGGTGCTGCCACTGCAACACCTCAACATTTGTTTGTAATACTTTTCATCTAGGGGAGCTACCACCACTAACAATAAACTGGTCTGGAAGCTCCATTTCAAAATAGGAACAGGGTTTCTTTATGCTGCGGCAGGCCGATTCTGAGCGCGTGTTCGTTGGATACGGGCTTCAACCTCACGCATTGCGTGCTTGATTTCGTTGGTCATCATTTCGATAACAATATCAGTTGGCACAAAGGCGGCCATCGGACCAAGCAGCGGCACCAGGTCAAGTGACATCGTGATATGGACATCGGTACCATTGCGGGCCGGAGTCAGCTTCCAGACAGTTTCGACCGGCAGCGGCGACTGCACTTTGAAAGTGAGTGATTCCGGCTCGACCCACGCGAGCTGACCTTCGCAGCGGATGACCCCAAACATCTGACCGATGGCGATATGCATCACAACATCTGCTTTGTGGGCCGTGCGGTTCTTAAACTCAATCTTGCGCATACGGGGCAGCAATGCTTTCAGTCCCTCTGGTTCTGACAGGGTTTCAAACACTTCTTGCGGCGCGGTGTACGCAATATGCTTTTTTAGTGTAAACTTAATCATGTCACTTCCCTGGTTCTAGTTTTTGTTTGTGTGCAGTGCACACAGCTTGCAGTAGTTTCTGGCAGTAACGTGTTTTCAAGATGTGCAACTACCTGTAGAGTACTTTGCAAGGAGCGTGCCAGAGCACTTGCACAGTTTTTACTTATTTTTTGTACAACCTTTGCACAGACTTATTATAGCTCTGCAATGAACGACTGTCAATACCCATGCGGGTACTTTTTTCTGAAGTCGTAATATTTGAATGATCGTATAATTGAATATGAGTGATATGGTACACGAAGGAAGGTTATGTCAGAGTTACGTGATAAATTGATTCTGGTAGTGGATGACGAGCCGCGTATCGTCACATTTATACGGATGAACCTGGAGCTTGAAGGCTCGCGGGTAATCAGCGCGAGCAACGGACGCGAGGCATTGGAACGTGCCCGCGAGGATATGCCCGATGCGATGCTGCTGGATATTATGATGCCGCAGATGGATGGCTTCGAGACGTTGAAACACCTGCGCGAGTTTTCGCAGATTCCGGTGCTGATCCTGACGGCCAAGGACGACGAAGATGATCGCATACGCGGGTTGGAATTGGGAGCCGATGATTATATTGGCAAGCCTTTCAGCCACCGCGAACTGGTCAGCCGCCTGCGGGCCGTGCTGCGGCGGCACTATATGGCCCCACCGCTG
>JAAUSQ010000050.1 GCA_012033195.1 Chloroflexaceae bacterium
ACCGAAGTCAATTGTGCTGACATGCTGCGGCTTCGATGTGGCGCGTACCCTGGAAGAAGCCGCCCGCACCCTGCCGCAGCGCTCCGGCTGGCACAGCCTGCCCGCCGTGCAGCAAGGCCATGTCTATGCCGTCGATGGGAATGCCTACTTCAGCCGACCAGGGCCGCGTATCGTAGAAGGGCTGGAACTGCTGGCCCGTATCCTGCACCCCGACCTGTGCGCCGACCTCGCACCAGCGGCGGCAATCGTCCCATTTGAAAGCGTGGTACACACCCGCTAGCCCGCCCGCAGGCTATTCGATGGCAAGCGGCAGCAGCAGCGCCCCCTCCTGCACCACACTGCCGGGGGGGGGCCTCGATAGGCAGACGGGCAAACGTGGCCGGGTCGTACAGCCCCACCGCCAGCCGATACGTTCCGGCGGGCAGGTCGGCGGGCACGGGCAGCGGATGATACCACGTGACATAGTGCCCCGTGTACCATATGCTGGTCGGGTTGGCTGGCCCGCCGGGTGGTACATCAATCTGCGCCACCAGTGCGCCATTGTCATCCAGCAGTTGCGCCACCATCATATACTCGGCGGGTGGGGCCAGCGCCTGCCACACTGTGGTAAGCGTGAGCACGCCGCTGATACGCAGCGCCGCCGCATCCAGCGTGTAGCCGTAGAGCCGGATGCTTTCGCCAAACCGCGCCCCCACCTGCTGCGCGGTTGGCTGCGGCAACTGGTACACCTCGGCATAGGGGATGCCGTGCAGCGTGACGGTATGCACCAGGGTGCCCGCTGTGCGAATATGCGCGGTCTCCTGCGGGTCGTTGGTGCGCTGAAGCTGGTCGATATACAACACGGCATAATCAACCCGCCCCGGCTTGAGCGATTCGGGCAACCGCACCACCGGCGCACACACAAACGGGTCAAGCACCGGATCGAACCACAGCGCAATCGGGCGGTCACAGCCATTCACCTGCGCGTTGATATACGCACCCGCTTCGGCGTGGCCTTCGCCCCATCCGACCGGCAGCACCCGCGCCGCCACTGCCCCGCCACCAAATAGCGGGCTATAGTAGGAAATCTGGTACGGGTAATACAGCGCCACATTCACCACCAACCCCACCACCACCGCCGCCGCCGCCACAGTGCCGCGCCATCCGCGTGCGCGGTTTGCCACCCCTGGCCTGACACTTATCCAGCCGACTGCCGCCAGGATACTGCACACCGGAAAGACAGGCAGGATGTACCGGTCAAACTTTTTGGGCAGCAACGTGAGCAACACCACAAACACCACCACAAACCCCAACAGCACCAGTGTCGGCAGTGTGACCGCCACCCGCCGACGGGCCAGCAGCCATACCAGCACCGCCACCCCAAGCAGTGTCCAGGGCGGCAACCGAAACAGCAGCACTACCAGATAAAACAGCGGGCCAGGGTCTTCGACGGCACGGCCCAGGAAAAAATTGCCCCACCCGTGCGGCTCGGCTCCCTCGAAGCGCACCTGATTGACCACCCGCGCCACCGCACCGGGCAGATCGACCCAGACAGCAGGCCAGCCGATCAGCCACACCGCCGCCGCCACCGCGCCCCATAGCAGCAGGGGCCACAGCACGCCCCGCCGAATGCGCCAACCCTCGCCACGAAATGCCAGCACCGCAAGCATAGCGACAGTGGGCAGCAGCAGTACCGACGGCGACTTGGTGAGCAGCGCCAGCCCACCCGCCACCGCCGAGAGGAAGAGGAAGGGCCAGATAACAGGCTGCTGCTCGCCCGCTGTTGCTGCGCGGGGCACAGCGGGATCGGTTGCCCCTGGCCCTGTGTCTCGCACCTCGCGGCTGAAAAATGCCACCAGCGCCGCCAGGATCGACAGCACCATCAACGCGGTTAGCAACCCATCAACGTGCAGAATGCTGCTGTGGGCAATCAGGAACGGGTCGCAGGCCCAGAACAGCCCCGCAAGTAGCGCTGTCGGTTCGTCGTAGAGCCGCCGCAGCAGCAGATAGGCCAGCGCCACTACCAGCGCCGTTACCACTGCCACCGGCGTACGCAGAAAAGCCCATGTGAGCATCACATCGTCGGCGGCGGCAGGCGGCAACCAGCCCCAGTACAGCGCTGTCTCGCGCAGCCACAGCCCGCTTGCACCAAGCCACATGGTGGTAACACCGGGGTGCCCGATGATGTTGGTTGCTGCGAAGTTGCCCTGCTGCATCGCCTGCAAAAAGCGCTCGGCCCGCTCGAACCAGTGATAAGCCTCGTCCACCGTGAGCAGGGTGGGGCGCGGCGCAACACGCGGCACCAGCGCCAACCCAAAGAGCAGCAGCGCAATGCCGTAGCGCCTCACGGGGCCTCACTCGAAATAGGCTCGGAGGGGGAGCCGCCCGACGCAGCAGGCGGCGACGGTTCGGTATCTGCGGTAATCCGCAGATCGGCCCCGCCGAAAAAGACCACCACCCCCCCTAGCAGGCTCACCACCAACCGTACTGCAAAAATCAAAAAGGCCAGCGCCAGCGCCGTCGCCTGCGATACACCAACCTGCGTGAGATAGACAGTAAAGGCAATTTCACGCGCACCCACATTGTTGACAAAGACGGGCACAAGGCCCAGAATATCGGAGATCGGCACCATCAGCGCATACAGCAGCAGCGGTGCATCGATGCCAAGTGCCATACCACACACGGCGTGGATCACCACCCAGAGCGATTGAAACAGCAGCGACATAAGCACTACACCGAGCAGTGTGCGGCCCTGTGGGAAGTAACTCGCCAGCGCCGCCGCGACCCGCTCCATCGGGCGTAGCGCCACGGCTGGCAAATAGGCCCCGAACAGTTGCAGGATGAGCGGCGCAAAAAACGACAGCACCGCCGCCCCGACCGCTAGCAGCGAAAAGCCAACCGTGACCACAAGCCAGAACGGGTCGGTCACCAGCGGCGTACCGGTCACCTGCACATACGCCACCAGCAGCGCAAGGCAGACAATCAGGCTCAGCGCCAGGAAGCCGGTCAGCCGTTCGAGAAAGATTGATGCACTGGCCTGCGTGAGGCTGCCAATCCGCCGCCGCAACTGCACGGCCCGCAGCGCATCGCCGCCGATAGTGGTGGGCAGAAAGTTGTTGGCAAACTGCCCCACCAGGTACGCATTGAGCAGCCACCCGTATGGCAGGCGATGCCCCCGCGCCCGCAGCAGCATGCCCCACTTGGCCGCACTGATAGCAATACCGATAAATTGCAGCACCAGCGCCAGTAGCAGCAGTGGCAGATCAACCGTGAGGAGGCTCTGCCAGATTTCCAGCGGGTTGGCCTGCCAAATCAAATAGCCCACCAGCGAGCCGGTCACAATCCAGCGTACCGGGGTGAGCATCCGCTGCCAGCGTGCGGGTTGGTTGTGTGGTTGATGATCCATGCTGTAGAGACTTGTTTCCCTCATCGCTCAACCGATGGGCAATGGCTACCCGGTTATCGGATGCGCTCTCGCCCCGCGCCGCGTGCCTATCGCCCCTGCTCCTGCATCCTGTTTGCCGGAAGAGCAAGGTGTAGTATTATAGGGTGCCTGTTGCACGGTCGCCCCGGTCGGCTCCCTGCGCCCATTATAGTATAGTGGATAGCGGGCCGACTGCTGGCACCATCTGCAAATATCTATCTGATAGGGAGATGAAAGGAGCCACGTGTTGGCAACCGCCCGACTTGCACATTCATCGTTCTGGCTTGTGCTACTGCTTATCCTGCCCTGTTCGCGGCACCCACCGCAGTCCAGGCGCGTGCTGCATCCGCACCAACGCTGCACAGCCCCCTTATGCAGCAGGCACCTGTGGCTCCCGCCCCGGTCGATACGCCCTGGGGCAACCTGTCGGCAGCCACCCCGCTCGCGGCTCCCGCTGCCCTCGTCGCCCGCCTGCACGCCACCAACGCGCAACCGCTGGCCCTTGCAATGGGCGACCTCAACCGCGACGGCACCCCCGACGTGGTCGCAGGCTATACCAGCACTGTCGGCGCGTTGCTGGCGTTTTTCTCGGTGGCACTGCCGACGGCTACCTGCTTGATCTCCCCGCTCCCCCCACCTGGCTCGGTGTGGGGGATGTCAATAACGACGGCTGGCTCGATGTCATCGCGGCGGGGCCGCACCAGCACGCCCTGCACATTCTGCCCGGTGCCGCTGCTGGGCTAACCTCTGTCCAGCGCCACGCCCTCCCCGGCTCCATCACCGCGCTGCTGGTGGACGATGTGAACCGCCGCGATGGGCTGGCCGATATTGTTGTTGGTATCGATGACAGCGCCACCCCGCGCCTGCTGGTCTTCGAAGGCGCACAGGGCGCACTCGCCGCCGCCCCCGAAACAATTGCCCTGCCCCATCCGGCCCGCGCCCTAGCTGTCGGTCAGCTCGATGGGCAACCGGGCCACGATATTGCCGTTGCCGCCGGACGCGAAGTGCTTATTCTGCACGGGCGCGACCGCCACCTGTCCCAGGATAGCCAGCGCCGCGCTGCCGTGGCTGCGCCCCACCTGAGCCGCTGGTATGCCACCCTAGAACCGGTTGCGCTGGCGGTGGGCAACTTTGCGGGCACCGCTGCCGCCGAAGTCGCGGCGCTTGACGCAACCGGACGGCTGGCGCTGCTCGATCCCCGTGACGGCACTGTACAGGCCCTGCATCTACCGGGCACAGCGGCAACCCACCTGCAAGCGGCACGAGTATCGGGCCTGCCCACCGACGACCTGCTGCTGCTCAACCCGACCGACGACACCCTGCACCTGCTGCTTGATGGTGCTGCTGCCGACACCGCCGCCCATGCCGACCGGGTGCTGCTGCCGTACCCCCTATCCGGTGCGGGCGCAGTGGTGCTGCCGACCCACTTCAACCGGGATGCCCGCAGCGATCTGGTGGTGCTGACGGCAGACCAGCCCGCCCCACATATCGTGCAGACCCAGGCGAACCGGACGTATGTAGTTACCGAAGTGGACGACACCGACGACGGCACCTGTAGACCCACCGACTGCACGTTACGGGAAGCCATTAACGCCGCCAACGAAAACAGCGGGCCGGATGCCATCGCGTTTGACCTCGATAGCGGCATGCAAACGATAGCGATCAGCACCAGCCTGCCCGCCATCGTCGAGCCGCTCACCATCGACGGCACCACCCAGCCAGGGTACCGCGACACGCCGCTAATTGTGCTGAATGGACAAGCGCTCGATACGGGCACCCTGCTCAACCAGACAAGCAGCGATGCACTGGTATTCGACACCGATAGCAGCGCCGTGCTGGGGCTGGGCATTGTTGGCTTTTCGGGCAGCGGCATTGTGCTACGTGGGAACGGGCATCGGGTGCAGAGCAGCGTGGTTGGCCTGCTGCCCGATGAAACCAGCCTGCTGCCCAACGACCGACACGGCATTGTGATTGACGACGGTGCCCAGAATCTAATCGGTGGTCCCACCGACCGCGAGCGGAATAGCATCGCGGGCAATCGGGGGACGGGCATTGTGGTGCAGGGGGCTGCCGCAACCGAGAACCAGATCCAGGGCAACGATATCGGTATCATTGGCAGTGCTTCTGTCAATGCCGCAGCGAGCGATATCACACCGGGCAATGGTCAGGGTGGCATTGTGATTGAAGATGGCAGCGATAACACGATTGGTGGAACCGAGGCGGGGCTGGGCAATGTGGTTGCGGGCAACTTGGGCACTGGCATTGCGATTGTGCGGAGCCGTGCCACGGGCAATATCATTCAGGGCAATCTGATTGGCACCGGGCGCGACGGCATCGAAGAAAACGGCAATACAGGTGCAGGCATTGCGCTTGAGGGCGCAGCAGGCAACACCATCGGCGGCACGGCCAGCAGTGCCCGCAACATTATCGCCGCCAACAATACTGGCATTGTGCTACGCAACAGTAGTACAACCGACACGGTGATCCAGGGCAACGCTATCGGCGTAGATGCCACGGGCAGCGCCATGCTCGGCAACAGCAACGGCGGCATTGTGCTGAATGGGGTAGTTGAAAACAGCATCGGTGGTGTGGTGCCCGAAGCCCGCAACATTATCGCAGGCAATACTGGCTCAGGTATCATCATTATGGGCAGCAACGCGACTCGGAACCGGGTGCAAGGCAACTATATCGGCACCGATCAGGCGGGCGGTATTGCACTGGGCAACAGCGAGCACGGCGTTGTAGTTGAAGCACCCGGCAACCTGATCGGCGGCACCGATGCGGGTACCGGCAATGTGCTGTCGGGCAATCGCCGTAGCGGGGTACGCATCGCCAACGCAACTGCCGAGGGCAATCAGATTCAGGGCAATCGGATTGGCACCGACCAGAGCGGCACCCGCGTGCTGGGCAATGGTGAAGATGGGGTGGTGATTATCAATGCCGCACGCACCGTACTTGGTGGAATGGTGCCCGCAGCCCGCAATATCATTGCCACCAACCAGCGCCACGGCGTGGTCGTGCAGGGGGATCAGGCCGAGAACACCCGCATTCAGGGCAACCTGATCGGGCTGGATGCAATCGGCGAAACAGTGCTCGGCAATGCGGGCAGCGGGATCTTTCTCGCGCAGTCGGTGAATACCGAGATTGGCGGGGCATCCCCCGAAGCCGCCAACGTGATTGCCGGCAGTCGCACCAATGGCATCTTTGCTTCGTTCAGTACGGCCACCGTTCAGCACAATACTATCAGCCAGAATGATGTCGGGTTGCGGGTGCAGGGCGGGCGCGTCATGGCAATTGGGAATACGCTAACCAACAACCGGACCGTCTTCGCCATCGCAGCAGGGCAGTTGCGTGGCTATGTCAACAGCATCACCAACTACGGTACCGCCGTGCTCTCGACCGGGGGCAGCTTCCTGGGCAGTTACAACTGGTGGGGCCGCAGCACTGGCTCGGCACCCGCCGGACTAAACATCGACGTATGGAATAACCGCCTGTATGCCGAACCTGCCGAGTGGGTGGTGGGCGATGGCAGCGCCGAACTGGGTGCGGCACGGCTGACAGGAGGCACGGGCATTGCTATTGTGGTGCGATATGAGCGCGAGTCGTTTGAGCAGGCCGCTGCCAGTGCAGACACCATTGCAAGCCGACTGTGCTCCGACTATTACGGCTTTTTTGCAATCGACGGTGGCGGTACGTGGCGCATCCGTATTCCGATTGACGAGCGCGCACCGTGCAACCAGACCTTGCAAGAGCAACTGGTCTACTGGGTACCGCAGCCGCTCACCTGTCGCAACGACCTGACCCGCGAGGACTGCTGGCAGCCGTTCCCAGGCGAAGGCGTGCGCGGCGCAACCGCAACCACCAACGAGCAGAGCATTGTGATTGCGAATGTGCGGGCAGGCGACTTGCGCGGCGTGGCGTATGCGGCTGGCCCGCTGGTGCCGACCGAACTACCGATTACCCTGCTGGCGGCGGGGGCGCTGGTGGGCGTGCTGCTGCTGGCGCTGCTGCTGTTTGTGCTGTGGCGTCGCCGTACCACGCAGCCTGCCGCCGCGCCTGCTGTGCAGAGTACCGCAGGCGAGGGAATATAACGCCGTGTGTTCGCGCCGATAGTGCAGCAGGGTCGCCCGTGTTCACAGTGTACAATAGAGAGTGCAAGGAAGCAGTTAAACATAAAAGGAGGTTCGGGCATGCAGGTAAATCCATCCATTTTTAAGGCGTATGATATTCGCGGCATCTACCCTACCGACCTGAACGAAGATGTTGCCTATATGATCGGGCGGGCATTTGTGACCTTTCTGAATGCCGAGCAGGTCATTGTCGGCCACGATATGCGTATTTCTGGCCCTGCTATCTTCGATGCGGTCACCCGTGGCATTATGGATCAGGGCGCAGATGTAATTTCTATCGGACTGGTCAGCACTGATCAGTATTACTTTGCCTGTGCCAAGCTTGGCATTCCGGGCATGATGGTGACGGCTTCACACAACCCCAAAGAGTACAACGGCTTCAAGATGGTACGCCAGATGCCCTACCTGCTCAGCGGCGACGAGGGCATCCAGGACTTGCGCCAACTGGTTGAGGCGGGCAACTTTGCCGATCCCGCACGCAAGGGCACGATGAGTCATGCCGACTTCCAGGCCGAGTTTGTCGAAAAAGTGCTCTCGATCATTGATGTGTCGGCGCTCCAACCGCTGAAGGTGGTGGCGGATACCGGCAACGGCACGGTCGGCCCGATCCTGCAAGCAGTCTACAAGCACCTGCCCGTCGAGTTGATCGGCATGTACCTCGACCCGGATGGCACGCTGCCCAACCACGGCCTCGACCCGTTGCAGCCTGCCAACCGCGCCGAGTTGCAGGCGCGTGTGCCCGCCGAGGATGCCGCGATTGGCTTTGCGTTTGATGGCGACGGCGACCGCTTCTTCGCTATCGACGACCGGGGCGCGTTTATCTCCGGCGACTTCCTGACGGCGATTATGGGCAGCTACCTGCTCGAAAAGGGTCCCGGCTCCAAGATCATCTATGATGTGCGTGCGTCCTGGGCCGTGGTCGATCTGATTGAGGCGGCAGGCGGTACCCCCCTCAAGGAGCGGGTGGGCCACGCCTTCATCAAAACCCGGATGGCCCGCGAGGATGCGTTGTTTGCGGGTGAGGTGACCGGGCACTACTACTTCAAAGACTTTTTCTTTGCCGACTCTGGCATTGTGCCGTCGCTGTTGCTGCTCGAAATGCTCTCGAAAAAGGGCAAGAAGATGTCAGAACTGCTGCGCCCGTTGGAGGAAAAGTACTTTATTTCGGGTGAAATCAACTCGCGCATTGCGGGCGACCCGCAGGCCAAAATGGAAGAACTGGCACAGCGCTATAGCGATGCCGACATTGAGCGCCTGGACGGTATTTCAATTTCATACCCAACATGGCACTTTAATGTGCGCCCCTCCAACACCGAACCACTGCTGCGGCTGAACCTGGAGGCCAAGACCCATGAGGAGATGGAGCAGCGCCGCGACGAAGTGGTAGGCATCATTCGCGGGTAATACACGCCCTCACCCCGGCCCCTCTCGCGCAGCAGGGAGAGGGGCAACAACCCTCAATCGCGTGAGAACAGCCCGCGCCGCACTGCAATTTCGAGCAGCCACAGCAACAGCGCCGCCGTCAGGAGCCACATCCACGGCTGACTGAACGGGTTCGGCGGCTCGGTCGGTTCGGCGGTGTCAAGTGGGGCTGCTGCAAGGATGGTCTGGCGGTCGAGCACCGTGCCACCAGTAACATCGGCAATCGCCTGCATCAGCGGCGTACCGTGCAGCGTATCGGGGGCAGGCGGCAGATACTCGGCGGCGACTGGCTGCACATACCCGACACTGCTTTGATACTGGCGGTCATCTCGCTGCAACACCACATTGATACCATACGCGCCCGATTGCGACAGGATCAAGTCCTGCCCATAGGTACCCGGTGCAGTCTGATGCAGTGTGATAATGCGCTCTTCGCCATTGGGTAGCGTAATCTGAGCCTGTGCAGTGGCAAGGTCGAGCGGTGCACCGCCCTCCTGGAAGATGCGGGCCGCAAGCCGCGCCCCACCCGGTTGCTGTTCGAGCTGTACCTGCAATGGCCCGGTATCGGCTTCGGGCAACGTATAGCCGACCAGTTGCGCCCAGTAGCGGCTGTAACGCGCCCAGTTCACCCAGTCGCCTGCCCATGGCTCGGCAACGGTGGGTGTCCACGCAACCGCTCGACCGAGGCCATACTGCCACGTCGCCAGCAGCGGGTCACCATCGGGCGATTGCAGCACAATATCTTCGCCGACAGCTTTTGCCGTGGTTGCCACATAGCCGCGCAACTGGGGCAGTTCGGCAGGGGCAAACTCGCGCACCAGCGGGTGCGGTGCCACCAGTTCTGCCGGAAAGGTGCCCTCCACACTCGGATCAGCCCGCGCAATCTCGCTCTCTTGCAGCGTCAGGCGCGGAATATCTTCGGCAGTGTTGGCGAAGTAGTAGCGCCCACCGCCCCATTGCGCGATCTGGTCGAGCAGTTCGGTATCCGAGTCGAGGCCGATAGCAATCGTGGAAATAGTCATATCCTGCGCCAGTGCCGACTGTGCCAGCGATTGATAGGCCGAACGGTCATCGGTGAACGAGCGCCCGTCGGTCAGCAGCACAATATGGCGGGTGCCAGCCGTCTGCTGCGAAAGCTGGCCCAACCCCACCGCCAGCGCACTGTAGATATCGGTGCCGCCACCTGTGGGCAGGGTGGCAATATTCTCCTGGATTTGGATCAGCCCCAGACCCGTACCGAGTTGCTGGAACGGCACCACCCACTGCTGCCCGGTATCGAAGGCTAGCACACCGATGGTATCTTCACTTTGCAGCGTTTCGGTCGCCAGAATAGCGGCTTCTTTCGCCATATCAAACTTCGAGACACCCAGGGCGGTGTCCATACTGGCCGAGCGGTCGATAATCAGCAGCAGCGCCACTTCGTCGCGTTCGGGACGCGGCGGGGCTTCCATATCGAGGGGCAGCACCTCTTCAAGCGGTGTGCCCGCGTAGGAACCCAGGCCATATGAATTGGGGCCACCCGCCACCACAAGACCGCGCCCCTCGCTGCGGACAAACTCGCGCACGCTGGCCATCTGGTCTAGCGAAAGCTGTTCGGCAGAGACATCCAGCAGCACCATACCATCGTAGCTATCTAGCGCAGACAGCCGCGCCGGAAGCTGTTCGGCGGCAATCACTTCGCTCTCAATCGAGGCATTCCAGAGCGCTGTGGAAAGTTCGGCTCCTGCGCCGGGACGACCTTCCACCAGCACTACACGCGGCGGCGGCGTGACGGTGGCAGTTGTGGCGGCGCGGTTATTCTGGGCGAAGCGGTCGGCTTCTGGGGTGGCGCTGATAGTCGCCTCGACCCGCAGCACGCCCGCCGCGTCTGTGGTACTGGTAAAGTCAAATGTATTCAGGCCCGGTTGCAGGTCTACCGTCTCCTCACCAAGCACCTGCCCGTTGGCTGTCAGGCGCAGCGTGCCACTGGTCGGGCTGTCGCGCTCGTTCAGCACTGCAATCTGTGCGGTGTATTCATCACCGACGCGCAACGTCTGCGGCACATCCACATCAACAATACGCAGTTCGGGCTGTGGCGTGGCGTTGTATGGCAGCACATCCACCTGAATACCGCTTTCTGCTAGCAGTTGCGCGGCAGCCAGTGCATCGCTCCCCGTTGGCACGCCATCCGACAGGAGGATCACACGCCCCGGTGCAGTACTGGTGGTCGCGGCTCCGGCCAGTAGTTCGCGGGCTGTTCGCAGGGCTGCGCCGATATTACTGCCCGCTGGCCGGAAGGCATCAACCAGATTGGCAGGCGGCGGTGCGGTCGGGTCGGCAATACTCCACTCGCCAGGGGCAACCGTGCTCTCGCCAAACCACAGCAGCGCAGTGCGTGGCGCGGCGGTGCCTGCGGGTGCTGCTTCGAGCATCGCCGCCAATCGGGTTGCTTCGTCGCGCAGAGCGATCTTGCCGCTCTCGGTCAGGCTGTCCGACTGATCGACCAGGATTACGGTGGGGCCTTCCTGCACAACCACCATACCGCGTACCGGGTTGGCAAGCGCCACAATCACCAGCGCCACTATCGCCAGCCGCAGCAGCATTGCGGAGGGCACGGTACGCATACCGCGCCAGAACCAGATCGCTGCCAGCAGCGGAATGACCAGCAGCAGCAGCAGCAGGTAGGGCCGCTCAAATGTCAGGTTGAATATATTGGGTAGTGCTATCGGCACGTTGCACCTTTATCAAATCAGTGTTTTGCTAACGAACATGTATGTAGATCCATTCGAGCAACAGCACCAGCAGGGCCAACCCCGCCAGCCAGGGCCAGATCGGACGCTCCGTCCGTTCTTCGGCGGCAATGGTCGCGGCGGGCACATCGGCTGCCACATATGCCGGGGTAAGCGTTTGCAGCGCACGGGCCTGCAAGTTCGACTCAAGCGGTGTTCCGGCATTGACTGCCACACTACCCTCAAACACCACTTCAGCGCCCGCCTGTTCGCGCAGGGTGTAAATCCCCGGCTGATACAGTCCATCCGTCAGCACTGTTTGTGAGATCGGAAACTGGCGTGTCTGACCATCGGGGGCCACCAGTTCAACGCTGGTGGTGCGCGGGTGGGGCCGCATTTCTAGCGGCTGCCCAAGCAATACATCGACAGTTGGCGCGGCGGGCAGCAGGTCGCGCACCGTCAGCGCGGTGAGCACCGGAAACGCGATGCGCTCGATGATAGTGCTGCGCTGAATGTCGAACGTCCAGACCGTAACACTGCTGTTGCCGTTCTGCCCGCTCAGGATCAGCGGAGCGTCGCCCAGCATCAGATGTGGTTCGAGCCATGCCGGAGCGGTGACCTGCGCCAGTGCGCCAAACTCCACCCCGCCGAGGCTCAGCGTTTCCAGTGCTTCGTTGCCGCCGACCGTCACACTGGGTACGGCTCCTGCTGCCGCCTCCACCCGCTGATCGGATACCGCAAGGGCGGCATTTCCTTCGGGGCTGGCAGGCGGGTTGATAATCAGCACGCCCCCCGCTGGCAGCGTGGTTGGCAACACGGTATCAAGGATCGTCAGGTCGGCAGTACCGAGGGTGCCCGCCTGCGTATAATCGGCAGGTGCTACAACCTCCACACTTGCGCCGGGAATAGCCCGCAGCACCCGGCTTAGCTGGTCGGGTGCGGACGACACCAGCACCACCCGCACCGAGCGGTTGCGCATCAGGCTGGCATAGGCCACATTATCGGCATTCAGGGCATCTTCGAGGTTCAATTCGGCTCGTAGCACGTTTGGTGTACTGGCGATGTTCCAGGTCAGGTCGGCCTCACCATTGGCGGGCAGGCGTACCGGGCGTGTATCCAGCACTTCATCATCGCCATAGAGCAGCACCCCCAGACCATACGCCTGATTGTCGTAGTTCACCACGCGGGCATACACATCGTGGCTTCCGTCGCGGCGCGGCAGGGCAGTCATCCCCACAATCGCAATATTGCTGGTAGTGCCACCAACACGCTGCCACGTCAATTGTTCGGCATTTTGTGCGAGGGTCGGCGGGGCTTCCAGATCGCTGATCACAACGATGCGGCTACCGGGTGTCGCCACGCCGCGCCGCTCTTCGATGGCAACACGGGCCAGTGTCAGCGCTTCGGGCAGGCTGGTTCCGGTGCCTCCGGCTTCGATAGCATCCAGGGTAGCAAGCAGACTGGCGCGGTCGTCGCTGCCGCCTGTCGCAACAAGGCTGGCTTCGGTGCCGGCAACAATCAGCGAAAGCTGGTCTTCTGGCCCCAACTCGTCGATAAGCTGGCGCACCTGATCGCGGGCCAGATCGAGGCGGGTTTGCAGGGTATTTTCGCGTGCTGCCATACTGGTCGAGATATCGAGGATCACCGCAGTATGGGTGCGGTCTTCGTTGAGCCACGCCGCCAACCATTGCGGCTGCGTGAGCGCCAGTGCCAGGAAGCCCGCCGCCAGCAGGTGCAAGAGCAACAGCAAGGTCATTGGCAGCAGCATCTTGCGGCGTTTGCCGGTAGTTTGCGGAATGTTCTGCCAGAGCAGCAGCGATGGTACAAGCACGCGGCGCAGGCGTTCGCGCCGCAAGTGCAGCAGCACAATGATCGGCAATGCCAGCAGCGCTGCCAGCCCGATCAGTGGTGTCAGGAAGGTCATAGCTGTATAGGGAACGGGTGCATCACCCGGATAGATTGTCTATGCAAGTGCAGATTACTTATCTCTGCGTGCAGTATACCACACGTGCTCTGGCGAAACAGGGGCGCGGGTAGCTCGCTCAGCAGATCTTCATTTTTGTGTTATGCATACCGCCCCATCGCCGCTTCACAACAAATGCACCGGGTCAACATCTACCAGCCAGCCAGGGAGCCGCCCCAACGCCTCCAGGACAGGCAGCGGGTCGGGCACCCGTAGCAGTACGTGCCAGCGCCAGCGGCCCCGCATCCGCTGAATGTAGGCCGGGGCCGGGCCGATGATGCCCCACGGCGACAGGTTCAGCCGCTCGACGGTCTCACGCAGACGTAGCGCCAGGGCGGTTGTTTCGCGTTCGCAGGCTGCCGTGCTGCTGCTGGCGTAGACAAAGCGCACCATCCGCGCAAAGGGCGGGTAGTGCATACTGCGCCGAAATGCTATCTCTTCCAAGTAAAAGCTGCGATAGTCGTGCTCTTGCGCGGCCCGCAGCGCGTAATGCTCCGGGGCGTAGGTCTGGATAATCACCTGTGCGCCATCGCTGCGCCGACCAGCCCGCCCCGCGACCTGGGTCATCAGTTGAAAGGTGCGCTCACCGCTGCGGAAGTCGGGCAGGTACAGCGCAGTATCGGCGGCAACCACCCCCACCAGTGCAATACGTGGCAAGTCCAGCCCCTTCGCTATCATCTGTGTCCCGATCAGCACATCGGCTTCGTGGTTGAGAAACAGATCAAGCATACGGCTGTGGGCATCTTTGCCCGTGGCACTGTCGCTATCCCAGCGCAGGGTCCGCGCCCTGGGAAAAGATGCTGCACCTCGGCCTCAACGCGCTGCGTGCCTACGCCGAATGTCTTCACCCTGGGGCTGAGGCACTGCGGACAGAAGGCGGGTACCAGTTCGCGGTAGTTGCAGCCGTGGCAAATCATCACCGCCGCGTGTTCGCCGTGCTCCTGTGCTTCGTTGTGCACCGTGAAGGTACTGCTACAGCGCGGGCACTTCGGCACTGCGCCACAGTCGCGGCACATCACAAAGCTCGCCACACCGCGCCGATTAAGGAACAGGATCACCTGCTGCCCCGCCGCGAGGGTCTGGTGCAGTGCAGCCTGCAACTGACGGCTAAACAGCGCGGTATTACCCTGCTGCAACTCGTGGCGCATATCGACCAGACGCACGGGCGGCAGCGGCAACGGCTGGGTATATGTCAGGCCATCGGCCCCGCGTGCCACACTCACCCGCTCCAGTATTTCGAGCAGCCGATACCGACCAGAACGGGCCGCGTGATAGCTCTCGATGCCCGGCGTAGCGCTGCCCAGAATAACCACACTGCCCGTCAGTTCGGCCAGCCGCAGCGCCACCGCACGCGCATGGTAGCGTGGGACGCTATCGTGCTTATAAGTTGGCTCGTGTTCTTCGTCCACGATAATCAGGCCAAGGTGTGGCAGGGGCGCAAACACCGCCGAACGGCTGCCGATTGCCAGTAATGCATCGCCCCGCCGTAGCCGCCGCCATTCGTCGTAGCGCTCGCCATCGGCAAGGCGGCTATGCAGCACGGCAATCTTGCCAGGGAAGCGGGCCGCAAAGCGCCGCACAAGCTGCGCCGTCAGTGCAATTTCGGGCACCAGCACCAGCACCTGCCGCCCCAGGCGCATGGCCCGCGCCGCTGCCCGCAGATAAATTTCGGTCTTGCCACTACCCGTCACGCCATGCAGCAGAAAGACGGGCGGCACCTCCTCGCGCCCTTCGAGTGCGGCCTGGATTGGCTCCCACACGCGGCGCTGAGCGGGTGTCAGCGCGGGCGGGTTGTCGGGCGGGATGTTAGTATCAAAGAGTGGGTCGCGGCGCACCTCACGCTCCTCGATGGTCAGCACACCTTTACGCTCCAGCGCTTGCAGGGTCGCCAGCACCGTATCGGTTGCAGCATACACGGCCCCCACCGCTGCCGCCGATTCGGGTGCTTGCTCGGCCAGCCAGCGCACCACCGCCTGCTGTTTGGGGGCACGGCTCAGGTCTTCCAGCGTGCGGTCGAGTTCATCGGGCGTGATCAACAGACGTGCCCAGCGCTCGATGCGGGGCCGGATGCGGGGCGCACTCAGAGCTGTGCCCTGAGTGATCAGGCCGCGCTCTTGCAACAGTTCGCAGGCATCACGTAGGCTTTTTTCGCTGCTATGCAAGACATGGTGCAGGTCGCGGGTGCTCTGCTCGCCCTGGCTGCGCAGATAATACAGCACGGCCCGTTCGCGTTCGGGTAACGCGCCCAGCGTGGCCCGCATCCCTGCGGGTGTGGCCTGCCAGAGGTGGGTGGCTTCTTGCTGCACACCGGGCGGCAGCAGCAGATTGAGCGCCTGATACAGTGGTACTTGATAGGTGGTTGCAATCCAGGGGGCCAGCGCCAGCCCTGCCGCCGGAATACGCGCCTCCGGGTCGGCAACCCCAATAACATCACGCAAACGGACGGGCACGTTATCGGGCAGATGCTCTTCAATCCGCAGCACAATACCCTGCACTGTCTGGGTTCGCAGCGGCACCCATACCAGCGCCCCCGCCGCAATCAGGTCGTGGAGCCGGTGCGGGATGCGGTAGGTATAAACGGCACTGCTGCCCGCCTGCACGACGTGGCGCAGCGCAATGCTGGCGACAAGATCAATTGCTATCATAGGGTGATTGTACCGCACGCGCAGACGATAGGCGATAGGCCCCAGGCGAGGGGTTCCTGTGTTTTGCGCTTTATGCGCCCTCCACCTCAAACAGATGCTCTGGCGGGAACTGCACCCACACCACCGTACCAGGTGCGTGGTCGGTGTCGGCGCTGAACTGCCGCACACGCACCTGCTGATCGGCAATGCGTACCTGATACTCGGTCGCCTCCCCCCGATAGATCATATCGGTGATGGTACCGGGGAGGGCATTGCTTGCCTCATCTGCCGCACCGTTCAGCAGGCGCAGATGCTCCGGGCGAATGGCAAACGTCGCCGGACGCGAGGGGCCAGCGGTGTTGTGTGGCAGCGATAGCCGCCCCAGCGTACTCTGCAAGTGGCACTGCTCAACTGTACCTTCAAGAAAGGTGGACACACCAACAAAGCGGGCCGCATTCCGGGTTGGCGGGCGCTGAAACAACACACGCGGCGCGGCACAGGCTTCGATACGTCCATCCAGCAGCAGCGCCACCCGGTCGGCCAGCACCATTGCCTCGCTCAGGTCGTGCGTTACCAAGATTGTTGTCAGGCCCAGTTCGCGCTGAATGCGGCGGATGGCCTCTTGCAGTGTGGCTCGTACATTGGTATCGAGGCTGCTGAGTGGCTCGTCCAGCATCAGCACACGGGGCCGCGTGACGAGTGCCCGCGCCAGGGCGACCCGTTGCTGCTCGCCGCCCGAAAGCTGCGCCGGAAATTTGCGTTCGATACCAGGCAGTTCGACCAGTTCCAGCATACGGCGCACCGCAGCACGGATGGTGGCACACGCTGCGCCCTGCACCTTCAAGCCGAAGCTGATGTTCTCTTCGATGGACATAAACGGGAAGAGATAGGCTTTCTGGAACATCAGCACGGCGTTGCGGCGATTGGCGGGAATGCTCAGAATGCTCTGCCCATCAAAGCAGATATCGCCTGTATCGGGGCGCTCGATGCCTGCAATCAGCTTGAGGATCGTAGACTTGCCGCTTCCCGATGGGCCAAGCAGTGCCAGCAGTTCGCCGCTCTGCACGGCCAGCGCCAGCCCATCGAGCACCGGGTGCGGCTGGCGTGGGTAGCGAATATGCAGGTTGTCCAGAGTGATGCTCGTCATTTTACCGCTCGCCCCTCATTTATCGCCCCTTCCCAGCCCCGCGCCCCCCTGGAAACGGATGCCTGCTTCGGTGCCGAGGTAGCGCGATGTGAGCGCAACGGCGAGAGCGGGCAGCGCCACAAACAGCAGCGCCAGCGCTGAAATGCTGGTCGGGTTGCCGCCTGATACCAGCGAAAACAGCAGCAGCGGCAGCGTCAGCACACGCCCCCCACCAATCAGCAGCGTGAGCAGGTATTCGCTCCACGAGATCAGGAAGGCAAACAGCCCCGCCACCATCAGCCCCGGTAATACCAGTGGCAGCGTCACGGTCTGGAAGATACGCCAGCCACTTGCACCAAGCACCCGCGCCTGATGCTCGAAGTTAATATCGTAGCGGGCAAACACACTTGCCAGCGTAAACACCACATAGGGCAGCACCGGAATAAGATGCACCAGTGCCACCCCAAAGATGGTGCCCGTCAGTTGCAGCCGCAGAAAGAGAATGTTCAAACCGATGCCGGTTGCCACTGGCGGAATAATCGTCGGCAGAAACAGCAGCAGGTACACAATACTTTTGCCGCGAAAGCTGCGCAGCCCCAGCACCCGCGCCGCCGGATAGCCTACCAGCAGTGACAAGACGCTGACCAGCAGCGCGATCTGCGTACTATTCCAGAGCGCCTCGCGGGTGTCGGCGTTGCCAAGTTGCCGCAGCAATGGCTCCAGCGTCCATTCAGCCGGGAGAACCTGCGGATAGAACCAGCGCACCGAAAAGGCGTGCAGCACAAACACCGCCACCGGAGCCAGCAGCACCAGATACAGCACCAGGCGGGTCAGGGTATAGGTGGTGGCAAATAAACGTTGATGCATCATAAAGCAGTGTAGCACATCTTGCTTGGTACGGGCACCGTGCGCGGCGTGCCCAATTTCTTTACATCTTCTAAACAACGCCCCCTCACCCCCGGCGCGGCTGCGTGCTATAATGCAATCTGGGTATGTACGCACCCACGCGAGAGCAATGGATACACAACTCACCCATACAACCCGCGTTTCAACCATTCCTGCTGCCCGCAAGCTCCTCATTGCTGCGCTCTGCTGCGCGGCAGTGATGGTGCTGGTTGGAACGGCAGGCTGGTTTTTTTTAGCCTTTATGGTGTTATTGTTTGGCCCTGGCTATGTGCTTGAGCGGCTCTTCCCGGCGGCTATCGAACCGGCCCCGTTTGTGCGCCCTACGCTGTGGCTCGGCCTAAGCATGGCCCTGATCAGTGTACTCTACACCTGGACAACGCTGGTGGGTGTGCCCCTGACGGCTCCGCTGCTGATTGCGCTGACGCTGGTGTGTGGCATGCTGGTGCTGCTGTGTGCGTGGCGCGATACCGCAGAACGCTCGCCACTGGACGACCTGAGCAGTGATCGTATTGCCCCCGATATCCTGGCGTGGGCGGCGCTGCTGGTGGTGCTTGGTGTCACCGTCTGGATGCGCTTTTACCAGATTCGTGAATTGGCCCTGCCCGCCTGGGTCGACTCGGTGCATCACGCCCTGCTCATCCGGGTGGTGGCCGAGCAGGGGCAGGCTCCCTACTCATTGCAGCCCTATATTCCCATCGAAAACCTGCCCTATCACTGGGGCTACCACGCAGTGATGGCAGCGGCCATGCAGGTATCTGGCCTCGATCTGCCGCGTGTGATGCTGTGGGGCGGACAGATCATCAATGCCCTACACGTGCTGACCGTTGCGGCCTTGGCGACCTACTTCTGGCGGCGACCGCTGGCGGGTGTTGTTGCGGCAATCATCGTGGGTACCGTATCCATTATGCCCGCCTATTATGTAAGTTGGGGCCGCTATACGCAGCTTATGGGCCTGCTGGCCGTGCCCGCCCTGGCTATCTGCTGGGATAGCTGGCTGCACCGCCCCACCCGCCGCGATTGGCTGCTCTGTGTGGTGCTGCTGGCGGGCCTGAGCATTATTCATTTTCGGGCGTTGGTGCTGGGTTTCGGCCTGCTGGCGAGCAGTGGCGGGATCTGGCTGGCACAGGTCGGGGACCGGGCGCAGATCCGGCAGCGCATCCTGCACGGCGCAGGCATGGCGGGCGCGGCGCTGCTGCTGGCGGCTCCTTGGCTGTGGGTGCTGGTGCTGCAACGCCTTGCACCTGCCGTCGAAACACCAACCAATCTGGTGGGTGGCGGCGATTACAACAAGCTGAGCGAGGGGTTGCTGTGGGCGGGCCATACCCGCTGGATTGTGGCGGGCACACTGCTGGCGGGCGCGTGGGGCCTGTTGCGGCGCACCCGTGCAGCGGTGATCCTGGTGGGCTGGACGGGTATTATGCTGATGCTATCTAACCCGCCGCTGATTACCTATGTGTTGCCTGCGGTGGGGGTTACGCTGCTGCTGCACGCAATGCAGAACCGCAAGCTGGGGATCGGGTTGCTGGGCGTGCTGCTGGTGCTGTGCAACCCGCGCCTCGTATGGGTGCCGTTCTTCTGGCTTATCACCAACGAAGTGGTTGTGATCAGCCTGTTTATGCCACTGGCGGCCCTAGTGGGTGGTGGCGTAGCATTGCTGTACAGCCGCCTGCTGCCCAGCTTCCCGCGTGGCAGCGAGTGGATGCAGATTGGCACTATTGGGGCACTGGCGGCGCTGCTAGTGTGGAGCGCGTGGGATGGGCGCAATGTGCTCAATCCGGACACCATTTTACCACAGCCGGCGATGTGACGGCGCTGGAATGGATTGAGCAGAACACCGCGCCCACGTCGCAATTCCTGATTAATACGACTGGCTGGTTCTCGCATGTTGACCGGGGCACCGATGGCGGCTGGTGGATTACGCCGCTCACCGGACGCAGTACAAGCCTGCCGCCGGCCTGTATACCTATGCCGACCCTGCCTATGTTGCGGCAACCCATGCCCGGAGCCGTACCGTTGCCGAATATAC